>JAFRBA010000148.1 GCA_017405115.1 Kiritimatiellia bacterium
CCATGCGCCGAAGTCCACCATGTGCATCCCGAAGTCGGACCTCGCCCCGTGTTCGTGCAGGTGCCCGACGTATGCTGCGTTCGACGGCATGGAGAACGAGTGGCCCGTCTCGTTGGTCTCGGCTACGAGCCTGTATCCCCGTGCGATCTCCTCCTGCGTCACCGCCGCGGGCGGATCGGGCTGCCCGCCCCCGCCGCTCCGCAGCTTCTGGCCATTGACCGTCGCCATCAGCGCAAGGGCGGCAAGCGCGCCTTGTACCATCTTGGGAAGAGACCTTATCTCCGAAGCCGCCCGCAGGAGCGGACGCCCGAAGAACAGCGCCACCAGAATTCCGCAGAACGCCGTCCCAGCCGCAATCCCGACAAAATTCCAGTCAATTGCCATCTCCTGTGTCCCCCGTTGCCCGAACGTCCATCACCTGATGCGAATTGCGAAGCACCCGCGCTCGACCGTCGTCGTCACCGTCTCGCCGATGTCCCCCAGTCCTCGCTTCACGACCTTGGCCATGTTCCAGGCTGGGTCGATGCGTCTTGCCCTTATGGTCACGGTCGCCAGAGCGTCCGCCGACACCGTCCCGGACTCCAGGTCGACGAAGTATCTCACGCCGTTTTCGATTCCGTACACTAATGCCGCCTCGCCCGGCGAGAGGTCGCCGTCCGAATCCGCGTCGCATCCGACGGCCACAAGCACCTCGTTCGACGTGCAGCTCGCCGCGTCGATGGAAATGGAGAATCGCATGTTTCCGTCGTGCTGCACGCTCAGCGCGACGTTCGTGGAGACCTCCGTGTCCGGCAGCGTCCCTTCGGGAAGCTGCGGGAAGACGAGCTCCTCTCCGGCGCAGGCGCCTAGCGCCAGGCTGGCGGCGGCAACCACGGCCGCGATGCGCATCATGTTCTTCATGCCTCTGTCTCCCATGTCCTCATGGCGTGTCATAGTATACCAAAATCTCCGCACTCATCTGTCGCTCTTCTTGAGGTTGCACGTGCGGCACAGCATCTGCAGGTTGTCGGGCACGGTGTGGCCGCCCCTGGACCACGGAAGCCTGTGATCGCCGTGCATTTCCTCGAACTCGAAGTGCCTGCCGCAGTCGGCGCACCTGCCGCCCTGCCGCTCGTATGCGTCACGCTTCTGCGAATCGGTGAACTTGCGGATGGAGAGCGCGCGCTCCTGCTCGCCGCCGGAAAGAAGGTATTCGTAGATGCCGCCCTTCCGGGTCATGTCTGCGCAGGCTAATTCGCCGCGCACTTCACGAGCATGCGGGGGATGTGGAACGGGCCCTTGAAGAGATTGCCCTTGGCCGGCTGCGCCACCGTGCCGTCGCGGTGGAGATAGCCGAACCATTCGGGGAATTCGGGGTCTTTCAGATGCGCCCAGGCCCAGTCGGACGCAAGGCGCAGACGGTCCAGATAGCGGCTTTCGCCTGTCAGCCGGTAGGCCATCAGGTTGGCTATGATCGCCTCGCACTGCGGCCACCAGAACTTCATGTCCTGCTCGTAGCACTGCGGCGGGAAGTTGCGGCAGTCGCGGAACGAGATCACGCCGCCTCCGCCACAGGAGGCGTCCCAGCCCCACTCCCACGACCAGTCGAGAATCTGGAGCGCAGTCGCGAGAAGCTCCCTGTCGTCACGCGCACGCGCGACGTCCATCAGGAACCAGCTCGTCTCGATGGAGTGACCGGGGTTGATTGTGCGGCCCGCGCAAGTGTCGATGAACTCGCCGTTCGGCCCGACGGTCTCCAGAAGGCACTTGAACTCGGGATGCACAAAGCACTCCGTCAGCCGGCGAATCGACGCGTCGATCTGCGCGTCAAGGGCGGAGTCGTCAGAGACCTGCTTGATCACCATCGCCACGTTGATCAAGATCATCGTAAGCGAATGCCCCTGCGTGACAAGAGACGGCTCGTACTTCGGCGGCGTCATCGCGGGGTCGCCCATGAACGCCTGGATGCGCCGGAACAAGTCGAGCGCCCGTTCCGCGCAGCCGCCGGTGCCGGAGGCAAGCGCATATTCCGCAAGCGCCATCGCCGCGAAGCACTCCGAGAACAGATACCGCCTCATCCGGAGAGGGGTGCCGTCCGCCGCCACCTCGAAATACATCTTCCCCCGCGCGTCGAAGCAGTGCCGTTCGAAGAAGTCGATCGTCGACTTCGCCGCCGCCAGCCACTCGGGGTTCCTCTCCACGTGGTTGTACGCATACGAGAGCACGTATGCGAAGCGCCCCTGGAACCAGACGCTTTTCGTGGGGTCCATCAGCGTCCCGTCGCGGTCGAGGCATGTGTACACGCCTCCATGCTCGCGGTCCAGGCCGTGTTCCATCCAGAACGGAAGGATGCCGTCCAGAAGCTCCCTGCGGCACTTCTCGCCAAACCCCAAAAGCCAACCTTCGCCCATCTGTCGTCAGCCTCCTTCTCCGCCAACACGCCAATGCGATTCGATTTCCTCCAGCGACTTGCCCGTCGTGTCGGGGACAAGTCGCCAGATGATGAAGAGATACGGCAGGCACATCGCCGCGAAGAAGAAGAACGTGCCGGACGAGCCGAGCGTCGCCATGCACCAAGGCGTGAACTGCCCTATCAGGAACGTCCCGACCCATAGCGACAGCCCGGCAACAGACATCGCGACGCCGCGCACCTTGTCGGGATACATCTCGGACAGGAGGACAAACACCACGGCGCTGATCGAGACCGCCTGCGCGAAGATATACGCGAGGAACACCGCGACGAACGCCACGCCCATGACGTGCAGTCGGAAGAACACGCCGATCGTCACAAGGCAGACAATCATAAGCGAGACGCCGAAATACACGAGCGCCTTGCGGCCCGCGCGATCCATCAGGAAGACGGCGAGAATCGTCGAAAGCATATTGACAAGCCCGACGAGAACAGTGGAGAAGGACGACTCCTTCGCGGCGAATCCGGCGTCCGCGAATATCTCCGGTCCGTAGTACAGGACGGCGTTCACGCCCATGAACTGCCCGAGCACGGCGATGGCGCAGCCGATGAGAATCGCCTTTACAATCCCCGGCTTCGCAAGCTCGCCCCACGGGATGCCTGTCACCGGCGGTTTCATCGAAACCGCCCTACCACAACCCTCCTCGCCCGGTAGGGCGGCGTCGATGACGCCGCCGCGTATCGCCAGCCAGCGCGGGCTTTCGGGGATGAAGAAGATGACGGCGAAGAAGAGGAGCGTGAACACCGCCTCCGCGCCAAGCATCACGCGCCAAAGGTCGGCCACGTGCAGGTTGACGAGGATGAGGTAGTTGACGAAATACGCGAGGACAAAACCCAGCGTGATGGCGAACTGGTATAGCGAGACCATCGTGCCGCGCCGCTCAGGCGGGGATATCTCCGTGATGTAGACAGGCGAAACGATTGAGACTATGCCGATGCCTACGCCGCCTACGATGCGGTAGGCGACAAGGTCGGCGAATCCGATGCAAAGCGCGCAGCCTATCGCGGAGACGCTAAAGAGAACGGACGAGAACAGCATCGTAGGCTTGCGCCCGAATCTGTCGCTCAGCCATCCGGCCACAGCGACGCCGCCAATGGATCCGACGAGGGCGCAGCCGACGTACCAGCCCTTCGCCATCGCGTCAAGGCCGAACTTATCGGCGACTGCGGAAATCGTGCCGGATATTACGGCAGTGTCATACCCGAACAGTATGCCGCCCAGCGCGGCGACGAAAGACAGAAACGCTACTTTCTTCATCGTGAGCTATTTCGCCGTCTCGGCAAGATGCGGTCTGAGAGCATCAGCCCAGATCTCGTAGCCCTTTTCTGTCGGATGAAGGAAGTCGTAGAGAAGAGCCTTCGGGATGTTTCCCTCCCCGTCCATCAGCCGATACCCGAGGTCCACCCAGATGACTCGCCTGCCGTCGGCGAGCCCGCGGATGAGGGCGTTGACTTTGTCGTTCTTGGAGCGCAGAGCGTTGGGCTTTGCGCCGCGCGGCATGATTGCGTGCAGCAGTATCCTGGCGTCAGGCTGCTTCCGGCGGACAATGTCCAGCAGCTTCGCGATTCCGGCCGCGACGTCCTCCGGAGGGTCGGACGCGTTGTTCGTGCCGATCATCACGCTCACGAGCCCCGTGCGGTAGCCGTCCAGAAGACCGCCTATGCCGCATGTCCAGAGGGCGTTCTGGACCCGGTCGCCGCCAAAGCCGATGTTCAGGACGGCGCGACCCGAGAAGAGGCGCTGGTAGACGTCCAGCCCGACGCTCTCCCAGCCATGCGTGATGGAGTCGCCGATCAGGACTGCATCGAACCACTTCGAGGCGTTCGCGCGTATCTCCCGGCGCTTGCGCTGGTAGCGCCCGTCCTCGAACCAGCCGAACCCGGCCGAGGCGTTCGCCGGCGCGGCGTTCGTCGCAGGCTCAAGGGCCGTTGGCATGGGAGCCGCCTTCTCGCTCGGAATCGGCCCGCGCCCCAGCGCCCAGTCGAGGTATGGTTTTAGGGCGTCGGCCCATATGCGGTAGCCGTCCTCGCCAGGGTGCAGGAGGTCGGGCATCATTTCCTTCGAGAGCGACCCGTCCTCCGCAACCAGGCGCGCGTTGAAGTCGCACCACGCCACGCGCCGTCCGTCGGCCAATGCGGAGATCTTCTCGTTGACGGCGTCGTTGCGCATGCGTCGGGCGTCGCGGACCGTCTCGCCGCGCGGGAAGATCGGATGCAGCACCACGCGGGACTCCGGATACGTGTCCGCCAGCCAGCGCACAATGGCGCGGATGCCGGCAATCGTGTCGATCGGCGTCTCCTCCTGCAGGTCGTGATGTCCGGTGTTGTTCGTGCCGACCATCACGACGAACGCCTTCGGACGGAGACTTCCAAGCTGTCCGTGCAAAAGGCGCCAGAGAACGTGCTCCGTCCGGTCGCCGTCGAATCCGCAGTTGAGCGCCCGGCAGCCGGGCGATTCGAAGCGCTCCTGCCAGACCCTCCTGCCGCGGCCCTCCCAGCCCTGCGTTATGGAGTCGCCTATGAAGACGACGTCATAGCCACCGCCGTTGGCGAGCGCGCGCTTGGCCTCGAAGCGCGGCATCCACCAGCTCCGCGTCCATTGAGCCACCGGCACCTGCGCCACCGTCGCGTCGGCCGCTTCGCATGACCCGCGCCACATGGCGCAGAACGCCGCAGCGCATATTGTCAAAGCGTATTTCATCGCTGTTAAATTCCTGTTTTCGTTGATGCAATTATCGGGTAAACCCTCAGCAAGCGCACGTCAGCCGCCTGTTTGGCTCCGTGGTCGGCGTAGATGCGCAGCTCCATTCCGTCGAGCCCGTGCGTGGCCGGTACGCGCACGACCGCCGCGCCGCGCTCGAAGCCGCCGGCATCCGCCTTGCCGTCCGTCGCAATGTCGACCGGCCAGATTCCGCGACGGAACTTGCCGTCCACATGCCAGAAAATCCACGCGCGAGGGCGGCGCCCCTTCGCCTCGAATTCAACCCCGAACACGTCCCCCGGCTTAGCGGGGATTGTCGGCAATACGACGTATTCGCCGCCTTCGCCCTTCGCCGCGGACAGGCGGCTCGCGTCGGCCACGGCCTTCAGGCGGCCGGCGGCGAGGTCCTCTGCGAACGCGCCGGCAGGGTCCTTGCCGTACCGGATCGCGTCCGTGAACCCGGGAATGGCCTCGTCCCACGTGCCCCATTTGTTGTATCGGTCGTACTTTTTGCCGCCCTTCCAGCGGATCCAGCCTCTGTGCTCGCCGTATATCCAAATAAGGTCCGGCGCAACCTTTGCGGCCTGTTCGACGTTCATTGCGAAGAGGTTGACAGGTGCAATCTCCCCATCTCCGCGTGGGAAGCAGTACGACGAGCCAAGCGGGTTGACGTGCATGTCGGGGTAGAGGCCGAACGAGACAAGCCACTGCCTGTCGAAGCGCGCGGCGTTCTCCGGCGCCACAAATGGGCGCGCACCGTCCTTCATGAGCCATGCATGGCGGTAGAAGTCGTTGCGGTCGGCCCTGATCGTGTAGGCGAATTCGTCGCCGTCGTAGATGACGCCGTCGTCGGAAAGGCCGTCCATCATGCCGTTGAAGAACGCCGGACGCAGGTCGTCGTAGGCGCGTGCGATGCGCGGCGGATCCTGGAAAAGACACGGCTCGACCTCGGAGAAAGTCCAGAACGTGAGCAACCGGCACTTCGGGAAGGCGTCGAAGATCGCCTTCGACATCTGGCGGCCGCGCATGCGGGCCAGACGGTTCAGCTCGTTCCAGTCGCCGTCGTCCTTGAATCGCTGGAACTGGCATTTTCGGTTGTAGTCCTCTGGGTCGATGACTATGCCAGGCAGCCCGCATTTCCTTGCCAGACGCGCCACCACCGCCATCGACGCGGCGAAGTCCGCCCAGCGTGCGTCGTCGCGCCAGTCAAGTCGGTCGCCCGTTCCCCACCAAGCCATCAGCATCGACTTGCGCATCGAGCGGTGCTTGACGAGCTCGCGGATGTTGGCGACGTCGCGGTCGAATGCGTCCTCGCGCCAGCGCGGCGCGCCGCGCATCTTCGTGCAGTCCATGGCGGCCCCGTCGGCCGTCTTGCCCAGCTTAAGCCGAATCGAGACGCCGTCCAGGCCGGTCCTGTCCAGCGCGTCGGCGTTCGCCAGCAGGTCGGACGTGTCGGAGTCGAGCAGGTCCCAGCCATGCCCAAGTATGGTCTTCGGTTCTGCGGCGGACTGGAGAACCGCGAACGCCGTCGCCACTGCGAGCGCTACACACGTCGCAGAGGCACATCCTGTAACTTTTCCACTCATTGCGAATCTCCCCTACTTCTTTATAAGGTGCTTGGAGACGGAACCTGCCGCGATGTGCTCAACCAGCAGAAGCTCGAGGTTGGAGAACTCGACGTCCTTGCGCTTGTCGGTGTTCCCGTCGAGGCAAATGTATATCTGCGCGGCGTCCGGCGGCACGCGCGCGATGATCACGCCGCGGCGCACGCCGTTCGCGTCCGGCTTGGAGAACGTCGCGTAGTCGGAGTACTTCCACATCCAACCCTTGCGGCCCATCCAGGAGACAAGGCCTCGCCCGAAACCCTTCATGTCGAACGACAGCGCATACCAGTCGCCTAGCGTCCGCGCGGGCAGGAACTTGCTCACGTGCCCGTTCTTGCCCGGCTTCAGGCCGGCGACGAGGTTCGTGTAAGTCCCGTCGGCCTTCATCTCGGCCCTGCGGCGGGCGACGTATTCAAGCGGCTTCGTGTTCGCGTCCAGCACGTTGCGGAAGCCGGGAAGCGGCTCCTCCCATGTCCTGTATCCCTTCCATCTTGTCATCGCACGGACTATCGGCGGCTGCCTCCACTCGATGAACGGATGGTGCTCCCCGTAGATCCAGATGTATCCGTCGCTGGCCCTCACGGCGTCGCGGATGTTTGCGTCGAGCGCGGCCACGCGCGAGCCATTGACCTCCGGAAGATACCACGGGCTGTTTGTCGGCGACGCGTAGCCGTCCAAGTAGAAGCCGTACCCGACCATGTTCTGCGCGCGGTACTTGGCGCGGTTGGACGGTGCTACCAGCTGAAGCACCCCCGTCATCTGGCGCGAGGCGGCCTTCGCGAAGTCGCAGCGCGCCGCCTGGTAGTGGTAGGCGTTCTCGTCGCCGTCGCAGACGCGGGCCGTTGGCGGCAACGCGTCGAGCATGCCGTTCAGGAATGCCGGCCAGAGGTCTTTCTTGCGGATCATCGTCGCACGCGGATCCGCCTCGCACCTTCCGTATTCCGAATCCAGCGCGAAGAAGAAGAACGACAGGAGGTCCATGTCGGGGAACGCCTTGAACGCCCCGCCGAAGAACTGCGCGCCGCGGCGGCGCATGAGGCGCACGGACTCATCCCACGGCGGATCCTTCTCCGGGTCCCAGAAGTACTGCCGCGACTTGAAGTAGTCCTCTGCGTCCAGCACCATGCCCCTGAGCCCTCCTTCCTTGGCAAGGCGCGCCAGGACGGCGAGGTTGTTCGCTGCGAGTTCCCAGGCCGCGTCGTCCGTGAGCGCCAGGCGTGGACGCGGCTGGCCCCAGAAATGCAGCATGCTCCACTCTAGGCCTGGCTTCTTCACCAGCTCCTGTATCTGCGGCTTGAATCTGGAGACGTCCTCCCACCGCCATCTCGCCCCGTTCATCAGGTAGCAGCTGTTTATTTCCTCGCCCTTGGCGTTCTTGGTCTTGACTATGAACGAAAATCCGTCGGAACCGCATTTGGCGATTGCGTCGGCGTTGGCGAGAATCTCCGCCGGCGAGGCGTCGAGCGTGTCCCACCCGTGGAATATCAGCTTGGGTGCCGCCTGTGAGCCCAGCGCCGCCGCCATTGCCAGAATGCACGCCGATATCTTGGTTATTTGCACTGTCGACCTCCGTAACTTAATTATCTGCCGCACGAGACGTTGGCTGCGTGCATGCGACGCCGGATCCGTCTCGCAGACTCCTTCCATTCGTCCTTCGAGCTCCAGAAGAGCTCTGCTTGGGCAAGCGTCGCGAAAGCCAGCGGCGGGTTGTACTCGGCCACGGTGTTGTACTCGTATGGCGGGTGCTTCTCGGCGCGCGTCATCCTGAAGAAGTCGACCACCTGCGGGCCCATGCGCATCCACTTGTCGTCGAAGACGTCCTTGTAGCCGTCGACGAGCTTCCTGTCGCGGTCCAACAGCCGCACGCCGGCACAGCCGAGCATGTACGGCCCCGGCTGGTGCGCCCAGCACGTCCAGTCCTGGAGCAGCGCCTTCCAGACGAGGCCGGCGCGGCGATCCGAGGCCAGTATCTTCCTTGCCATCGGCACGGCGTCAGGGGACATCACGTCGGGAGTCGCGCCGATCACCCCGGGGATCAGCCTGTCCACTGGGAAGCCGCCCCAGTTCTCCCACAGTATGTCGATGTCCTTGTCGGTCTTCTCGATTGTCTCGATGCGTCTCTTGACCGAATTGGCGTGCAGCCCGAAGACGATCGGCAGGCCCGGGCGCTTCGCGCGTATCTTGCGTGCCGTGTCGTTCACCAGGTCGACGACGCATTCCGCCACGAGCCTGCCGCCGATGGTCTCGGACGAAAGTTCGGTGAACGACTGGAAGTATATCCCGTCGCCCGGCAACTGACCCCACACGGTCTCCCACTCGTGCACGATCGCCGAGCTGATTTCGGCGATCTTCGAGAGGTCCGCGTCGCGGCAATCCGTGCTCCAGCCCCATGCGAAGCCCCAGAAGACGTCAAGGCCCCAGTCATGCGCCTCGCGCACGACCTCGGCGGCGTTGACCGGCGGGAACTCGTTCCAGAGGATTACGCGGTTCAGCCTGCTGCGGGCGAACTCCCGGAACGAGAGCCTGTAGTCGTCGATCACATGGCCCCATGTGAACAGCGACCTGACCGGCGTCTCGGGGGCCGTGGCGTAGACATAGTCCGGCATCTTCTCCAGCTTGAAGAATACGTCCTCATAGGCCATGTTGCGCCACTGCACAGACGCGTCGGTCAGGTCTGGCTTCACGATGTCGGCGAACTCGAACGCGCCCCACAGGACGGCGCGCGGCGTGTCACCGGCGATCGCGACGATGTTCGTGCCGCCGACTGTGCGGGTCTTGACAACATACCCGCCCTTCGGGACCACGGTATCGCCCAGTTCCGCCACCAGGGCGGGGTTGTTGTCCGGCCGTCCGACGAGAATCAGGTGCTTCTTGTCGACGTGCGTCCCCCCGGCCTTCTCCATCGCGAGCACATAGGAGGTCGTAGTGCCGTGGTCGCGCATGATCGGGGCAGCCGCCTCCGACAGAACCTGCAGCGCGCGGCCCTCCGGGCCCTGGTTAGAGCCGTACACGACCTTCCAGTCGCGCGCCGGGTTAATCGGAGCGAATCCGGCGAAAGCCGAGAGGCAAAAGCCAGAGAGGACGGTCGCCGCCGCCCAATGCGTCTTGCGGGCGTGATGTGAATGCGTCATGTCTTTTCCTGCTTGTCGTTATCCTGAATTGCAGATGACCGAACTAAAGGAGAAGGAGCAAACAGCCTTTCTCCCGGCTGCCGTCGTTCTCGGCCGGCCCGATGTCGAGCCCGCCGCCGAAGAAGCGCGCGTGGCCGTAGAAGTCCCTGTCGCCAAGCGCCTCGAGAATCCAGGCGTCCGAACACGCCCGATTGCATAGCGGCGACCTCGGTCGCGGCATGTAGGGGGTCGCCGGATCACGCGAGAACTTCAAGTCAGTGCGCACGGCCTTGAAGCAGTTGGTGCACTTGTCCGGCAGACTCTCGTCATCAATATGCGAATACGTACAGTTGACCATCGTCGGATATGAGCCTGACCGAAAGTCCCTCGGTATGGACGAATACTTGTTGTCGAGAAAGACAGTGTTGTAGCAAACCGCTCCCGGCCTGACCATGTCGCCATAGGCACCGCTTTGGGACATGTTGCCAATATACAAGCAGTTGATGATGGTCTTCGCTTCCGTAATGGCGTTTATGTACTGGAAATTGTCCTTGAAAATGCAGTTCGCGTTGGTGTAGGTCAAGTCGCCCGTGTCAACCGATATTCCGCCCGAGCCATATGTCGAACGGTTGTCCGCGACAAAGCACCGAGAGAACTGGCAGTTCTTGAATATCCATGTGTCAGTGTGGATGTTGGTGAGGATGGAGTCCTCAAAATTGACGTACTGGCAAACACAGCCAGAACCGTTGTCGAGCACAAAGCCGGAAACCACGCACCCAACGGCCAAAGGCGCCTTGTCGCGGCTGTCCGCGCCGAGAGCGCACGCTGTGGCTGCCATGTTGTAGCGGAAGGTGCAATTCGTAATGCTCAGGCCGGCCGCGCCGCACCAAATGGCGCCGCCCTTTTTCACGCCCCCCGTCGCCGCGTTGTATTCAAACGTCGAGTCCGCGACATAGCCGCGGTTCAGACAGATGGCTCCGCCGTAGCCTGTGCCATTGGCTGTGCCATTCACCACGTTGCTGGTAAAATAGCACCCTTCGACATGAACCTCCGTCTGGGCTGACTGCATGATCGCGCCGCCATTGTAATTGCCTACGCCGCCGCTGAAGGTGCAATTGACGAATCGCATCGTCACGATATCCCCTTCTTTCTTGTAGAGGCTGACAGTGCCGCCGTATCCGGGCGAGGTGTTGTTCGTGAAGGCGCAGTCGATGATGGTTCCGGCGCGGTCGTACCACAACGCGCCGCCGCCGCTCTCGACATAGCCCGTGCGCGCAACGTTGCCGACAAACGCGCAGTTGCTGACAACGGCACACATGGCCAGACCGCCCCCGCCATAACCGTTGTTCTCTATGAACTTGCAATCGTAGACCGAAGCTCCGCTGACGCCGCCGCCTTTGTTCGCCGCCGTGTTGCCGATAAAGGTGCATCCCCTGACTATTGATGCGCCTCTCAAGCCGCCGCCCTCGTTACCATAGTTGTTGGTGAACACGCAGTCTACGGCGCCTTGATATGTGGCATCGTTGCACCACATCGCGCCGCCGAAGTGTCCGCCCGCACCATCCGTGCGGTTGTCTGCGAAATAGCATTTTCGCGCAAACCCTATTCGGATGGCTCCGCCTCCTCCCTGCCAGCTTCCTGCAGCATAGTTGTTGGAGATCACGCAGTCGATCGCATGCGCATAGTTATTGCCAAAAAACGCGCCTCCGTCACTCGCCGTATATCCGCCCGTCAGCGTCAAGTTCGACACGCAGGCGATCGAAGACGCGCTAGACCCCCTTAGACTCAAGATGCGACAGCCCGCCGCAGATCCGCCGCCCAGAAGCACAGTGTCTTCAGGGCCGTCACCAAGCCCGATTATGCCATGGCCGCCCGACGTCAGCGACAGGTGCGAGCCGGACGCCATTTCGACGTCCTTGAGGTCGTAGACGCCCGGTTTGAGCAGGACGTTGCGGTAGGAGCTGATGTGCGCGAGCGCGTTGGTGAGCGCCGTGACGTTGCCGACGCCGCCGGGTGCCGGAATCTCGATGTCGTCGGCAGCCAACGACACGCAGACGGAAAGCGCAACGGCGACGCCAAGAGCAGTCTTTCTGAGTTCTGTCATAGATCTTCCTTTCTTGTCATTGATCCCCAAGCCTCCATACGCACGCATTATACACTATCGCCCATCAAATCCGCAAGCATGTCATGGGGCATTTTTTCGCAAATAAAACCTCACGATTTTGACTACGAACGCATAATCGCCACCCTTGCAGCCCCTAAGGAGCCCATCACAGGACGATGTCGCGTATATCGGGGGCTACTCCCCGTCAAAGAGCGGCGTGGAGAAGTAGCGCTCCGCAGTGTCCGGCAGGACCGTCACGACGGTCTTGCCTGGCCCCAGCTTCTTGGCGAGCTGCAGCGCGGCGTAGACGTTCGTGCCGGCGGAGATCCCGGCAAGCAGGCCCTCCTTCCGGGCCAGGTCGCGCGAAGTCTCAAGCGCGTCCTCGTCGGACACGACGCATATGTTCGAATAGATCGTCTTGTTCAGGTTCTCGGGTATGAGCCCGTCGCCTATGCCCATCTGCAGGTGCGTGCCGACGGTGCCGCCCGCCAGGATCGCGGCGTTCTCCGGCTCGACCGCCCATATCTCGATGCCGGGGTTCTGCGCCCGCAGCACCTCTCCGATTCCGCTGAGCGTGCCGCCGGTGCCGATGCCGGAGCAGAAGCCGTGGATGGGCCTGGCGGCCTGCTCCATGATCTCGAGCGCAGTGTGATGCTTGTGCGCCGCCGGATTCGCGGGGTTGGAGAACTGCTGCGGAACGTACACCTTCGGATCGGCCCTGCGCATCTCCTCCGCGCGGCGCACGCACTCGGCGATCGCGTCGCCGATGTTGCCGGCGTCGTGCACCAGCACGACCTCCGCGCCATAGTGGCGCATCAGCTTGCGGCGCTCCTCTGAGACGGAGTCGGGCATGATTATGACCGTGCGATAGCCGCGCACGGCGCCGACAAGCGCAAGCCCTATCCCCTGGTTGCCGCTCGTCGGCTCCACGATCACGGAGTCCGGCCCTATGAGGCCCCTCTTCTCCGCATCGCAGATCATGTTCCAGGCGGTTCTGGTCTTTATGGAACCGCCGACGTTCAGCGCCTCGAACTTCACGAGCACCTCGGCAGAGCCGGCGCCAACCATGCGATGCAGGCGCACAAGCGGAGTGTGCCCTATCGCGTCCAGTATCGTTTCGGAAATCATGCGGGGTATTATAGCATAATCGCGGCGGTGGCGGACACTACCTGCGCGAGGCGCCGCCCAGCCTGAGCCAGACGCGCAGAAGCTCGCTCACGCTCCAGGCCTGCGCCGCGCACCCCTTCTGCGCATGGGGGGAATCGCCGTCCGCTATCTCGCTCATGTGGCCGACGCATCCGGAGTTCAGGTTCTCGACCGCGCCTGCGAGCAGCGAAAGGGCCACCTCGCGCGAACACGCCTTCGTCGCGGCCAGCGCCTCCGCGTAGAGGGGGAAGGGCCACGCCCACGCCGTTCCGTTGTGGTATGCCGGCTTCCGCGACGTGTCCTCGTCGCCAGCGTACACGCCGCGGTAGAGCGGATGACCCGCGTTCAGCGAGCGGATTCCGCCAGGCACGAGAAGCTCCTCGGTGGCGCGCAGTATCGACGCGTCGTCCGTCACGCCAAGCGTAATGAGGAACAGCTGGTTCGGCCGTATCGTGTCCTCGGGCGTCGCGTCTTCCGCAGACTCCCCGTTCGGCGCGGCCAGACAGTCGCGGTAGCCGTGCTCCCACTTGAACAGGCGGTCGACGGACGCCTTCGCCCTGTCGGCCATCTCCTTCCGCCCGAGGAAGCGCAGCGCCGAAATCCAAAGCGCCTGCACCTCGACCGGATAGCCGACGCGCGGCGTACACGCGGGGTAGTTCGTGTCCATCCAGGTGAAGTGCGACGGCGACCATACAAGCCCCGATCCGGCGTCCACGCGTATGCCGTTGGGCGTGCCCTTTATGTAGTTGTTCACTATCGACTCGCACGTGGCATTGAGGGAGGCGACGGCATGAGAGGCATGGGACGTGAGACATGAGGTTGCCGACACCTCCTGGACGCACCTCACGAACCAGAGAGGCGCGTCCACGGTGTCGCGGTTCCCCGCCGTCTTGCCGTAGATGATGTTGGGCAGCGTGCCGTTCTCCTCGAACGCCGCGAATGCCTGCAGTATGCGCAGCGCGTCGTCCGTCATGCCGGCAGCGATCATGCCGCGCATGAATATGAACGTGTCGCGACCCCAGTCGAGGAACCACGGATAGCCGGCAATCACCGTCTTGAGGTCGTCGCGCCGGACGATGAACAGCTCCATCGCGCGGCGAAGCGCATCGCCGAAGGAAGCCGGCTCCTTCTCCTTCGCCGGCACGGCCCGGACCGGCGGCGTCGCAGGCGCCGGCGCATCCCTCTCGGCCGAGTAGCTTCCGACGATCGAGACGACGTCGCCTATCTTCATGTCCGCGCTGATCCAGCCCGGGCTGAACAGGTCTCCGCTCGGCTCCTGTCCGCGCGCGGCCTCCTCGGGATGCGCCACGTTGTATTCCCACTGCGGCTCGTGGTGGTAGACGCCCCCCGAGACGCGCATCCTGAACTCCCCGTCGGCAGGATGGAACGCGAACCCGTCCTCCGTCTCCTCGCACTGCGCCGGGAAGAGCGCCTCGGCCCCGGCAAACGCCTTCGTAGTGGCGTGGAAGCTCCGCCATTCCACGTCCGGGCGGAACACGAGGCGCACCTGCTCGCCGACCTCGCGCGCCGCGGCCGCGGGACGTTCCACGGTGAGCGAGGCCTCGTTGCGCCCCTCCGCCAGGGAGAGCGTGAACACAAACGCCGTCTCGCGGCCCATGCCGCACGGCACGGAGAACTCCCACCTGGCATGGCGTCCGGACGGGTCGGCGGCGAAGCGCGTCACGCACTGGCGGTCGAGCTCCCGCAGGTATCCCTCGCGCTGGAGCCAGCACCGAGTGCGCGACCAAAGGCACAGCCTGTCGGACGGCACCGACGGATTCGGATTGGCGGCGAGGATCGCGTCGTACTGCGAGAACAGCTCGCCCCAGCCCAGGCGCACCTGCGCCGCGGCGCCCGCGCCGTTGGACAGGACCGTGCGGGCGTCGGGATGCGCGCGAACCTCCTCGCCGGTCAGCGCCAGCCGCACCCTGGCGATTCCTGGCGGCGGCGGCACGAGGAACCGCGAATGCGTCCGCACGGCACGGCCGTTCTCGTAGCGCGAGACGTCGAGGCTCAGCACGCGGCAGCGCGTGCCGTCGCCACGGTACTCCGGCGCGACCATCACCACGCGATCGTCCACGGAGCGGAACACGCGGATCGTCTTCTCCGTCTCCGGGTCCACGAGACGCACGCGGAAGTGCGACGGCGCGGATATCTCAACGACCTGGCCCTCGGGGACCACTACGTCCCGCCGCACGTCGCGCGGCATCACGATGTGGAAAAGCGGCTTCGCGCCCGCCCCTCGCGTAGGCGCCGCCGCCGGCGCTGCGGCAGGCGCTTTGGCGGAGGCTCCGGGCGCCTCGAGGCACAGAACCTGCCCGGGGCCAAGCTGCACGGGACCGGCCGCCCTGACCGCCGTGCCCGTCAGCAGGTCGAAGGCCTCCTGTGCGTTGAACGCGCCTCGGTCCCAGTCTATTGTCGCCGGTGCGGCACAGTCGAGGTTGGCGAGGACGAGCAGCCCGTCGCGCGCCACAGCAAGCGTGTTTCCCTCGCCCCGCGTGACGACCCTGAGGTGGCACGGGCCGTCGAACGACGGATGCGTCGCGAGGATGCGGTTCAGCTTGGCTATGAGGCCTACCATGTTCGGCTCCGCGCCCCACGAGAGGTCGCCCTTGCCGTGGACGTCGATCTTCTCGCGGCAGTACCACTCCACTCCGTTGGCGATGCCCCACGCGCCCTGCCAGCTCAGCAGCGCCGCCAGCTGCACCCTGAGCCTCGCGTACGCCTCGCCCTTGTTTGCGAGGCGGTCGTTGTCATGCGTCTCGGCGAAGTGCACGAGCGTGCCGTAACGCTCCGAGCGCTCGATTGCGCCGGGCAGGTACCATTCGAAGGCTCCGCGGTCGTAGGTCTGGAAAATCTCGGAATACGCCCAGTCGAGGTTGGACACGGCGAGCAGGCGGTCGGTCGCCTCTATCTTGCCGCCGAGGCCCTCGAGCAGGAAGACGGTGTCGGGGTACTCTTCGCGGACCTTTGCGACGATGTACTCCCACGTGTCGGCCGGAATCATGTAGCCTGCGTCGCAGCGGAAGCCGTCCACGCCTATCCTGCACCAGAACAGGAACACGTCGGCCATGTAGGCGCGCAGCCCGTGGTTGGAGTAGTCGAGCTCCACGAGGTCGGCCCAGACGACGCCCCACGCCCCCGGCGAGACGAATCTCCCGTCGGCTTCGCGGCGGAACCAGTCTGGATGGTGCGTCTGTAGCGTCGAGGCCCATCCGGTGTGGTTGGCGGGAAGGTCTATGAAGAACAGCCCTCCGCGCGCATGCACCGCCCCGATCAGCTCCTTGAACTGCTCCAGCGGCGTGGCGTGCGTGTCGAACTCGGCCATGGCCGGGTCGACGGACAGGAAGTCGGTCGCGGCGAACGGGCAACCGTATTCGCCCATCACCGCATATGTCGTCGGCACCGGGAACGGCGGCAGCGTCTGCACGATGCGGAAGCCCATGTCGTCCATGATGTGCGGCAGGCGGCGCATCACCTCGCGGAACGAGCCGAACTGCCGCGGAAAGACGCAGTATATGGAATTGGCGCGGCGGGTCTCGGCGGTCTCCACCTTGACATGCGTGTTGCGCCCCTCCGGCCACTGCGGCACGGCGTCTCCGTCCGCGAAGAAGCAAGCCTTGCCTGAGAAGATGCCCACTTCGTCGAGCGGAATCACGGCGCGGAAGACGCCCGGGGCCACCTCGGGGAGCGGGATGTCCGACCACGCCCTAGCAAGCGGGGTGAGGCCCTTCTCGGTGGCGTCGATTATCTCCTGCCGGCGCACGCCCGCGTTGCCGAGGTTGGTGCGGAATGCCGCGCGGCCTGGCTGCGGGACGTCTAGCTTCAACGTCACCGTCAGCGCGTCGCCGCGCCAGCGGAGAAGGAAATCGCCGGGAGCCGGCGTCTGGATCATGGTTGCCATAGGTGTCTTGTCTTCTGAACTTCCTGGACGGTATTATACCAAAGTCCAGATGAGTCCGCAGAGCCGACAGCCGCAGGCCCTGTCAAATCAAACCACTGGAAACGGGCATCTCGCCCGTTGCCAAGCGTTCCTGCCGCATACACATCCAGATACGCCGCCAGCACCCTCTCCGCTGCCGCGTCAAATCCTATCTCCCGCCACCGTCTGCGCACCACGTCATGTGAAATGCTGTCGAAGAACTTCCTGATGTCGCACTCCGCGACGAACATCGGCGGCACACGGTAGGGCGCGGACTCCGACCGCGCCGCAAAAGCGTAATTGTCGCCGGGAATCGGAAGCGTAACCGCTCAGACCGTTTCGATCTCCCGGGAGGGCGTCGGCATCGCAACCGTCGCCCCCTCAGCCCCGGACTGATAGCCGCGCACCGCGGCAAGCCCTTCGCCAGCGCCAACTACATATATTTCTTCATTACTTCATGCCAACACCTGATATTTCAAGGCTGGATAGTCACCGACAAGTCGGGCCAAAGCGCCTGCGGAATCTATGGCCGCGAACACAACTCTCTCTGAATGTTCGAGAATGTAGCGATTGCGAATGGAGGCCGTTCGTGCATCAACACGCGCCACGGACTGGGCGACGGGCGAGACAACCAGCAGACGCCCCGATCACACATCTCCGTCGCCCAGTCGTAGCACTTCATGACCGCCGCAGGCGGAACTTTGCGCGACGACAGAAACCCGACCTTTGGCAGTTCAAGGATTGAGGCATCTCCCAATGTGGCAATCTGGACAGATTTGCGCATTCTTAACCCTTCGCCACATCGCGTTTCATAAACTCGCAATATTCCTCGAGCGACTTGCGCATCACGTCCTCCGGCACGAGCAGCCTTCTGTACTCGGCGATCATGACCGGGCTCATCGTGCGATTGAGCGTGTATGCAACGCGACACTCATTAGCCTTAGGACAAAGAATCAATCCGATTGTCGGATTTTCACCCTCTCGCCTGATCTCGCGGTCAACAGCCTCTAGATACATGTCAATTTTCCCGACATGCTCCGGTTCAAATGGCACGGACTTCACTTGCGTTGAAACTTCCGCAATTTGTGCAGACGCTGTCTGCACAAATTCGTCCAAACGCAATCTGTCCGATAGAATCCGGCGGGGACAGACCCCAAGAAACCCTTATTTTTCTGTCCTTTCGCGGGGCTTGTCTCCAAAATCTCGTCGTAGGCGAATCTCGCGGCTCCGCCATTCTGTCGTCGGGGGATATGCGACGTTAGTGTGTCACTGGTACTGTGTCACAAGACCCTTTTTACTTCCCACCTCAACATTTACCAACTACAATCAAGCACCTTGGAGGACACTATATTCCCTCGCGCACGAACCTCTTTCACTTGCGAATCTAAGTCTCTTTTTGCCTGAGCCATAGTTTTCCATTGATTCTTCACATTGTTTGGAGCTGGTGCATCAAACCATCCCAATGCCAAAATTCCAGCGTCTGCCCCACCCGCCCCCATGTATTTATGAATCAGCTGATTTTCAATGGCCGTCTTTGCCGTTCTATTCCAACTACCTTTCACCTCAATACATAAAGTCAACTTGTTTTCACCTGCACCATCAACCGTTTCGACCCAAAGATCCGTTCGCGCCCCAGGCTCCCCATGCCGCCCGCGATTCAGCTGCACTTCACGATTTAGGATCAATCCCCCTAAACTTACGGACAGGAAGTCCCTCATATCATCCGAAAGGTCTTCCTCATCCTTGTGTGTTATCGTTTTGGTCCGCTTATGCACATTCCACAACAGCTTTGCACGATGGGACTTTTTCCCCGACAGAAGAAGGTTGTATTTCTCCAACGCCGAAAGCACTACACGCAACAATGCTTCGGGCGTGTTCACCAAGAACGCCTGACGCTTCTCATCCAACATCGCCCGAATATCCTTGGCTTCATAAGTCGGACATCGGTCAGACAACGCATCCTTACGCGCACGAATTAAATGATCACGCAAATATCTCTCCTCTGGCAACTCACGCACAAGCATTTCGAGCAATGACACAAGTTCTGAACCTTTTCTTTCATAGATAAGCGAAATTAATTGCGAGGCAAAAGTATATATATTGTCTAAAGCATCCGGCGCATAGGCCCCCGAATGGGATGGCTCATCCTTCAAAGGAAAAATCCTCCGCATCACTAAATAAAGCTTCGCCAAATCTCCCGAATTGAGTTTTTTCAACAAACACCCCAACGACGAATTCCAATATGTTTCCTTACCAACAACTGCAATAATCCACTCCCGCGCCAAAATGGCACATTCATCTAACTTCGTCAACAACTCAGAGAACCGTTCTGGAAAAGCATAAAGAGCAAATACAGATAACAAGGGACGTTTTACAAGATCAACCCGTCGATAAAGTTCTTTCTTGCGCAAATATTCCAACGTCACTGACCTGTCTGTCTCCCAGAATTCATCGAGCAATTCAAAGCGTTGTGAATCGCTCAAATCATCAGCATCTAAACGTTGTAGCAACGTCAAGCAAACCTGCTGGTCAATCGTCAGCATTTTCTTGAATTGTCCCAAGTAAAACCGTACGCCTTCCGTCCGCGGATATTGCAAATACGTGACAAGGGAATCGACGAAATCATTTCCACTCACTCTATAATAACATTGAAGTACCGCCAATGCAGACTCGGACTCATCAACACTTCCCCCTTGCATCAGCTCGAAGCGGAACTCTCGCCACACTTCCCTCGGCAACTGTTGAAGCTTTTGTGGCGCAACTTCTTGTAACAAGACAAATGACGCAAAAGGAGCGAGATAGATCTCGTTCGCATTCTTACGTGGAGGAGCCTTCGCGTTCAGCAGGAAGTCTTCAGCCGCCAACACAACACCATTTTTCTCGTCTGCCGACAAATCCTCCCACACCCTGCTGCTGCAAACATGAAAACCCCATTCATTGTGCTTTGATTCAAGGTGTTGGCCGTCGCAATAATTTACAAAACTATAAAAGTTCTTCCAAAGATCCCCTTTTGCAACCGACTCCTTGATATTGCGCAAACTTGTTGAATAGGATGCCTTTCTGCCTCGTTCCTGTGTCGCAAGCCGAGCTTTCATCTTCAATTGGTGTCTGCGATGCTTTTGCGCGGCTTTCTTACGTTCGGTAAGGGCTCTATGCGCCGTGAGTTTGAAGACTTCAGGGAAACGCTTATGCAAGAGATCCCAATACTCTGCCCGTTCTGGAAGCTGAATACCCCACTGCAACCGACCAGCGCACTGTACCCAACGCAGCAGAACATCCCCATCCGTCTCTGCCTTGATCTTTTCCTCTAAGAAATCCACGTCCGTCGGCCCCAGCAAATCGCACACCCATCCCGTAATCCAAAGCACAGCATTCTTGTGGCCCCTCCGAATGACAGCTTCAGCAAGACGTCGACGCTTTACCACGAGACCCTTCAACTCCTCATCCGTACATGTCCAATCAGAATCATCTTCAGAACCATATCTTGGGCAAACCGGCGACTTATGCTTCTCGCAAAACCTTTCATACACACCCGCAAGCTTGTCATACATCTTGTCCTCGTCGAACTTCTTAAGGCAATATGTAAAGACCTTGCTTTGCAGTTCTTTCAAGGTGTGAATTGCATTATCGTCTTCTTTTACATACCGCCCCGCCCAACGCACCATTTCAAGCGCGTCTTCGTATGACATCTTTGCAAAACGCTTCGGACACTCAGTCGATAGCCACACTGAATAAGAATCTCCGACGGAATCTTTTTTCGTTTGCAAGTGTGGCGTCATTTCCTTTGCCGTCAATTCGTCAGGCCACAGTAATCTAAATACTATTCCTTTAAGGTTTTGCGAGCACTTTGACTGTCCAAGAACACCTTTGCAATCCCGAACTTCTGCTGCCGAGGGCTCCATCCAGAGCAATGCATATCCCGCACTTTTTCGTACCTCATGCGGCATGGCATCATCGCAGAAGAACTCCACCAAGTCTGGAATGAGTTCTCGCACTACGCAACGCTTAATGATCTCAATCGCCATTTCTCGGCATTTCTCTTCCCCCATCCTCAGAGACTCGCGCAACACACCCACCGTGTCCGGAGACATCAACTTGGAGAATTGCAAGACAATCCCCGATGACTGTCTTGACCAATAATCCATTTGCGCCGCACGCATTAACACGGCTCGGCACAATCCATCTGGACCAGACTTGGCAACGGCAGCATCCGAATTCAACAGCAATTCCGGCTGCCGTGTAAAGACCGCATTATAAACCTCTTCATCCTTGGTCGCGACCCACGCAACGGCATTCTCCCATTGGGGATAGACAAGGCCCTCTCCGTTCATCAAGATTTCGCGCCAGTTCTTCTGCGCAACACATTCCATCAACCCATGTGCCGCCAAATAATCGAAGTAGGTGATATGCGCAAACCGAAACCGATCCATGCTAATCGGCAAAAACAAACCGCGCGACAAAATTCGATTGAATGTCGGCGCATCAAACAAACCACCGTACTGTGCAAAATCCACGGCACCGGAGACCGACCCCATCTCATCCATCCGTTTAAAGACACTCAATCCCGACAATTTGAGAATCAGCGCAATCTTCTTTGCATACGAAAAACACATCTCCGACGAAACTGTCGCGGACGATGAATAGCGATGGGGATCCTTTTCGTTCTCGGCACACAAATGCAGAATCATACGCCTCCGCAATTCATCACCGCTTCCACGCAAGCCATTCCCTGCCTTGAACATTTCTAACAGTGCGCCACATTCCAAAGGCTTTGCACAAACAGGACCCAATCCCTTTGCAGTTACTTCACCAAAGAAGGATTCGCCATCTACATGCGCATCCTTGGCCAGAGACATGACATCAGTCTGCGTCAATGGCAACAACGAATACATCGGTAGCGTATCATTAGCCGTAAACCGCCGCAGTTCTGGAATGCCCCGTGAAAAGATCAGTCGTTTAACTGACGAGGACAAGGCCCCAAATCCACGGGCGATGGCATTTGCGAGTTCCGGCGCTTCATCCAATCCATCAAGGCAGATGTATTGCTTATCCTGTGCCTCACGTATTGCCGCGACCAACGCGGGGGAATCGCCGCGATATTCCTGCACATCAATAAACAGAACCGCATCCCTTCCTTTTTCTCGTGCAAACCTACGTGCAATATATGACTTCCCCAATCCGCTTTCAGCGATGATCACCGCACCACGTTCATTCGCCACATCTTCTAATGTCTTCAGCCCCTGCACCCATTGCGGATTGCGCAAGAATCCATATTCATCCAACAATCCGCCCTTGTCTCCAAAAGAAAAAGCATGCTCGTGATGAATCATCCGAGCATCTACCTTTGAAGTCTCTATCAAATATCGTTCCACACCTATTCCCACTCGACCTTCACCAGATCATCGAACAACTGCTTGCAGTTCTCCTGCTTCCAGTCGTAGTTTCGTTGATAGACCGGGATAACGAACCGCTTCTTCGATCCGTCCATAAACTCCACCAATCTTGTCTCATTGCCTTTCATACATTCAATATCTCCATGGAATCACTTCATTCTCAGGCTTACAAATCAACCTAAATCAAGCACAAGATTCTCCGCGAACAATATCCCATTCAGAAAATTTCGTGTTTTGCTTCGCGAGGGAGTACATAGCATGGCTCACTATCTCATTCCGGGGTGCCTGACAATAATCCTTCTCTTCAATCTTTTTCACCAAGCAAAACACCTGATGTGTTCTACTTTGCACAAACAAGACAAGCACTTCTTTAGTTATTTTGTCCAATCCTTGGTCCCTCAGCACGGCGAGCGTCCGAGCATATGCTCGTGCGAAGTATTTTAAAGCAGACGCTTTCGTGTCATACGGAGCGACTCCGTAATAAAATACCGTCCCCATTAAAGGTATCGGTTTATCAGAAATTGCAAAGCCGCCCCTAAATCCATCTCCACCCCGTTTAACACAACATAGATACGATCCCAACTTCAATGCCATGGCTCGTTTTGAGATTGCCGTACAACATAGCAATCGGCCTTGGCACATGAGATAAGAAAGTATACTCTCATTTCGACTTGGGGTCTCATCCATAATAAGAGACCGAACCATGGTGTCATCTATCGCATCTAACAGATTCCGTTGACCAAATATCTTTTGCCGCTTTGCGAACGATTTCCGCATCTTCCTCGTCATCCGCTCAAAGTTGTCATTCCCCACAAAAAAGACACAATCAGCCTCATTGAGCGTCTGCCAAGAAGAATCATTCTCCAAATACATCGCAAACAAAGTAAGCTCAGTATACCCAACAATAGAACGCTTGCCACCACACAAAAACTTCTCGCGCTCTTTAAGCCAATACAGCAAATCACCGACTGTAAACAATTGATTAATGATCCTATAAAAGTCTCGAAGAATAAAACTATGCACAGCCCCCCAACTCTTAACTTGCGACGGCACTTCCGTTACTACGGGAGGAACACCTTCGAACCTCGCATCTGGATCATCATACATCTTGTCTTCAAAATCGACGACAACGACAGGGACAACATGATCGACTAATTCCAACGGGAACTGATAAGTTTCATCACTCTCTGGAAACCAAACTTGAGGTAATTCAATGATTACATTTTGCCGCAACGACGATGCCAACTCTTTAAATTGACATGCCGCCTTTTGCATTGTCTTTATCAATCGACTTTTGTATAAATCTCCCTTGTCTCCGTGCAAATCTTCACTCGTCATCTTCTTCCATTTCGATTGAAAGACAATCATATACGGAAGTGCAAGAACAACAACGTCGCCAAGCTCCTTTTCTTGCCTATGCACTCGAATCTTGGGAGAGTGATACACACAATTTCTGCCGAAGCGCCTGCATAACGCGTCATACAACTCGGCTTCGCGAATATCTCCAAGACCTTCCACAATTTACTCCTTATGAAACTGCCGCACCCTTATTCATCGTTCCTTTTACAATCAATCCATATACTTGCAGAACAGAATTGCAATATGTCAAATTACAACTGGCAAAGTCATCCCGAAGGTCTGCATGCAAGCAATCACGGTTCACACCCATATAATCTTTTACATTAGAACTTGTAAAATATGCAGCGCACACAAACCCCTTGCTTCGCAACATACGAGTCATATTAATCGCCGAACCACAAATTAAACAGTCTCCGAACGAATCCTTTCCTTGATGCGCCGGCCTTTTTCGGCTCCCTTCACGGCAACTGCCCCACACGCGCGACTTCTCACTCGGGATTACCACATGTCCTGCGCGAAACATCCCCGCAATCTGTCCCCGCAAATCCTCGTACAAGCCAGTTGCCCACGACAGGTCAAATTGAGTGTATGATTTAATGCCGCGAAAAACATCCCCTGAGAGGACTTTACTTGCCCGAACTGCATTATTCCATTTTCTTATCGGTTGATTCAACGCATCAATCTCACGCTTTACAAACTGATCCGGCTTGCAGAACTCATCTTTAACTTGTTCCGAGAACACATAATGGCAGTAATGATTCTGGCTATTGTTCTGAATCGCAAGACACACCTTACGAACGTCATCTATCTTGCCATCAAGGATTCCCCTAAAGATATCTCCAAGACAACACGTATCAACAAACACAACAGGCCTCGGTTCGGACAAGATCAAGGCTACGGCATCCTCTTCGGTTAGTGGTATTGGAGACGAATCACCCATTGACATATTCTCGTAATAGATCAAGCTCGTCATCATATCGCATGGCCAACTTGATAGCATGTTCACGATCCCATCCAAATTCTTCGCACAAAATCCTTATTACTGTATCACTGTAAAGTTTTATGCCTGAATGAAAAATCGAAATAACAAATTGATGCCATCTTTGCACATCATTCGGATGCAATGAGGTGCGATTTGCCAATGCATCAAACGACTCTAGTTTTTGCCACGATGCTTCTGGCATCACATCTTTCCCGGTAAACTCATCTTTGGTAATCACGCACGTCAAATCCAGTTTCACGGGGTCTACTATTTCACTGGCAAATTTCACCAGCACCTCATTGTACTCATCCATGCTCAGCTGGCTTGTCTGGCACGGCACAATATTACTAATCCAAATACGATGCTCGTCCTCGCTATAAACCAATGAAACCATAGCATATGGATTCTTATTACCATCAAAGCGAACCACGCAAGAAAACAGTCCAGAAACAAAGCAGATGCCATCAGCAAACCGCTTCATCCTGTCATCGTCAATTTGCCAGCCGTCTGGGCATGATGATGACAGATAACTTGTCAAGCGACTAAAGAAAGCTTGCGCTTGATCCTTCGAACACGAAATGAACAAATCCTTAAATCGCTTCATGCCAGTATACTCCATTAAAGTCCGATCACCGTCTCGTCGCCGCAGATGTTGCGGAGGCGGATGCGGAGCGGCTTCTTGGAACAGGCGATGGTGCCGTCCCAGTATTTGTTGGTCTTGGCTCCGTTGAGCCGGACGAGTCCGAACTTGTCGATCAGGATCTCCGTGTCGGAATGCCACGCTCCGGTCTTGCGGGTGCAATCGACCGAAACGGACTCGATCATCTCCAGCCCCTCCTCGGAGACTTTGATCTCCTTGAACTTCTTGCCGGGCTTCTGATTCAGGAAGCAACGCTCGTTAAACTCGGCGATTTTGCCGCGGACACGGTCTGAATCAAACTTCTCAATTGTGACAAGATACTTGTTGATCAAATCGTCCTTGTTGTCGCCGATGGAGTATTCAACCGTGTCGTTGACAACCACGTCGCCCAGCACGGACTTGAGGTCGCGCAACTCCACCTTGATCAACGACGTGTCGTCTTCCTTGATGATCTTGTTGACCTCTTCCTGGTCGATTTCGATGTAATAGACAATGACCTTCTTCGTGCCAGACGGCAAATCAGGCATTGCCTCATGCAAAATCCGGAACATAAGCGGCGCATCCAACACTCGTGTGGTCGAATCCATCAAGTTCGGGACATAGACAGGAACCATCCCCAACTTGGAATCATGAATCGCCCCTTCCCAGAACGAATCAAGCGCATCCTCATTGCGCAACCCGGGAATAAGCGACTTGATCTTATCCATCGTCTGAACTGGATTGCGATAGAGCTGAACTCCGTCTTGCACCTCAATGCATTTGAATGAAGTACCATCAATGGCGCACAACCGATCGCGCGTCGTCTGCACCGAGTTGAGACCCACATCAGCATGGATGAACCGCCGTCCCAATTTCGCCGCAACAGCCGCAGTCGTTCCACTTCCACCAAAGAAGTCCGCAACAATCATCCCTGCGTCAGAGGATGCGCTGATAATACGCTCCAGCAATGCCTCCGGCTTTTGCGTGTCATAATCAACAGGCTCCTCCTTGTCAGCTGGCTGCAACATGGACATACGCCACACATCATCAACAGTATACTCATCAGATTCAATGTAAATCACCTTTCCTTTCTCATCCTTGGCATTTACAAGCTTCTGTTCCTCCTTGCTCCAAACACGCTTGATCTGCTTGACCTTTTCAGCTCGCTTTTCCTGAACTGGAGAGAACCTGAACTTATCCCCTTTGCGGTAAACATAGATTACATCATGATTCGATGCAAATCGCTTCACATTCCCTTGCATCTTATTGTAGTAATGCCAGATAATCTCATTAACAAAATTATCCTCTCCGAAAATCTCATCCAACAACACCTTAACATAATGCCCAATGTGCCAATCTAGATGAACATAGATTGATGCGTCATCACTCATCACCGACTTGATGGCGCAGAGGTTCTCATACATCCAGTTGAGATACTTCTCCTTCTCCCACACGTCGCCGTACATCTTTTCCTCAAAGGCGGCGAGGCGGTCGTCATCGATCTGCGTCTCGGTTTCGGACGCGACGGAGCGCGTCCCTCCCAGGGGATTACGCCGGAGATAGACTTTCTTCGCGTAGTCCGCGCCGGACGCGAACGGAGGATCGATGTAAACAAGATCGACCTTGACGCCCTTGTCCTTCAGGTAGGCGCACGCGCTCAGGCATTCGCCGCGGATCACGAGATTGTCTGTCTTGGCATCCGTACCGACCTGCTCCTTCAGCTCCATCTCATAACGCGGCATGCCGCGGCGAAGACGGTCCTTGACCTTGTCGTCACCGTAATAGCGCAACGTCCGAGTGAAATTGAGAATCGCCTGTCCCTTGACCGGATCGGGTGTGAAAGGAATGAATTTCGCACTCATTTTTAAAGTTGTTAGTTGGTAGAGAGTAGTTAGTAGTTAGTGAAGAACGCTCGTAATGTATGGATCGGCTTTAGCGCCCAACAGGCAACGCCGGGTTGTGAATAGTACTGGCACTTGTCCATTACCAAACCAGCGTTTAGCAATCACGCTTCTGACGGATCCCTTCGCTCTTTTTCCCGTCTGCATATCCTTCTGCACCTTCTCATACTCTTGCTTGTAATGCAACGCCAGATCTTGACGATGACCTTTGAGCGTCGTACAATTCAGCTGCAATACGTCGATCGTGTCCTTAACCAATTGCACATCGACATGAAGCTGGTTACACATATCAACGTCCGCAAGCAACTTCCCAGAAGATGATTCAAACGTAAAGAGGTTCTGTCGCGGCATTGTGTATGGATTCAAAATCGTCGTCAGGCTCTCGCCCTTACTGCCATCGCAATGCTGCTCCGCGTTGGAATCCAGGAACACATTATTCGACCTTCCGCCCGCACAGACCGCCAAAAGGTTCTCCCAGTCAAACATCCAGCAATGTTCTGTCGTCACATCCGACTTAGGATGATGGTGTTCGATCCTTCGATCACCTTTGGACGGCAACTTCTCTTCGCAGTAAGCACAAAGACCGTGCTGATTGTCGGACAGAGTTTCAAAGACGAGGTCTTTCAGCTTTTTCGGATTGTATTTCGACAACGGCACAGAACCAAATGCATCCCAATCATCCTTTGGGTTCGGCTTTACGTCCGGCCAAGGGTGACTCTTGAGATACGCATCTCGATACTTGCGAAAGGGCAACGGC
>JAFRBA010000014.1 GCA_017405115.1 Kiritimatiellia bacterium
AGATGCGTCCGGGCGGAGAGGTGTCGGCGGCCGAGCTCGAGGCTCGTCGCAAGGCGCATGCGGCGTGGTCTCCCGAAAGCTTTGCCGTGGAGCCGGCGGAGGGGAAGAAGCGCTTTCACGACTTCGACCTGCCGTCGGAGGTGATGCACGGAATCGCCGACCTCGGGTTCAAGTACTGCACCGAGATACAGGCGCTCTCGCTTGAGCAGGCGCTGGCCGGCAAGAACATCGCGGGCAAGGCGCAGACGGGGTCCGGCAAGACCGCCGCGTTCCTCGTGGCGATACTTACGCGCTACCTTCGCTCGCCGGAGAACCGGGCGAAGACGGGCGGCTGCCCGCGGGCGCTGGTGATAGCACCGACCCGCGAGCTGGTCATACAGATCTGCAAGGACGCGGACGCCATCGGCAAGTACTGCGACCTCAGGTCGCTGGCGATCTACGGCGGCATGGACTACGACAGGCAGAAGCGCGAGGTGCTGTCCGCGCCGGTCGACCTGCTCGTGGCGACCCCGGGGCGCCTCCTGGACTACGTCAAGAGCCGCGTCGTCGACCTGTCCAAGGTCGACACCCTGGTCATCGACGAGGCGGACCGCATGCTCGACATGGGCTTCATCCCGGACGTGCGGCGCATAATGAGCAGGCTGCCTCCGAAGGAAAAGCGCACCACGATGCTCTATTCGGCCACGCTCGACGACACGGTGATGCGGCTTGCGATGAACTGGATGGAGAAGCCGTACAAGGCCGAGGTCGAGAGCGAGACCAACGCGACCGACACGGTGAAGCAGGTCGTGTACGTGATCCGCGCCGAGGACAAGTTCAAGGTGCTCTTCAACCACGTCGCGCTCCATCCCGACGCGCGCACCCTCGTGTTCTGCAACAGGAAGTCCACTACTGAGGACGTCTACGAGTCGCTCAGGATACGCGGCGTCTCCGTGGAGATGCTCTCGGGCGACGTGAACCAGAACAAGAGGCTCAAGGTCCTGGACCAGTTCCGCGACGGCGAGATCAAGGTGGTCGTGGCGACCGACGTGGCCGGGCGCGGCATCGACATAAAGGGCCTTTCGTACGTGGTGAACTTCGACTTCCCGTACGAGGCCGAGGACTACGTGCACCGCATCGGACGCACAGGCCGGGCCGGTTCGACGGGTGTCGCGATTTCATTCGCGGACGAGTTCGAGAGCTGCCAGATTCCCGACATCGAGAAGTACATCAACGAACCCCTCAAGTGCACGGTCATCCCCCCGGACGACCCTCTTCTGCGCGAGCTGCCGGCCCGCGGCACCCGCCTCGGCAAGGTCGACGCGGCGGCAAAGGCCGAGGTCGACGCCAGGGAGGCCGTGGGCGAGGCCGAGATCGCGGCGGCGGCGGCGGTTACCGGCATCGCTGGAGGACCTGCCAACGCCGAGACGGCGGACGGCAAGCCCGCCCGCCTGCGTGTGGACGACATACCTCCGAGACCAACGCCTTCCTTCGAGAACGCGCTCGATCCAAAGGCACCTCCGCCCGACGAGTCGGACATATATTCCAAGCCCGTCGAGCAGAAGTCTAAGCTCGAGGAGTTTACAATTTCGTAACCCGTTTACAGATGCGATTACATTCAATGTAATCTTTTCTGCATGAAGGCGAGCGGAATGGCGCTCGCCTTCATGCTGGCATGGTTTTTGCTAGTTGAAACTAAAGCCTTAGCGCATACGCAGCTTTTAGGTAGAAAGGAAAAAACGAATGAACAAATACGTCAAAAGGGTAATCGAGGACGTCCGGGCAAAGAACGCCGACCAGTCTGAGTTTCTTCAGGCTGTGGAGGAGGTGCTGACGACTCTCGCGCCCGTGCTGGACAAGAACCCGCAGTACGAGGAGAACGCGATCCTCGAGCGGATGGTGCTTCCGGAGCGCACCATCATCTTCCGCGTGCCGTGGGTGGACGACAAGGGGATTGTCCGCGTCAATCGCGGCTATCGCATCCAGTTCAACTCCGCGATTGGTCCGTACAAGGGCGGTCTCCGCTTCGATCCGTCGGTCAACCTCTCGGTGCTGAAGTTCCTCGCGTTCGAGCAGGTTTTCAAGAACTCGCTGACCACGCTGCCTATGGGCGGCGGCAAGGGCGGCAGCGACTTCAACCCCAAGCAGAGCCCGCACACGCCCGGCCGTCGCTGCAGCGACGCCGAGGTGATGCGCTTCTGCCAGAGCTTCATGACCGCGCTCTACCACTATATCGGCCCCGACACGGACGTGCCGGCGGGCGACATGAACGTGGGCGGGCGCGAGATCGGCTATCTGTTCGGCCAGTACAAGCGCCTGGCGAACGAGTGGACCGGCGTGCTCACGGGCAAGGGGCTGTCGTTCGGCGGCTCGCTGATTCGCCCCGAGGCCACCGGCTACGGCGACGTCTACTTCGCCGAGAACATGCTCGCCAAGCGCGGCGAGACGCTCGAGGGCAAGAGGTGCGTCGTGTCGGGGTCCGGCAACGTCGCGTCCTTCGCGGCGGAGAAGCTGATCCAGCTCGGCGCGACCGTCCTCACCCTCTCCGACCGCTCCGGCGCGATCTACGCGAAGGACGGCATCTCCGCGGAGATGCTGAAGGACATCATGTACCTCAAGAACGTGCAGCGCGGCGAGTTCGCCGACTTCGCGAAGAAGACGAAGGGCGTGGCGTTCTTCAAGGGCGCGAACAGCTGGAAGCTGGCCGACAAGGTCGACTGCGCCTTCCCCTGCGCCCGCCAGAACGAGCTCGACGGCAAGGACGCGGAGTACCTGGTCAAGCACGGGTGCAAGCTCGTTGGCGAGGGCGCGAACATGCCCTCCACGCCGGAGGCGGTCTCGGCGTTCCTCAAGGCGCGCGTCATGTTCTCGCCCGGCAAGGCGTCGAACGCCGGCGGCGTGGCGACTTCGGGCCTGGAGATGTCGCAGAACTCGGAGCGCGTCAGCTGGACGCGCGACGAGGTCGACGCGAAGCTCCGCGGGATCATGAAGGCCATCCACGACAACGCGTGGGAGGCCGCGGCGCGCTACGGCAAGAAGGGCAACTACGTCGTCGGCGCGAACATCGCGGGCTTCACGAAGGTGGCCGACGCGATGGTGGCCCAGGGCATCGTCTGACGGGGCCTGGCGGGTTCGTTGCGGGCCGGCCGGCGGTTTTGGTATAATCAGGCCATGCGAGAAGCGGCACAGCCCGAACTTGAGGTGCTCAGGGAGGTGACGACCGCAGTCGTGCGCGAGCGCGACGTGCGGCGCCTCCTCGAGCGCGTCATCGACATCCTCGGCCGGCGGATGGGGATGCTCCGTGGCACGTTCACGATTCTGGAGGGCGACGAGCTCCGCATCGAGGCGTCGTCGCGCGGGCTGAACGCCGAGGAAAGGGCGCTGGGCCGCTACCACCTCGGCGAGGGCATAACAGGCCTGGTCGCGAAGACGGGCAAGCCCGAGATCGTGCTGGACGTCCGCAAGGACCGCCGGTTCCTGAACCGCACCAAGTCGCGCGCCATCGACGAGGCGCTTTCATTCATCTGCGTGCCGCTCATACGCAACGGCGACGTGATCGGCACGCTCTCGGCCGACCGCGAGATGCGCGGCGAGACGACGTCCCTCGCCAAGGACGTCGCCCTGCTGGAGATCATCGCGAACCTGGTCGGCGAGGCCGCCGCGGTCCTCCGCGAGGAGTGCGCCGAGCGCGACGCCCTGAAGGACGAGAACCGCAGGCTGCGCGGGCTGATGTCCAACGGCAACCCGGGCAGGATGATCGGCGAGTGCCTGGAGATGCGGGCGGTCTACGAGCAGATAAGGCAGGTGGCCGCGAGCGAGGCCACCGTGCTCGTGCGCGGCGCGAGCGGCACCGGCAAGGAGCTCGTCGCGCAGGCGATACACTCGCTCTCGGAGCGGCGCGACCGCCCGTTCGTCGCGCTCAACTGCGCGGCGCTCCCCGAGGCCCTTGTGGAGTCCGAGCTCTTCGGCCACGAGAAGGGGGCCTTCACCGACGCGCGCGAACGCCGCATAGGGCGCGCCGAGGCGGCGGACGGCGGAACCCTCTTCCTCGACGAGATAGGCGACCTGTCGCTCACGGTGCAGGTGAAGCTGCTGCGGTTCCTGCAGGAGCGCACGTTCTCGCGCGTGGGCTCCAACGAGGTGCGCAGGAGCGACGTGAGGTTCATCGCGGCGACAAGCCGCGACCTCGAGGACCTGATGGCGAAGAAGCTGTTCAGGGAGGACCTCTACTACCGGCTCTCCGTGTTCCCGATAGCCATGCCGGACCTCAAGGACCGCGGCGGCGACATCGTGCTCCTTGCCCACCACTTCCTCTCGCGCATGAACGTGAAGTACGGCCGGCGCATAGCGCGCATATCGGCGCCGGCGCTCAACATGCTGCAGAGCTACGCGTGGCCGGGCAACGTGCGCGAGCTCGAGAACTGCATGGAGCGCGCGGTGCTCACGGCGAAGGACGACGTGGTGCACGGCTACAACCTTCCGCAGGCGGTCCAGGGCGACGAGCCCGCCGAGGACCCCTACGACGACGGCCGTGTGCTGACGCTCGCCGAGCAGCTCGCCGACGCGGAGCGCCGCATCCTGCGCGCGGCGATCACGCGCCACAAGGGGAATCGCGCCGCCGCCGGACGCGAGCTCGGCGTCAGCTCGCGCATGATGAACTACAAGCTCGGAAGGCTCGGCATAATCGACTTCGGGAGGCCTGCCAGGTGAGCGAGCGCATAGTCGTACTCGACTACGGGTCACAGTACACGCAGCTGATCGCGCGGCGCATCCGCGAGCGCCACGTCTACTCCGAGATAGTCCGGTGCGACACCACTGCCGCGGAGCTCGCCGCGGACCCGCCGAGCGGCGTCATTCTCTCGGGCGGACCCAACAGCGTCTTCGAGGAGGGCGCGCCAACCGTAGACCCCGCCATCTTCGAGATGGGCGTGCCGGTGCTGGGCATATGCTACGGTATGCAGCTGATGAGCCACGTGCTCGGCGGCAGGGTCGTGCCGGGCGCGGAGCGCGAGTACGGCAAGATGCCGATCGAGGTGATGCCCGGCAACCCGCTCTTCGACGGGGTGCCCTCCACGATAACGGCGTGGATGAGCCACGGCGACCGCGTCGAGGCCATGCCGGCGAACTTCGAGCGCGGCGCTGTCTCGGCCACGTGCCCGTTCGCGGCGATGTTCGACAACTCCCAGCGACTGTACGCGCTCCAGTTCCACCCCGAGGTCGTGCACACGCAGTACGGCAGCGACATCCTCGCGAACTTCGTGTTCAAGGTGTGCGGATGCACGGGCAGCTGGCAGCTCACGACATGGGTGGAGGACACCGTCGCGCGCATGCGCGAGCGCATAGGGGACGACGAGGTGGTCCTCGGCCTCTCCGGCGGAGTCGACTCGTCCGTCGTCGCAGTCCTGCTGAACAAGGCGATAGGGCGCCGCCTGCACTGCATATTCGTCGACAACGGACTTCTGCGCTACCGCGAGGCGGAGCAGGTCGAGGAGATGTTCATGAAGAACCTCGGGCTCGACCTCACGGTCGTGCACGAGGAGCGGCGCTTCTACGACGCGCTGAAGGGCCTCGACGACCCTGAGGCGAAGCGCAAGGCGATAGGGAAGAACTTCATCGACGTGTTCGCCGAGGAGGCGCGCCGCTTCCGCCACTGCCGCTACCTGGCGCAGGGCACGATCTACCCGGACGTCATCGAGAGCCGCAGCCCGCGCAAGGGCCCGAGCCAGACGATAAAGAGCCACCACAACGTCGGAGGCCTGCCGGACGACCTGAAGTTCGAGCTCGTCGAGCCGCTGTGCGAGCTCTTCAAGGACGAGGTGCGCGCGGTGGGCCGCGTGCTCGGCATGGCGGACGAGCTCCTCGACCGACAGCCGTTCCCGGGCCCGGGCCTCGGCGTTCGCATCCTCGGCGAGGTGACGGAGGAGAAGGTCCGCCTCCTCCAGCTCGCGGACGTGCGGGTGCAGGAGGAGATACGCAAGCTGCCGGACTACAAGACCATCTGGCAGACGTTCGCGGTTCTGCTGCCATGCAGGTCCGTCGGCGTCATGGGCGACCAGCGCACGTACGAGTACACCTGTGCGATACGCAGCGTGAACTCGCTGGACGCTATGACCGCGGACTGGACTCGCATCCCGTACGACGTGCTCGCGCGGATGTCCAACCGGATCATCAACGAGGTGCGCGGCATAAACCGCGTCGTGTACGACATATCCTCCAAGCCTCCTGCCACGATTGAGTGGGAGTGAATCCGCCGCGGAACGTGGCACCGCCGAAATTCCTCTCGCTTCTTCCACCCCTCCACTCTTCCACCTTTCCACTTCTCCACTTTCTTTTTCCCCATCCCCACGCGGAGGCTTTTTTTTGGTATAATTTACCACATGAGCGAAAACCTGAGGGACAAGTTCGTCCGTTACCTGACGTATGTCATGCTTCTGCTGATCCTCGTCGGCGGAGTCGTCATGATCTATCCAGACTATCGCCGCAGCGAGTCGCTGAAGAAGCGCAACGCTGAGCTTCAGGAGGAAATTGACCGGCGCAAGCGCGCAATCGCCCATCTCGTAGAGAACCAGCGCAGGTTCAAGACCGACGCCGACTTCGTCGAGAAGATCGCGCGCCAGAACCACCGCGTCTTCCCTGGCGAGCTCGTGTTCATCTTCGAGAAAGACTGACTCATCCGCTACGATGGCGAACTTCCTGAGGCTCCTGACGGGAATCGCGCTGCTGCCCGCGTGCTGGGGCGTGGCGAGGGCGCTCGCCGACTCGGTGGTCGCGGCGGCCGGGGCCGACGGCATCGGCGTCGAGTCTCTCTCGCTGCTCGGCGGAGTCGCGGCGTTCGCGTTCGCGTGGATGGCGCTCAGCCATCCCGTCAAGGCGTATGTGCTCGGGCACGAGCTCACTCATGCGCTCTGGGGCCTTCTCTTCGGCGCGAGGCCGAGCGACCTCCGCGTCGGCGAGGGCGGCGGCAGCGTTCGCCTCACCAAGTCGAACATGCTCATCACGCTCGCGCCGTACTTCTTCCCGTTCTACACGTTCGTCGTCATCGTCTGCGCTCTCGTTACGTCCGCCTTCGTGCGCCCGCTCCCGTTCCTGCCGATGTGGATGTTCCTCGTGGGCTTCACCTGGGCGTTCCACGTGCTCTTCACCGTCGAGACCCTCGGCCAGCGGCAGCCCGACGTGAAGCTCTACGGGCGCCTCTTCTCCTGGACTTTCATCTTCATCGTCAACATTCTCTTCGTCGTCGTGTGGCTGGCGTCGGCGACATCCCTTACGTTCGCCGCGGCCGGTGGCTTCCTCCTCGCGCGCGTGTCGTCAGCCTACATGGCCGTGGGCGCCTCCGCGCTGTCCTGCGGCAGATGGATTAAGTCCCTATGTACCCGGACCTGATCGACATCGGCTTCCTGCACGTCAAGACGTACGGCGCGCTCATGGCGACGGGCTTCGTCGTCTGCTGGTGGCTCGTCGAGCGCCTCAGCGGCCGCAAGGACCTTTCCAACCTGCTGATGCTGCTCATGCTTGGCGGTGTCGTCGGGAGCAGGGCCGCGTACGTGATAGAGCACTGGCAGGCCGAGTTCGCCTCCAGCCCGATGTCGGTCTTCCGCGTCGACCAGGGCGGGCTCATGTTCTACGGCGGGTTCATTCTCTCGTTCGTGGTGTTCTTCGCGTGGTGCTTCTTCCGGCGGGAGCATCCGCTGCGACTGGCCGACCTCCTGGCGACCGTGATGCCGCTCGGGCACGCGTTCGGGCGCGTCGGGTGCTTCTTCTACGGCTGCTGCTACGGGCGCGACTCGAACGCGTGGTGCGCCGTCACGTTCCCGGCCGGCAGCCCGAGCTGGTACGAGCACGGCCGGCGCATGGTGAGTGTGCTCCCGACGCAGCTGTTCGAGGCCGCCGCCCTGCTTGCGCTGTTCGCCGCGCTGATGGCACTCGGCCGCCGGGGCGCGCGCGAACGGCCGGGACTGGTGACCGGCGCGTACCTGATCGGCTACGCGGTGATCCGGTTCGGCATCGAATACCTGCGCGGAGACCCGCGGGCCGCTGTCGGCCCGCTGAGCATAAGCCAGGCGATTTCCGTCGGCATGGTGGTCGTGGGGGTGGTGTTCATTGAATGTTCACGTCATAATCGGCGCTGACGACTACCTCGTAGACGAGGCGGCAAAGCGAATCGTGGGGGACGGCGTCGGGCTCGAGGTCGTCGACTCGGTCAATTCCACGAACGCCGACCTGCAGCTCGCCGACCTGCGCGCCGCCGACGCCTCGCTGCAGACGCCGCCGTTCCTAGACCCCCGCAAGGTCACGTGGTGGCGCAACGTCCATTTCCTGCCGGGCGCGAAGAAGGCCTCCGCGGAGGAGGTGAAGACGGCGCTCGAGAAGTTCGCGCGGCGGCTCGCCGCGGCGAACCTGCCGGAGAACCAGCACTTCATACTCTCGGGCCCCCACCTGCTGAAGAACTCCCTGGTGGCCAAGACCCTGGCGGCCTCCGCGGAGGTCGTCGTGTTCGGCGCGGAGAGCCCGAGGGACGCGGCGCGCGCGTCGGTCGTCCGCGTCGTCGACCGTGCCGCCGACATGGGGCTCAAGTTCGCCCCGGGCGTCGCGGACCGCTTCGTCGCCGTGGTCGGCAACGACGCCCGCTCCCAGGCAAGCGAGCTCGCCAAGATGCGCGAGTACCTGGGGAAGGGGACGTCGGTCGTGAACGCCGCCGACGTCGCCGCCGTCACGAGCCCCGGCGTGGGCGTGGAGCCCGAGCTGTGGGACGTGACGGACGCCGTCGGCAGCCGCGACATCGCCGCGGCACTTGCGGCGGTAGGGCGCTTCGAGCTCAAGAACGGCTTCGCCGTCATGATGAGCGGGGCGCTCGAGCGGTTCTTCCGCCAGCTCGTGGACGTCGCGGCGGGCCGTACGGACGGCATGAACCCCTATGTGGTGAAGAAGACCGCCGGCTTCCTGCGCAAGTGGTCGCCCCAGGAGGCGCGCGTCGCGCGCTGGCGCTTCCTCACGCTCCGCGAGCAGGCGGTGTCCGGCGTGACGAACAACGCCGACGTGCTCCTCGTCACCACTCTCGTGCGCGTCATGCGGGGAGGGCGCGGCAGATGAGCAGGGAGATCCTCACTCTGCGGCAGGCCGCGGAGCACATCCACATGTCGGAGAGCGAGCTTCGCCACTGCGCGCAGCGCGGCGAGGTGGAGGCGTTCCGCCGCGGCGACGACTGGTGCTTCGAGCACCGGACCCTTGACGAGTGGGCGCAGCGCGCGCTCCTCGCGGCAGGCGAGCGCGACCTGCGCGCGCAGCACCGCGTCATGGTGGACGAAAGGCGCCGCTCCGCCGGCGAGGGGCTCTCAGCCGCGCCGCTCTTCGACTCATCCACGATAGACCTCGCCCTGGGAGCGAAGGCCAAGGCCGGCATTCTGCGCGACATGACCGACCTCGCCGTGCGCGGCGGCAAGGTGTACGACGCCGAGGCGCTCTTCCGCGAGCTCGTCGCACGCGAGGAGGCCGCGTCCACCGCCGTAGGCGAAGGCGTGGCCCTGCTGCACCCGAGGTTCCACGACCCGTACCTCTTCGAGGAGAGCTTCGTCGCCTACGGGCGCAGCGTGCGCCCGATATTCTTCGGCGCCTCCAACGGAGAGGGCACGCGCCACTTCTTCCTCATCTGCTCCACCGACCACGCCCAGCACCTCCACATCCTCGCGCGCCTCGCCGTGCTCGCGCACGGAACCGAGCTGATACCGATGCTGGACGCCGCGGAAACCGCGGCCGACGTCGTGGCCGCCATCGCCTCGTGCGAGGAGGAGTTCGCGTCGTGACCGCGGAAAGCGCGAACGGCGGACGGAAGCGTTTCTGCTTCTTCGACCTCGACGGGACCCTCGCCGACACCGACCCAGACATCCGCCGCGCGTGGAAGGCCGCGCTCGCCGACCTCGGCCTCGACTGCCCGCAGTTCGACGAGAAGTTCGTGGCAGGCCCGCCGATCGACGAGATGACGAGGATCCTGTTCCCAGACATCTTCACCGCGTCGCTGGCGGACGCCGTGCGGCGCAGCTTCGCCGCGCACTACGACAACGACGGCTTCCCGCTGACGCGCGAGTACCCCGGCGTCCTCGACGAGGTGCGCAGGCTGAAGTCCGAGGGCCGCACGCTCGCCATCGTCACCAACAAGCGCTTCGCCGCCGCGACCGCGATGGCGCGGCACTTCGGCTGGCTCGACGCGTTCGACGGCGTGTACGCTGGCGACATGCGCGCGGACGGCCCGTCGGGCAAGATGCGCAAGCCGGAGCTCCTGCGCGCCGTAATGGCCGAGTTCGGCGCAGCCCCGGACGACTGCGCGCTCGTCGGCGACACTTCGAGCGACTTCGAGGCGGCGTCGGCGAACGGTGTCCTGTCCGTCGGAGTCGCGTGGGGCTACGGCACTCCGGAGGAACTCTCCCGCGCCGAGATCGTCTGCCGGGCATTGCCTTTCCCGCTCTGAAATGGTACAATTCCCATTGTGAAAAAGTCGTCTCGCAAGTTGAAGTACCGCCGCGTCCTGCTGAAGCTCTCCGGCGAAGTGCTGGGGAACCGCGAAACGGGCGAATGCCTCGACCCGTCCAGGCTCGCCTACATGGCCGACCAGGTGCGCCGCCTCAGGGCGCAGGGCTGCCAGATAGGCGTGGTCCTCGGCGGCGGCAACATATTCCGCGGCCTCGCCGGTGCCGGCAGGGGCGTGGACCGCGGCACGGGCGACTCGATGGGCATGCTGGCGACCGTCATAAACGCACTCGCGCTCATGAACGCGCTGGAGTCCGCAGGCGTTCCCGCCCGCGTCATGACCGCCATCGAGATGCCGCGCATAGCGGAGCCGTTCGTGGCGCGCCGCGCGCTGGGCTGCCTCGAGAAGGGCCAGGTCGTCATATTCGGCGGCGGCACCGGCAACCCCTATTTCTCCACCGACTCTGCGGCCGCCCTCAAGGCGTGCGAGATCGGCGCCGACGCGCTGCTCAAGGCCACGAAGGTCGACGGCGTCTACACCGCCGACCCGAAGAAGGACCCGACGGCCACCAAGTACGCTTCGCTCAGCTACGTCACGGCGCTCGAGAAGAGGCTCAAGGTCATGGACTCCGCGGCGTTCGCCCTTTGCATGGACAACAACATCCCGATAGTGGTGTTCGACTTCTTCGACCCAAAGGCGCTGCAGGGCGTCGTCCAGGGCAAGGCGGTCGGCACGGTCGTGGGCGCCAGCGCCTGATGCAGTCACAACACTGAAAGGAAAGAAAATGAACACGGTAGCAGAAGTACTCAACGACGCCACGACGAAGATCGCCAAGAGCTTCGACGCGCTCAAGGCGCAGTTCTCCGGCCTTAGGACCGGCAAGGCCTCCCCCGCAATGGTTGACCAGATCCGCGTCGACTACTACGGCGTCCCGACGCCGATCAAGAACCTCGGCACGATATCGACCCCGGAGCCGCGCCAGATAAAGATCACCCCGTTCGACCCGACGGTGCTCGACGCGATGAACAAGGCGATCCTCGCCGCGAACATCGGCGTCACCCCGCAGACGGACGGCAAGGTGCTGCGCATCAACGTGCCTGAGCTCAACGAGGAGCGCCGCAAGGAAATCGTCAAGGTCGCCAAGACCCAGGCCGAGGCCCAGAAGGTCGCCATGCGCAACGTCCGCCGCGACGCGAATGACGCCGTCAAGAAGCTCGAGAAGGACAAGAAGATCTCCGAGGACGAGATGAAGCAGGGCCTCGACCGCATCCAGAAGGCGACGGACGACGGCATCGCGAAGATCGACGCCGAGCTGAAGGCCAAGGAAGCCGAAGTGATGGCGGTGTAGTGGAGATCCCGTAAGTTTTGGAATTTCAGTAAGGTCCAGTGAGGAGGTTGACATGGCAGAAGAGGTAGAGATGACGCCGGTCGAGATGGTTCCCGTCGACGCCGCGGAGCCGCCAAAGGCCGATCCGCTCGCCAAGCCGGCGGCGCCGATTTCCGAGACGGCAAAGGCCGCGCCGGTCGTGCCGAGGCCCGCAGGGGTCGGCGCAGGCGGCGCGCTCAAGCCCGGCCTGAAGCTTCCTCCAAAGCCCGGCACGGGCACCGCGGCGCTCAAGCCCGGCCTCAAGCTACCC
>JAFRBA010000149.1 GCA_017405115.1 Kiritimatiellia bacterium
AATCCATGTCTGGAGCCGCGTGGGGGCCCCCGCCGCCGCATACCGAAAGTGTCGCTGATGTCTGGTTTTGAGAATCCGCCGCCCGCGCCGTCCGCCGGCAAGGGGATGGTTGGCAGCTATGTGCAGAGGATCCCTTTGTGACCCGAGTTTGCCACTTTGCTGACTGACTAATCTTCAAAATGTTGCGGCCCCTATTGACCGCAGTGCACAATCTATGGTATAATATCTTCGTTGTTATCAAATTATCACATCGCTACGCACATGCACATCGAACAATACAAGTCAAACAGTCGCGCCTATCTGCGTCTCGTCAGCGGGAAGCGGATGAAGGACTCGCTGGGCCGCCCAATAATCGGCAAGCGAATCGTCCTCAGCCTCGGCGCGCTTGCGAAGCACGACGACGGCAAGCCCGACTACCTGAGGCGGCTGCGCGAGTCCTTCGCAGAAGGCAGGCCGCTCATCAGGGAGCTCGAGCCGTACGTCGGCCAGGCGCCCGTTCGCAGGTGGACGGTCACGTTCGAGCGCGGCGACGCGAAGTGCATCGGCGAGCCGAAGCGGCTGGCCCCATGCGTGCTCGACCCGGTCTTCCGCGCGCTCGGCCTCGACGAGCTCTTCGCGAGCGTCAAGTGCGCCTCGCGCATCAAATACGACCTCACGGGCATCGTGCGGCTGCTGACCTACGGGCGGATCATCGACCCGGAGTCGAAGTGGTCGACGATGGGGCAGAACGACAGGTACTACACCCCGCTCGTCAAGAGCACCAACCCCGACAACGTCTACGACGCGCTCGACGTCATCCACGCGAACCGGAGGCAGATCGTCCAGCGCATGAACACCTGCATCGCCCGCGGCATAGGCAGGAGCACCGACACCGTGTTCTACGACGTGACGAACTTCTTCTTCGAGACCGCAAGGCCGGATGAGGACTTCGAGGACGAGGACGGGAACACCGTGGCGGGGCTGCGGAAGTTCGGCGTCAGCAAGGAGAACCGCAGGCAGCCCATAGTCCAGCTCGGGCTCTTCCTCGACGACAACGGCATCCCAATCACGTTTGCGACCTTCCCGGGCAACATGCTCGACCACCACACGCTCAGGCCCGCGATGGACGAGACGGTCGGCGACCTCGGCTTCAAGCGCTTCGTCCTCGTCGCGGACCGCGGGATGTACTCGGGGCCGAACATGCACGCCGTGCGCGAGGCCGGGAACGGCTACATCGTCTCTAAGAGCCTCAGGAAGACGGACAAGGCGGAGCGCGCATGGGCCATCGACCCAAAGGGCTACACCGTCGTCAGCGAGAAGTTCCGGCACAAGTCTCGCATAGTGAAGCGCGTCGTGAAGGACGAGAACGGCAAGAGGCACGAGATCCGGGAGAAGGTCGTCGTGTACTGGGGCAAGGCGTTCTACGAGCGCGAGAGGAACGAGAACAGGTCGTTCATGGAGTTCCTGCAGAAGCTCAGGGAGAACCCCGGCAGCTACCGCATCTCCTCCGCGCACAGCAAGGGGCTGCGGCGCTTCCTCAAGAAGGAGTACGTCAACAAGGTCACTGGCGAGAAGGTCGATTCGGCGGACCTGATGCCGATGATCGACGAGGCGAAGCTCTCGGAGTTCAACGAGCTCATGGGCTACTACCAGATCGTCACCTCCGAGCTCGAGATGGGCGACCGCGAGGTGATCGAGAAGTACCACGGCCTCACTCAGATCGAAGACCAGTTCCGGGAGATGAAGGGAACGCTCGAGACCAGGCCCGTGTTCGTCCAGACGCCCGAGCACATCAAGGCGCACCTTATGGTCTGCTTCATGGCGCTGACGATGATTAGGATCATCCAGCGCAAGACGCGCCTGGCGGCCAAGCCGGCGAAAGACGACTCGAAGTGGTCGTACGGGATTTCCGGCGCGCGCGTCTCCGAGGCGCTCGCGGGGTGGCAGGCGGTCGAGCTCCCAGGGGAGTACTACCAGATGCAGAAGTCGAAGGGCGACGACATCCATGCGATCCTCAGGGCGTTCGGCATGGAGCTCAAGCCGCAGCTCTACACCAGAGGCGAGATCCGAGAGCTGAAGGCGACGGCAAGCCCGTTCTGAAATGTAGTCACCAAATTATTATGAGGGCGACACGTGCAAAACCAGTGTCGCCATTGGCTAGAAACGCCTTTTCGCAAAATCAAAGTGGCAAACTCGGGTTATACCATAAAATAAGATTTCAGTGCGGAAAATCTTAGGCGGGGTTTTCAGTCGATTTTTCTGGCCGTTTCGGTAGGGAAAGGGCGGGATAGATGAGCGAAGCGGGACTGACATAACGAAGCGAGATTGACAGGAGATGGGGGGGCGGGGGTGCGGATGCGCGAAGCGGGGCGGATGGGCTGCATGGAAGAACGCCCCGCAGGTCGCGACCTCTGCGGGGACGGACCTCTGCGGGGACGGATGCCGTCCCGTCGCGCCAGGTTCCTTAGCCGTTAGCCGCCACTTCTGATCAGTCTATGGATGTGGCGTGACATTGCATCGCAAGTTGCCGCCGAATGCAACAGGGAAAATGAAAGAATCGAGGCCGGATTGCTTCGGTCTGCCTCACACTATTTGCCCCACACCCGACACCCGCCGAAGACACCGCCGAAGACGCTCTTGCGACATGCGAGGGCGTTTTGCCATTGGCTAAAAGGGGTCGGGCTTTTCTGTGTAAGTCTTACTTATGCTTGACTGCGAACTCCGCGAAACGGCTGTTTCTGACGGGCTCTGAAATGGACTCGGCAGTGGATGGAGTTAACGGGCTAAATCCATGTCTGGAGCCGCGTGGGGGCCCCCGCCGCCGCATACCGAAAGTGTCGCTGATGTCTGGTTTTGAGAATCCGCCGCCCGCGCCGTCCGCCGGCAAGGGGATGGTTGGCAGCTATGTGCAGAGGATCCCTTTGTGA
>JAFRBA010000150.1 GCA_017405115.1 Kiritimatiellia bacterium
CGGCTCACCTGTTTGTAGGACAGGGCTTCGGCACTCGGGTCGCCCCTCATGCCGCCTGTCTTCCTAACTGACTGTCGATTTCTTGTCAGTGCGAACTCCTTTCATTTCGCAAGTTGCTATCGCGCTTTACTTGGCGCACCACCCATAATGTCAATCGCCTGACATAGCACCCGCTCAAAAGGCTGCCTCGTCTGCGCCCAAGGCGCCATCATCAGACCCTTGAACCGCTCCGCCTGAATGTTCTCGCGGCAATATTCGGCAAGAGCCCCGAAGTTGCCTACACTGCCAAAGCAGTTAGACCCGCACGGAATCACGTCAAAGCCAGCGCGTCCAAGTTCCGCAGCCTTCTTGAGTCGGTCTTCCGAAAAAAGCGACCCTGCGCCACAACCATATGTCCACGGATTCTGGACTACTGACTTTGGCATACGGCGAATGAACTCATCCGTGCCGTGATGGAAGACATAGTCGCTCCACATCCAGGCGCGGGCATCATGCCGTTCCACGTCCTCTATCATAAAAAGCACATCGTGCCACCACTGGTCTCCATGTCTAAACACAGCGACGCGCTTCAAGTCCTGATAAGACGGCACATCCTCCTCGTCCAGACCGAGATGAAAGAACTTCGGCCTTTCAAACATCTCGCACACGTCCCCTATCAAGTCCTTCACGACTTGATAATACTGGCGTGTGGAGATCATCTTCGCATATTCCTTCAGCCACAAGTCATGGCATGTCGAGAAGTTGAGCTTCGGCACGACTTCAAACCCCATCGCCTTGAGCCGCCTGACTTCCGCAGTCAGACGCTCCGGTTCCCAGCTGCCTTTTACGGCCAGTTCGGGGTGACTCGGGTCTCGGACGAATTCCCCGAGGTCGATCAATACGGTGTTGCAGCCCTCGGCTTTCAGCCTGTCAGCCAGCCGCCGCCAAAGGTTCTCATCAAATCTGACAAAGTCGCAGCAGCTGTAGAAATGCCCGTATCCGGGCGCGGACATCTCGGCGAACTCCTCGTCGGTAAGATGCACGTACTGCACGAAGTCTCGCTTGGGCGGATCGTCTATGTCGTTCCACATGTTCATTCCGAAATGGACGAGAAACGCCCACCTGAAATCCGCCGGCAAAGCCTTGCCCGATGCGCCGGATGCCATCGGCACCGACGCGAAAGCGGCGGCTGACGCAAGGAACTCCCGCCTATTCATGCACAACATGTCATCTATCCTCCAAAAGCATCTGTATTATCCTGCCGGATCCCGATGCATTGGGGCTCCAAGGCAAGAACCACGGATCGTCGTCCTTGTAACGCTCGCCGACGTAGTATTCCTCTGTCATCGCATAGCGGAGCGTGGCGGCGCGCACGATTTCCGCCTGCCTGTCGTCGCCGATCGCCTTCAGCACAAGGTGCCAGTTGTTGTCAGAACTCGTCGTATACCAGTAGTGCGTACTGTCCAAGTCGCCATACGGCGGGAGGTTTCCCGTGAGGCCTTGCGTAGAGACGACACCTCGCACGACCGCGTCCTGCCAAATGCGCCGCACGTCGTCCTTGTCGAGCATTCCGTACATGAGCCCGACTCTCGCAACCAGGGCATAATGCTCTCGCGGATAGCCCTTCGGCAACGCGGCACCGTCCGTCCCGTCTGGCGTAAGCGGCAAGTAAAGCCCCGGCTTGCCTTCGCTATCGCGCTTTGCCTGTTCAAGCACGCGCCCGACGGCTGCGGCGTAATCCATCGTCCCCGCCCGGATTTCCTCGACCGCAGGATCCCCAAGCCTCTCGGCCGCGTCCAGATAGGGTCTGATCCCCTTGAGGTTTTCGCAGTCCGTGAACCCCCACACCTGCGCACTCCCCTCGTAATCGCTTGCCCGTCCAGCTGGGAAAAGTCCGGCGACCAAAGTCTTCGTCGCAGTCTTCACACGATGGCGCATGATCCAGCGAAACGCGGCAAGAGCTGGCTCACGGTACTTTTTCCATGTTGCGGAATCCCCCGCGTCGAGGACATACCTTCCGAGGATGCCCAGGCAATTCGCCGTGTTGCAGTCCCAGTCGTAGCCGAACGGCCCCATGCGCCCGGTCTCGTCGCCGCACCGGTTGCCCGCGTAGAGGCCGAAGTAGAAGTCCACGGCGTCTTTCACGTAATCGTCATATTCGCCCAGCAACGGCAGGGCTATCAGCGCCTCGGCGTTGTCCCACGGCCACACCCAGCGCTGGAGCCCCCCCTGACGCGGCAACACGTAGTCGCGGCCGACTGGACGCGAGAAACACTGAAGCATTTGAACCAGCATGTTCTTCGCCAGCCGTACACTTGCGGAATCGGAAGATATTCGTTCTGGTAGCCGCGTCATTTTGGCGAACTCGCGTTGCCACAGCCGGCGGGTTTCATCGACAACATGGTCGTAGCAGGGCCTCGCCGGTGTACCGATGCCCAGCGCAAAGTCAAAGGTAAACGTCTCGCCGGCCGCCAAGTCAACGGAAAAGACGTAGGAACCTTCCAACCGATTCCATGACGCGCCCCCTGGCACCGGGTCGAACGTCATGAAGCGACCTTCTGCGGACACAAGCGCATTCCCTTCCGGGCGCCACGTCAACGGCGCCATCTCCAACGCCCCCGGTACCGACTTGTAGGACTGGTAGTAGTCGGGTGCGCCCGCCATGCGGTCGCACCCGAGGATCACCCATTCAAGGCCATGACGTACCCGAACAGAGAACTGCTCGCGATAGGCCGACCTGCCGACGTTGGCGACCGTAAAACGGCCATGGCAGGTCGTCTTGCGCGCCGCGTCGCAACACGTTTCCAGCCGCACCTCAACGCCGTCGGGCAACTTCCACTTGAGCCCGTGAAGGGGCGTGCCGTCCTCGGGAATCAGGTTCTCGGCCGTCTTGAAGTCAAGCGGCTCGAACTTGCCACCGCGCAGGAACCAGCACACGTCGGCCATCTCGGTCTTGTAGTGACGGTTCGAAAAGGCGTGGTCGTGGATGACCTCGGCGAAGTCGATCTTCGCATCGTTGTAAAGAACGAAGAGACGCTCGGACATCGGCGGCTGCAGATATCGGCGCGTCGTGCGGGGGCGCTCCCATTCACCGGCCGACAAGCAGAAAGCGCCGGCGATTGCAACCGCAACCAGCACCAAGCGCTTTGCCGCGCCACAGGGCGGACAATGCATGCCAAGGCCCGCATTGTCTCGCCTTAACGATCCGTTGGCACTCACCTGACCAAAATGCAAATGCCCGCCGTGGCGTCAGAATCCAACGAGATGCCGCTTGAATACATGACCCAGGCCGTGAACGTGTCGCATGCGTATGAGAAGTTCGCAAGCGCCGAGCTGGTCGTCGCCGCAACGGCAGTCGTCAGCACATATTGAGAACTCGTGACGGCCGTCGGCCAGGCGGCCTCACGCGCCTGGACATTCTCCCAGACGTCGCTCGGCCAATCCACCGCACCCGCATAAGCGGCACACAGGACCAATCCGGCAAATATCGTTTTCTTCATGGTGAACATTCCTTTCCTCGTTTTCAATCCGCTACGCTTCATTCAGCCTCGCACGGCACAACCAGACGCACGGCAAAGTTATCGCCGCTGTTGGGGGGCAAGCCTCCGCGCTTTGCCAAGCGACCATGCTGAGCGTTATAGCTATACGTTCCCGCACGGAACGACCGCGTGGTCCCGCTCGTCGGTCCCTGGTGCAGCACCACGCCGGAAAGCGTCGCACGATCCGCAACATACCAGTCGCGCGCAAGCTCGTAGGGATTGCCGCAGACGTCGTGGATGTCAAAGCGGTTTGCCGGATAATAACCGACGGGCCCCGGCTGCAGTACCGAGCCGTATGTTGCCTGAACGTTCGTCTTGAACCAGCCAAGACGGCATTCGTTCGCACCGCCGGTATTGTATGGACCCGACATGTTCTTGCCGTCCGGGAGCGCGGTACCATAGCCGCCACGCGCCGCGAACTCCCATTCGGCCTCCGTCGGGATGTCAACGTCCACGCCCGAATACGCCCGTAGCCGGCCCAGGATGCTATCAGCAGAAACGGCGTAGCCGGTCGTCGGCCAGTCGATGCCGTCGTCCGTGCTGCCGCGCGCATAGTTGTATGTCACGCTCGTCAAGGGCTTCAACGGCGAATCCGGCTTGTCCGTAAAACCACCCTGAAAACCGGTAGGATTGAACATCTTGTGCTGTGCCTGCGTCAGCGTGTAAACCGAGAAGTAGTAGTCGTACGGAATCGTCACCAGCACACGGTTTTCGCTGGCTGCATCGCGCCCCGCCTCATCGCTCGGCGAGCCCATCGCGAACTGAACGCCCTTGGCGGGAATCTTGCGCAGGACAATGCACTCCGTGCGGTTCAGATCCGAGGAACCCGGCCCGATGCCGCCTGGCACTTCCTCCAGCGAATCATAGTACCGGACTGTATTGTGCGCCCTGAGATCGATGACCATGAACTTCGGCGACGACTGCAGGGTGTAGAGCTTGAACTCCACCTTCAGCGCATTCGCGTCGAAGGCCGAGTCCGGGAGATCCGCCCCGACGTTCCAGTACAATCGGCAGCCGGTCGTCCTGTCGATCATGCGGTTCACGTCGCCGACGAGCGACTTCGCCACGGCCTTGTCGATTGCCTGAATCCCGTTGTAGAAGCGCACGGTGACGATTGCCGGCATGTTCAGGTCATAGTCCACGCAAACCAAACGGTTCTTCTCGTTGAACGAGAGCTTCACGTTCGACACGGCAGGATCGACGGCAAACGCCGCCAACGTCGCGAAGAGCGCCACAATCGAAAACAACTTCTTCATAAGATATTCTCCTTTCCCTTTACTTGTCTTTCCTCAGTTGATCGGAGCCGGCAACGACGGTCCCTGCTCCGTCGGGAGCGGACACCAGAGGCGGAACGAACCGTACGTCCTGACAGAGGCTCTATAGGCGCAACCGGCTCGCGACGACAGACGATAGCTGCGGTCGCTGCTGTCGTTGACGGAGCCGCCCCTAACGATGAACTGCTCACGCTCTGTCGTCTCCCAGCCCGACGGTTCGATCGGATGTCCGTCCCCTATCAGGACCGACTGGCACAACGTCGCATTTTCCGCCTCTTTCCAGGAATCAAGCACGGCTTCGTCGGCATTGCCGAGCATGTCGTAAAGCCCGAATCCGTTCGGCCGCTTGAGGCCGACCTCGTGGAGCTTGTTACCACCATTGGCCTGTGTCCAGGCGTATGGCAGCAACGCCTCGGCCAGCGATGTGTCGTTGGTCGCGCGCACGTTGAACGGAAGCTCGGTATCCGAACCGGCGCGCGCCGCGAACTCCCACTGCGCTTCCGTAGGCAGGTCAAACACATATTTCCACGAATAGCCCACGCGAAGAGCTGTCAGAAACGTGTCGCCCGCCGTCGAATGACCGTCCTGCGGCCAACGGCAACCCGAAGCCCGCCAACCACGCAACGCGCCCTCGTATCCGAAATTGTTCACCGGATAATTCGGCCCGATCGCATCTGCGGACGGATTCGCCATGAACCTTTCGAACTGCGCCTGCGTCATCTCGAACACGCCCAGGTAGTAGTCGTTGGTGAACGACACGTAACGCGAGGGCTCCGAGCAATTCGCCTGCGAATTCACGCCGTACTCGGCCGGATTCGCGCCCAGGCGACAGCACTTGCCGGCGGCCGGAATGTGGCGGAGCAGGAACTCCTTCTGGCGATAACGGTCGGATTCGACGCCTTCCGGCAACGCCTCCGCCGCGTTGTAGTAACGGCGTAGCATGCGGTTGCCGATTTCCACGGTCATGTAGGCCGGCGGCGTTTCGAGCGTCCAGCTCTTCACCTCGGCCGTCAGCGTGTTCGCATCGACCGCAAATCCGCCGTCGGACTCGCGCGGCTGCCAACAGAACACATGCGTTCCCGCGGCCTCCACGTACTTGTTGATCACGCCGCCGAGCGAGTGCGTCACGACGGGCGCACCGTTCGTCATCAGTACGCCCGTCACGATCGCCGGTTCGGACAGCTCGTAGGTCACGAGGACGAGTTTCGTCGTCTCGTTGCGTGTCACGGTGACGTTGCTCACGTTCGCCGCGGCTAGAACCGCTCCAGAGGCGAGAAGCGAAAGAGTCAAAAACGTGTTCTTCATGATTTTTCTCCTTAGCGGCTTCCGTAGACCGCCGTACCGTCCGCCCACAGGCGGAAACCATAGTTGGAATAAGCATACTCCCCAACCCGGCGCGCCGACCGCAGGTTGACGAGATTATAAAGGTACGAACCGCCGCGTGCGATGTGGACCGGTTCGCCGCTGCCTTCCGACACCGGGCCGACAGGATCAATCTGATGCGCACTGCCAAGATGATCGCTATAGACGTCACGGCAGAATTCCATAACATTGCCGTGCATATCATACAAATCCCATGCATTGGGAACCAGCTCGCCGACGTTATGCGTTACGTTGTTCGCATTGTTTTTGTTCCATGAGAATGCATCCACGCCCGCTTCTCCCTGAGAATAATTGTACCCGGTATTGTAGTCAGTCTGGGTACCGGCACGGCAGGCGAACTCCCACTGCGCTTCCGTGGGCAAGTCAAAGATGCCATCGACGGTCTTCTGGCGCAACTTGGCGAACACGGAGTTCGCACCGACATGCATGCCGTCCTGCGGCCAGCGCACCTCGCTGCCAGGGCCACGCAGCTCGGCATACGTGAGCTTGCCGCCGGCGGACGCCGGACGCTTGCCGCCGGCCTCGGCAAAAGCCCCGTTGTAGACATAATCCGGATCGACGAGCCTGTACATGTTCTCGAACTGGCGCTGCGTCGTCTCGTAGACCGCCATGTAGTAGTCGTTCGTGAACGTGACGAAATGCGGATCTTCTGTACTTACGTTCGACCCGTTGTCCGACGGCCCGTAGCCCATCTGGAACGTGTTTCCCGCCGCCTCGATGCGGCGCATCAGGACCTTCGTCAGCTTGTACTCGTCGCAGCTGAACCCGCCCGGAAGCGCCTTGTCCGACACGTAGTAGCGAATCGCGCCGGACGCGATGTCGACCGTCATCCACTTCGGCGGCTGGGCTCGGTCCCACGCCTTGACGACCGCACGGAAGCCGCCTTCGCCGATTTTGTGGCCTGGCCACGACTTTTTCACCTTCTTCCAGACGATCTTCCGGCTACCCGTGTCGACCAGCCGGTTGACGTCGCCGTCGAGCGCCGTAAAGTTTTGCTCGCCGATAGACGCCCACACGTTCTCCGTCGCATTCGTCTGAAAGTCGACCGTGACAACTGCCGAGGCACCCGACAGCGTATAGGCAACTTCTACAACTCCTCTGGCCTGTGATATAGAGACGTCGCTCACTTCGGGATGGGCGGCAAATGTTGCCGTCGTCCCGCAGACAAGCGCACCTCCGATGATTTGTTTCAATCGCATGTGATTCTCCTTGTTTTGTGGTTGTTCTGCAAATCACTCCTTCCCGAACCATTCGGGACCTATCTTGCGTCCGAGCAGATAGTACTTCCGGTCTGGAAACCAAAGTATGCCCTGCCCGTCAACTATCGTGTAAGACGAATAGAAGCTGTTCCCGGACTTGCGCGGCGCAAAAAGCTTCGGCGAGGCGAACCGGATCGGCTGATTGCCCTTCGGGTCGAACCGGCCCGCGATCAGGTACAGCGGGCCACGTTCCTGGTAGGCCGACTTGCCGCCCGTGTCAAACTTCATGTGGACGAACGAGAAATACAATCCGCTACCCGCCTCGTTCCCCTTCCAGTCGTAGATTGGGCACGGACTGCGCGGATGGGGAAATGGTTTACCTTCGGCATCCAAAAGCGGCTTCACGGTACTCCATGTGCGTCCGCAGTCGCGGCTCTGGCTCCAGATCGGGAATCCGGCCGAACTGCGCATCAGCGCAAAGAGCCGTCCGTCCGGCAACTTTACGACAGAAGCCTCCTCAGCAGCCAGCCCTTCCGACGTCGACGGCTCGAAAGGACGGACGCCCGAAGCCATGTTTGTCGGCGTGAGCATGTCACGATTCTTGGCGAAATACGAAATTCGGATGTCCCCGACGGATGGATTGTCGTCGATGTTCTCGAACTGCCAGAACTCGACCTTGCAACCAAACGCGCAATCATACGATGCCTTGCCATGACGCGAACAGCCGACGAGGAACTTGCCGTCCTCTCCAAGACGAAGCGGGCGCTGCCAGTTGCACCACTGCGGCGGAACGGCCGGATCGGTTCCGTCCATGTCCATCCGCTCCTTGAACGGAATCTGCTGCAAGCCCTGCCAGGTCTCGCCGCAATCATCCGAATAGAGGCCGAACAGTTGTCCGTAGTGCGTGCCACGAGAGGTGGACTGCTGGTTCCAAAGACAGTAGAGCCGACCCGATTTCGCCAGCATCGGCTGCTGCCAACTTGCACGCAGCTTCGGATATGCGCGGCACTCGGATCCCGCGAGAACAACCGGATCGCTCCAGGACGCACCCTTGTTGGCGGACTTGGAAAACACGATGTGCTGGTCTGGACAGTCTTCCCACGAGGCCTGGGTCCAGAATGCGTACAGCAAGGCGCGTGTCTCGTCATAGACGACCTGGAAGTGGTCGTTGTAGGTGTCTCCGCGCTGGCGCAGTTCCCACGGCGTCAGCTTTGCCGTCTTGGGCTTCTGGGCTCGACGCGGCACGTAGACGACGTAATCCGGGCTGTTGACCAGCATGTCCTCGGGATAGTTCGACGCATTACCGCACACGATGCCGGTTGCCGCAAAAATTGTCAAGAGGTTCGCCACGACGTCATTCCTTTCATTCTTCCGCCTTCATCTTGAACCAGCGAAAATACGTCCCCTTCGGGTCGTGCCCTTCCGCCATCGTCTGGAGATGCAGATACGAAATGCCGAACGGAGAGAACCCCTCCGTGCGTAGCGGCAGCACCTTCTCGCGGCCCTCGCAGACGACGGTCACGGTCTTGGCGTCAAGGTTCCAGCGGAACTTCACCTTCGTCCACTTGCCTTCGCCGTCCAGCGACTTCGCGGCAAGCGGAGCGGAAAACGGAGAGTTCTCCCTAACATTCGGGGCGCACGGGTTTATCCAGTGGTCGCAGAGCGAAACCCTTACGCCGCAGCCATCGATGCGGCACTCGAACTCGACCGACCCACGCCTTGCCGCAGGAAAATTCCACACCACACCTTGGCGTTCGTCGACGAGTCGCTCGTCGTGAATGCGGCAAATCTGCAAGCATTCGCGCTCCGTTCCCTTGATTGTATCTGGTTCCCGCACCATGGCCGCGCCCGGCACACGGTTCATCGCGCAATGGCCTGACCAGCCGCGCATCGAACCCAGCAGAGACTTCAGATAGAGATGATTTGAAATGTTCACCGTGCCCAGGCGCAGATCTTCCTCTCGGCTCTTCTCATATAGCCACTTGAGGTCGAAGAGCGCAATCCGGCGGCAAGCCTTGTTCTGTCCGTAGACGACGGCTATCTTGCCGCCGGGGAGCTCCACAGCGTCTGCCTGGTGGACACTCTTGTCGATCTCACGGGACCAGAACTCGTTGCCGACCTCGCGATAGTCCTCGCGGTTTCGGATGTCGTTCAGGGCAATCTCGCGGAAGCCGATCCATGTCTTGCCGTCGTCCTCCGAAATCGCCGCGTGAAGCGCATCGCGGTTGGTGAAGACCGTCTCCCACGTGCCGTCGATCTCGAAGGGCATGAGCTCGGGATTCGCCGCATAGTCACACTTCGGCAGTATCTGCGTATTGTTCCAGATGAGCAGGATCCGGCCGTCGTGCAGCCGCAGGAACATCGGTTGCGTGTTGTGGTTCCAGAATTCGGGGCGTTCGAACGGCTTTGACCATGTCTCGCCGCCATCTTTCGACACGAACCAGACGTGATGGTCGGTCGAGGCACGGGCAATCATAAGCAATGAACCGTCGCGGCACTCGACAATGTCCGCCTCTTGATGTCCGACGCGCCAGCGTAGCGCCTTGTGCGGCGGGTCGATCATCGTGGGGTTGGCGATGTCCGCCTCGGGAATAACGACGTGCTTCCATGTTCCGCCATCGTCATCAGACCAGCAGACGCAGGGCGTCTTAACAGCGCCGCCTAAGCGCGTATTCGCATGCGTCACGTAGATCCACCGCTTGCGAGAGAGGATCGGATGCAAATGCCCGTAGCTGACGGCCCCTTCCACGAGACAATGCGATGTCACCACCTTTCCAGAACCGTCCTTCTCGCGCTTGCGGCAGATTCCCTTGGTCTTGTCCTTCTGCCCGCCTTCCGGCGGACCGACGTAAAGCCGATAGTCCGCCCACGGGCATTTCTGGAACCAGTAATAGCTCTCACCGCTGAAAATGCTCGTGTCCCAGTTCAGTCCAAGGTCATGAGAATCCATCGTCACGCTATACGTCTTGCCGCCATAGCGTTCGGCCCCGACGAGCCGAAGCACGCCCTCGTCGGAAACGTAGAAATAGCCGGGGCCAGAATTGGAGGGCGGCACACCGACGATCTTCGGTTCGAAGACACTGTCGTAGATCACCTGTTTCCCGACTCCGAGAACAGGCCAGGCGACCGCCGCGTCGGCATTAACTGCAAGACACGCCAAGACGATGCCCACGCACGCAGGCAACCGCACCACGATCATATTCTGCATCCAGTCGGATCCCATGCCTTGCCGTTAAAATCCTTTCGCTTACCTGCTGGCGAAGCACTCGCCGATGACGCCGCTTAATCCCCCTGGCCGATACTGCCGCAGCCAAAGCCGACGGTATTCGGGTTCGAGAACCGCCTGGAAATTCTTCTTGCGGGGTTCTTCGATCCGCATGGCGACGGCCCTTTCAATGAGATCTATGACAGCAAAGTCGTCCCTGATCCATTGCTCTCCACCCTCCAAGTCCGCCTTGGCTCGCGCAAGACGCCACGCCTTGAGCGCCTGGCAAAAACTGTCTCGCGTCGAATCGTTCCTGCCCCATGGATAGTCCTCGCCTAGGACGAGCAACTGCCGCAGGCTGGTGTCGTAGACGTACCATGCGTTCAACGTCGATACTTTGCGATAGACATCCCCGAGCTCAAGCAGCGACTCGCCTGCACGGCATCCGGCGATCCGGTCGATTTCCGCGGCAAGCTCTGCCCGCGAGAGGGCGCGTCCACGCATGCAATGGGCGAAATACACGATTGCCGGCAACGAACAGCTCCAGGATTGCGGATACATCTCCCAATCCGTCAGGATAGCTCCCATAGACCCGTTCCCATTCCCGTTCTCGACTGCGCTGTCGATGTTGGCGATCATGACGTCCGTGCGTCCGAGGATGCTCCCCCACGTGCTTGTCCCGGGACACGTCACGAACCGGACACCTGCCGCTTTGAGCATCGCGGTTTCCTTCGCAAACGGATGGTCGGCCTCGTACCCCCAGTCGAGTACAATGACGTCTTTCGGCAACTCACCGGCCAATTTTGGCTCTTGCAAGATGATGTCGCCCCAAAACATCATCGTGTGCCTTCGTTCGGAGACCAAGCCGTGCAGCTTGTTGATGAAGTCAAGATAGACCCGATGAACCCCTTTTTCCCTGATTGTCGCGGCACTTCGTCCAAGGCGAACCGCGCCGTTCTCCAGCAGTTCCCGCGTTTCGTCCCCGCCGACGTTGATGTATATAGAGCGAAAGCACGGCAAAAGCTGGTCGTAAAGCCTTGCGATGAATTCAACGCTTCTCGGGTCTGTTGGGCAAAGCGACGACGGAAAGGCCGTCACCTGGCCTTTTCCCCAATGGATGCCTCCTTGCGGTGCCTCGGCCAGATGATTGTAATCAGGATGGCTCAGCCACTTTTCCAAATGCCCGAACGAATTCTGGTTGGGCACCAGCTCGATGCCCCTGTCTGCGCAATAGGCGTCGAGGTCACGTATCTCGTCCGGCGTGAACGGACTCGCTTCGCGCCAGACCGATTCGTGGCCCTTGTACGCGAACACATGTTCTGTGTACAGCTGAAAGTGGTTATATCCGAGCTTGCCGAGGATATCAACCTGCCGCTTCACCGTCTCCATCGTCGGAACACGATAGCGGGAGATGTCAAGCATGTAGCCGACAATCCTTTCCCCGCCAGACGTCGTCGGCGCAGCTTGGCAAAAAGACGCGCAACCGACAACCAGGATCAAATATCGACCGACACTATGCGTAAATTTCATGTCGCACATTATACACCATTTCGCACCGCCTTAATGTATAAAAAATTAAATAAAAATATATTGTAAGTCGGGCGATGGGCAACGCCCTGAGCGTCTTATCCAGCACTTGCCATTTGATAGGTGTAGGGGTAAGGCCAAATCAACCCCTACGGCAGCAGTTTGGGCTGTCAAAACAGCCAAATAAAATTAGTCAGTGCGTCAAGGTTTCAACGCACTGATCGGACAGACAATCACCCCGTCTGCAGGACGACGATAGGCGAAATCGCCAACAGCTGTAAGGATCATCTTGAATGAAGGTTCTCGCATCCGAGACGTGTCAATGGCTGACGAAAGCTTAAGAAGAGTTTCACACCCCTTCTCTATCAACGCCTCTCCACCAAGCTTAACCTCCACAAGGCCAAATCTTCCATCCCGTAGACGAATGACAGCATCACATTCAAGTCCGTTTCGATCAAGGTAATGATGAACAGTTCCATCAAGAGCATCTGCATAGGCACGCATATCGCGCATGGCAAGGGTCTCAACAAGCATACCAAACGTTGGCAAATCGTCATGAAGTGCGTCCGGGCCAAGACCCAATGCTGCCGTCGCGATGGAAGGATCCGCAAAATACCGGGTGTCAGACGCCCTAACTGTGGTCTTTCGCCGCAAGTTTGGATGCCAGGCCGAAACATCATCCACCACAAATATCCCACGAAGTGCGTTGAGATATGAATAGATGGTATTCTCACCAAAAGCCCTTCCCTCGTGCGCGGAAAGATCAGCAGTAATAACTCCTATTCCCGCCTGTGTTCCTTGCAACCTCGCATAGGAGCGCATGATTGTCCGCGCACATTCGGCATCTCTTGCAACTCCGTCAAAGCGAGAAATATCCGACTCCACTACCGCATCTACGTAATCAAATGCATGACGAAGCGCAAATCTCTCGCTCTGCCCAACGGCCTCAGGCCATCCGCCACGACAAATTGCATAGGCAGTCCCTTCAAGACCTAGTTCTTTCGCATCCGCAGTTTCCATGGTTTTTCCCGTGAACAAATCACCGAGTGAAACGCTCCCCGAAGATTCGCCAGATTCCCACAGCGACATTGGCCGCATGCGAAATCGCGCGATGCGTCCAGTTCCGGTATGGTTCATTTCATCCGTTTTTGGAGGAACGCTCGAACCTGTCAATATGTACTGTCCGTACTCGGATGCCCTGTCAACATAGAACCGCACATCTCCCCAAAGTGACGGGGCAAGCTGCCATTCGTCAATCAGTCTTGGATGTTCCCCCGATAGCAACCGAGAAGGATTGAGCTTCGCCAACGCAACATTGCTGTCCTTTTTGCCAGGTTCATCCATGTAAAGAACAGATGCAGCCTGCCGAGCGGCTGTCGTAGTCTTCCCGCACCATTTGGGACCCTCAACAAGAACTGCTCCTTTGCACAAAAGTATGTCTTTCAACAAAGAGTCTGCGATTCTTGCTCTATATTCTCCTTTTTTCATGCGGGATATTATACCACAAATCTCGTTTGTTGTGGCACTTGACAGGTTTTCGTTGTGGCACTTGACAGGTTTTCGTTGTGGCACTTGACAATTATATTCTGGAAAACGAAATTATTCAGCTTAGGTGTAGGGGTAAGCCAAATCGGCACATCACCTACGGCGCGGCGAGACGCCCATGATGCGCTTGAACGCCGTGGCGAAGTGTTGCGGAGACGAAAAGCCATAATGCTTCGCAACATCGGCGACTGAGACTTCCGGGGACTTCAAGTCGCGGGCCGCAGCCTTAACGCGCAAATCGAGCAGAAACGCATGCGGCGGCAGCCCTGTCGCACGCTTGAAGGCGTCGTTGAACGCGACGGCGGAAAGCGCGGCCCTTCTCGCAAGCACATCAAGCGGATAGTCGGCATCCGGTCTTTGTCGCATTTCGTCCACGATTGCAATCACCCTTGGATTTCTCTTCCCCTTCGGCGAAGCCAAGGCATGGGGCGCCTCGACAAGGGCGATCAGAAGCTCAAGAGCCGCCGCCTTCATCTTCAGACGGCGGGAAGCCGACCGGCGTCCCGCCGTGTCGTAAACCTCAAACATTCTCGCAAAGGCGGTCTTTACGCGATCCGTAGCAGGAAACAATCTAACAGGGAAGTGCGTCAGCTCGTGCACCAGCCAACGGCTTTCGGCAGGGGGAAGGTCCAGCACGGTCTCATCGCCACGTGGAATCTTGAAGAGGATTCTGTTGAGCATCAGCCCCTTCGGGTTGTGCCGCATCCGGTGCGGCTCCGCAGGCTGCGAAACGAACACCGTGCCGGGCAGGAACGGATACGACTCGCCAAGCGACTCAAACATGAGGTTGCCGCGAAGGCACATCGATATCTCGACGCAACCCGGATGAACGTGCGCCTCAGTCCCCGTGCGTATCGACTGGAAGTTGCTGAGCCCCAGCAATGGTATGCACGGCACTCCGTCCGGACGGAGATCAAGCGTCCGCCGCTCACGGCCCTCCTCGTATACGTTTGGATCGATGCAAACGCCGTTCATGCCGCGCGCCCGCCCGAGACGAGACTCACGCCTACGCCGTGCCTCAGCCGAATGCGCCGAGGAACCGGACGTCGTTCTCGTACAGCCAGCGGATGTCCGGTATGCCGTACTTGATCATTGCGATGCGCTCGACGCCGAAGCCGAACGCGTATCCCGACACCTTCGTCGGGTCGTAGCCGACGTGGCGGAAGACCCGCGGGTCGACCATGCCCGCGCCGGCGACCTCGATCCAGCCGGACTGCTTGCACACGGCGCACCCCTTGCCCTTGCAGACGTGGCAGGAGAAGTCCACCTCGACGGAAGGCTCGGTGAACGGGAAGAAGTGCGGACGGAACCTCACGGTGACGCTGTCGCCCATCATGGCCTTCGCGAAGTAGGCGAGGACGCTCTTCAGGTCGGCGAGCGAGACAGGCTTCTTCGGCAGGCAGTCCACGTAGAGGCCCTCGATCTGGTGGAAGTTCGCGGAGTGCGTCGCGTCCGTCGTGTCGCGGCGGAACGTGCGCCCGGGGCATATCACGCGCACCGGCGGCTTGTTCGCCATCATCGTGCGAATCTGCACGGGGGAGGTCTGGGTGCGCAGCAGGCAGTCGTCGCCGAACCAGAACGTGTCGGTCCGGTCCTGCGACGGGTGGTGCGGCGGCGTGTTGAGCGCCGTGAAGTTGTTGAAGCGGGTCTCCAGCTCTGGGCCGTCTGCGACCGTGAAGCCGAGACGTCCGAAGATCGCCGCGGACTCCTCTACGACGCGGGAAAGCGGATGGCGCGCGCCGAGGGCGAACCAGCGCCCCGGCAGGGTCAGGTCCGCGTCGACGGGCTTCTCGCCGGCGGCCCCTGCGCCCTTCGCCGCCAGCGCCGCCTCGACCTCCGCGCGCCAGGCCTGGACGGCCTTGCCGAACGCGGGGCGCTCCTCCTTCGGGACGTCCTTCATCCCCTTGATGAGGGCGGGTATCGACCCGTTCCTGCCGACATACGCGATGCGAAGCGCCTCTACCGCCGCCGCGTCAGACGCGGCCGCGATCGCCTTCAGGCTCTCCGCCTTCTTCTCCTCGAGTTCTGCCAAAGTCATTTCAGTGCACCTTTGCGGAGATTATACCATAAAATGGCCGCCGCGTCAGTCGGTCTGATGCCGGAGCAGGAGCTCCACCTCCCCGGCCGAGAGGTCGCGCCACTCGCCGGGCTTCAGTTCGCGGGGGAGCTCGAACGCGCCAACCGCCACGCGCTTCAGGGACAGCACGACCAGATGCGCCGCGGAGCACATCTTGCGAATCTGCCTCTTGCGCCCCTCGGAGAGGACGAATCGCAGCAGCCGCGTGTTGTCGCCGTAGTCCTCGAGGACTTCCACCGGCACCGGACGTATGGTGTAGCCGTCGTCAAGCGTGATCGGCGAGCGCAGCACAGCGAGCTTCTCCGCGCTCCAGCGCCCCGCGACCTTCACGTGGTACGTCTTGGTGTGCGAGAAGCGCGGATGCGTGAGCTCGTTTACCAGCGCCCCGTCGTTCGACATCAGAAGCAGCCCCTCGCTTTCGCGGTCGAGCCGCCCGATCGGGACCAGCCGCTCCGGCACGTCGACGAGCTCGGCGACAGTGCGCCCGCCGAACAGGTCGCTCATCGTCGAGAGGACTCCCACCGGCTTGTAGAGCACGACGGTGCGCTTCCGCTCCGCGGCGGCGACCGGGCGCCCATTCACGCAGATGTTCGCCGTAGTCTCGAATCGCGCGCCAGGCTCGCGGACCACGAGGCCATCGACGGTCACGGCGCCGCTCTCGATGAGCGCCGCTGCGCCGCGGCGCGACGCGACCCCGGCGTGCGCCAGGATGTTCTGCAGGCGCTCCATCACGTCGCCAGCCGATACGCCTCGCGCTGGCGGCGGTACTCCTCGGTGTCGGCGAAGCCGCAGGTCTTGAACTCCGGGCAGAAGCCGCGGTAGACGCACTCCGGCACGCAGCAGGACGCGACCTCGGGCTCGACCTTCGCGATCTCGTCGACGACAAGCTTCCACGCCGCGCGCGTCTCGGGGCTCGCCTGGCGGCACAGGCGCCGGCGGCTGATGAACATGACCTCCTGCGCGTTGGCGATGCACTCGTGCATGACGGGCGCGTCCTGCCGCGCGCCGGTGCGGTCTTCGCCGGTGCGGTCGGTGCGCTGCGTCGAGACGAAGTGCTCGATGCCGTACTTGTGGCGCACGAAATGCACGCTGACCCAGTACGGGAGGTCGATCCACTTCCATCCGAAGAGCAGTTTGCGCACCGGGGAGTGCTCGGCCAGGAGTATGCGCTTCTTCCAGCGCGAAGAAGGCTCCTTTGTGCCCTCATCCTGCCGGATGGTCGTCCGCGCGGCATCCGCCACGTCGCGCCAGGTACCGAATACCTTCAAGAACTTTATCGTCGCCATGTCCGTATTATACCAAAAAACCCATGTCCGTAGCGCAACCGCCGTTGAAGAGGTCAGCAAACGCGACAATGCCGCCTTGCTGTCCGACGCTGCTCCCGACCCGGATTTCGGCGGTCCCGGCGGCATGGCCCCCTGGCGGTCAACCAAGTCTCTGGCTTTTGCTTCCGCATACGCCCACCGAGGTGAACCAAACTTCTCGCAGCCATGCCGCACCGCCGAAAGTCCTCTCGCTCGCACGTCGGCCCGTCCAGGCGGCTCTGGGCTGCGCGATAGATCCGCGACGGGTCGCGGAGAGGAGGTGCCGCACGAGAGCAGTTTCGCGGGTCCGACGGGATTTTGACCCCCGTGCGTCCAGGCGAGCGCC
>JAFRBA010000151.1 GCA_017405115.1 Kiritimatiellia bacterium
AGTTGGTGCCGCCGAAGAAGTTGCCGAGCACCTGGCACATCCGGGCCCATCCGTACTCGTCCTTGGCCGGGTCGCGGTAGCCTTTGAGCTCGCAGTAGCGCAGCAGCGGCTCGATGGTGTCCCTCCCGCCGTTCCAGTGGATGCCTATGCAGATATCGGCATAGCGTCCATTAACCCGAGGAAAAGACTAAGCCGAGGAATCCGCAGGGCGCCTGTTAGATGTAGCGCCGCGGCGTTTTCCTCGGCTTAGCGTTCTTGACCTGATCGCGTGCTCAGGTCAAGTCGAGCTCTTCTATCAGATTGAGCTGGGCGCCGACTCCAGCGTATACCCCACTGGGCATTTCTTGGCGAGTTCAGCGACGGCAACCTTCAGGTCGGACTCGAATGCGGCTTCATCCTCTGGTGATGCGAAGCCTTTGTTGTAAAAGTCGGTTGCGGTGTCGACATAGGTCGCATCGAACCGGTCTTGCAAGGACCTGAGCCTCTCGTCGAGCTCGTGGTCATTCGCCAGCTCTGGCGGAAGCGCGGTGTCTTCGACAAGTCCCTCGTCGTCGTAGATCCAGACAGGGTAGCACTTGTACTCAAGCTGGATTCTCATCGTCTTCATGTTAGTCCTCCTTCGGCAGGGACCTTGGGTTGGCCCCGACTATGTATCCGTTGTCCGACACGGTTATGGCGACACGCTGGCGGGTTCCGTTGTACGTGAACTCGTATATCGGCCGCGACCCCTGCATTCCCACGACCTTGCCGGTGTGCACGGCCTGGAGAAGGTACTCGGGGAGCTCGGAGTTGCTGATGCCTCGACCGTTAAACTGCTTCCCATGCTCCTCGATTATATGCGCAAGCCCACTGCCTCTGCTGCCTCCGCTGCCGGTCTCGAGCCAGACGATTTTACCATCGGGGTCCTTAGTTATGCCGACGACCTTGTCGGGGCTGATGTTCAATCCCTGCGCCTGCGCCTCGGAGATTAGCGAACCAGCGGATCCCGGCGGTGCCGATTGCGCAGAGTCGGCGCCGACCGCCCCGCCGCCCGCAGCTCCGGGGAACAGGCCGCCGCTGCTGTGCCCGCCCATCAGGCCTCACCGCCGTGGTGGTCGAGGTTGCCGCGTCCCTTCGCGGGGTACACGTGCACCGGAATCCCCTTGGAGCGCGGGTAGTCCGCGACCCCGTATTGGTCGCTGCCGTACCAGAGCAGGTTCTCCGGTTCGAGGAAGTCGACGATGTGCTCGACGGACTTCATCAGCACCGCGCGGTCGGCGAGGTCGCGCACCATGGAGCGCGCGCCGATAGCAATCGTCGAGTGCTTCGGAAAGCCTGCCAGCACAGATTCGTAATCCCCGTCCTCGCAGCGTGCTTGGGGCACCGCGTAGGGAAGGTGTTGCTGCAGCCAATAGGTGCAGACCGAGTTGCGCCAGTGGTTGTAGTCCTTCAGCGCCACCGGGAAGTCCCAACATACGCTGTAGTCAAGACCGACGACCCCCTGGAACTTGCCCAACTTGTTGATGTAGGCTTTCGGGTTGCCCCAGAAGCGCTCGATCCTGCAATCATCCTCGAAGAAGTGAACGAAGCAGTCGAAGTCGCGCCACTTCGGGTCCATCGCATCCGAGAACGCGACGAGGCGGCCTGGGTCGACGTGGACGGGTGCGAGCTTGGGCATCCCCAGGGGCTTTGCGTATTCGGCCCCCTCCAGCATCCAGGCATGGAACACGTCGCGGGCGTGGTGCGCCGGCTTCTTGCGACGGTCGGGATTCTCGCCCGGCTCGGGGGCGAGCGTTTCCATAGAAGACATCATTATGCCCTCCAATCTAAAAATAGAATCTGATGTGTCTATCGTTAGGCTGGACGTGGCATAATGTTCTTTGTCAGGGATTGGCATATGCCAGTCCAGCCAGTGCGCGCGAGTCGCTGCTACCAACAGCCGATCGCGCGCGCGGCATTTTAGGGATAGCTGTCCGGATTGGCCCTCCTGTTCAAGCGAATGTGTTCTTGGATTGCGACCATGGCCTACCTCTTCTTCAGCTGGTACCGCGCCGCAGGTTCCGATACGCCGCATTTCTCGGCTACATCCCATGCGGTCATGCCGCCTACGAGGTGATGGGGCACCAGCAGCTCTCCTGCGAGGCACTTCGCCTGCCATTCCGGATCGCGGTACGCTTCCACCGGCCTGTCATCGAAGGAGCGGTAGAGCTTGAAGCCAACAAAGCACAAGGTCATGAAGTGGGCGAACTCGTGCGCGATTGTCATACGGTCCCTGCCGTTGCCCTGGCGGGCGCCGTCGTACACGCACTGCTTGATGCGCACCATGCCGGTTTCAACGTCGGTCTCGGCGTGCTTCCCGGGTGGAAGCTCCCCGTCGCCGATGATTTCGTAGGAGAATCCGGGCAGCGTCTCCTCGAGCACGTCGAGCAGCTCCACGATCGGGAAGTAAAGCTCGTCCTCAAGACCCAGCACCTTCCTTATTGAGAATGCGAGTCGCCTGAGGTCTTCCCTGGATTTTGGCTCGACGGTGATTTCCATTAGCTATCACGTCGCTTCGCCTGGAGCAGTTTGAGAATCCGCCTCGAGGTATCATCGTCGAGCTCGTCGAATGACCTGGCGAACACGAGGGCCGCCTCGCGCTTCACGTCGCTGGTGGCTCCGAGGTCGACCTTGACGTTCCTCACCGTCTTGTCCGCCGCCGCGGCTATATCCCTTTCGTCGTCTGGGGACAGCGAGTAAAGCTTTGCCAACTTGCTCGCGAACCCCGCCGGAGCGGGCCGCTTGCCCTTCTCGATTGCGGACAGGTACGACGACGTGCAGCCAAGGCGTTCGGCCATGTCGCCAAGCGTCTCCTCGCGGTCTATTCGAAGTTTTCTCAGCATTTTTCCCAGCTCTGTCGTTGTCGAGTTCATCGGCTCCTCCTTCTCTCCGCAGATGATAACATCATTAGTGCGAAGAATCAACAATAGATGTTGATTCTTCGCTCACAACATGTTTATGCAAGTGCAGACCCTAGGGACTGAGGCCCGTTTGCCCGCTTGCCATCCACTTTTTAGTCCAGCCGGTAGAGGGCGTGGAGCTCCGGCCGGGCAAGTGTCTGCTGGCGTGACGACAGGGATATCGGCGCCGCGGCGCGAACGGCCTCGGCCATCATGTCGTCGGTCGCGAACGCGTAAAACCCCGACGTGGTCGACACGCTCTCGTGGCCGAGCAGCTGCGCCACCAAAGGCAACGGCACGCCTGCCTGGTAGAGGTCCATCGCGCGCGTCTTGCGGATCAGGTGGCAGTGCAGACTCGGCATGCCCGGGCAGGATGCCCGAGCGGCCTCGCCGGCGTTCTTCAGAACGAGGGATACGGCGTCGGTCGACAATGCGCGCCTGGCGCCGTCGCGCACGCAGAAGAACAGCGGGTCGCCGGGCTTGGCATCGGAATGGAACTCGTCCATGTATACGCGCATGTGCGCGGCGCACGCGTCGCCGAGGGGCACGGCTCGCCATTTTCCGCCCTTACCAATCAGGGTGACCCTGGCCGGCGCCTCGAGCGACAGGTCGGATACCCTGATGCCCGTCAGTTCGGACACCCTCGCGCCGGTCTCGTAGAGAAGCACCAGCATCGCCCTGTTGCGCCGTTCCTTCGCGGTCCTTCCGGAATATGCTGAGAGCAGCGCCTTCGTCTCATCGGGTCTCAGATAGCCCACGGGCTTCCTGGCTACCTTCGGCGGCCTGACCGCGCAGACGCCCACGTATTCCGCTGTCAGCGACGGGTCCTCGGCCGAGCAGTAGCGCAGGAACGACTTCAGCGCCGTCAGGCGCAGGTTGACGGTCTTGGCGGAGTAGCCCTTCTCGCCGTTCATCCAGGCGACCCATCCCTTCACGGTCGGGCGGCCGAGCGCGCCGAACCCGATTTCCTCGCGGCCCATCCCGCGCTCGGCTTCCAGGAAGCCGATCAGGTTCTCAAGCGATGCGCGATACGCCTCGATCGTCTTGGTCGACGCCCGCCGCACCTTGGGCAAATATGACTGCAGCCACTCTCGGGCCATGGCCCAGAAACGGACGACATCCTCCATGTTCTTCCGCCTAGTCATCGAACCCCACCTCCGGCATCACGGAATCGGTCGAGCGGGCAATGCCGGCGAAGCCCGACATGAAGTCCGGCGACGTGTGGACGTAGTAGTAGGTGCTCCCGATGTGCGCATGCCCCATGTACTTCGCCAGGTAGGGCAGCATCGCGTCCACGTCCCGCCCCTCGCGCGCCCAGCGCTCGATGTTCGCGTAGGCGAAGCGGTGGCGGAAGCAGTATGCGCGGGGCCTCGCGCCGGATTTCTCGGTGGGGAGCCCCGCGGCGGCCCAGATCCTGCAGAACATCCAGCCCGCCATCTTGACGGTCACCGGCTTGCCAAGGTTGTTCACGAAGAAGCCGGCCCGGGCCTCGCCGAACACCATCGACGACGCCGCATGGCACTCCGACAGCATGCCCTTGACCTCGGGCGTGATCGGCAGCACGCGCGTCCTATTTCCCTTCGAAGAGGTAATCGCCAGCCGTGACTCCCCGAGGTCTACCGCCTCGACGGAGAGCGCCGTCGCCTCGCCGGTCCTCAGGCCGCATGCGTGCATCAGGCCGAAGAGCGCGGCGGCCTGCCAGCCCCACACGCCGCTCTTGCACGCGGACGGTATGGCCCTGAAGAAAGAGTCCACCTCGGCCTCCGTCAGAAGGTACGGCACCTTCCTCATGTTGCCGGTCTTGTAGCTGCCGGCGGGCACGACGTACTCGCCGACGCCCTCGATTGCCGCCCACTTGGTGAAGTCGCGCACATAGCAGATCCAGTTGTAGGTCTTCGGGCGCGCCGTGTCCATCCTGTGGCGGATGAACCCCTCAATGGACTCGCGGCTGATGTCCGTCCGACCCGTCTCGAAGAGATACCGGTCCATGCTGCGCAATATCCAGTCACGGTCGCCGCCCTCGATGCCGCACGCTTTCTTGAATTCTCTGAACGCCCAGATCTCGTCGGCCAGGCCGCTGTGCAGGTCTTCCCGCTTCATGCCCTCGCCCCCTTCGGCAGGGGCAGCACGCACTCGAGCATGCGCCCGGAGTCGGCCTCGAGGTAGGCCTCAGTCGTCAGCGGGCTCGCATGGCCCAGCATGGCCGACATCGTCGCCAAAGGCACCTTGCCGCTGCGGAGCATCCTGGTGGCCGCGCTGTGCCTCAGGACGCGCGTCCCGACCGGCGCGCCCTCGATCCCCGCAGCCGCGAAGGCGACTTCTATCAGGTCGCGTATCGAGGATGCGTTCCTGAACGGCCCGTGGGGCGGCCTCGAGCCCAGGAAGACGTGCGGATCATCGGTGTCGGGCCGCACGTCCAGGATGTAGCGGGCGATGGCGCCCGCAACAGCGGGCAGCAACGGTACCGTCACGGGGTTCCCGGTCTTTCGCTGCACGGTCGAGATGGACATGCGGCGCCAGTCGATGCAGGAGAGCTCCAGGTCTGCTATGTCGCAGCCGCGCAGCCCGGTGGTCAGCGCCAGCAGCGTCACCGCGGCGCTGGCGGCCGGCACGTCGCCGCCGACGCAAACGGCGGCCAGCGCCTCCGCGTCGGCGTCGTCGAGCACCGGGTGAGGGGCGTGCGGCTGGCGCGCGCCGGTCATCTGCGTCGCCCGGTAGAGGTCGTCTCGCCCGGCCACGATGAACAGCGGCCGCAGGTGGCTCACGACCAGCGACTTCGGGGACTTCGACCCGGCTTCGGACAAGCGCGAGATGAACCCCGCGACCGTGGAGGCCTTGGCCTCGCGCAGGCTCGTCATCCCGCTTCCTTCGAGGTAGACGAGGTAGAGCGACGCCATGTACCGGTAGTCCGATCTGGTCTTCGCCGCGAGGCCCCGCTCGTCGGCATACCCGTCGAGCGCTTCCAGCAGCGATTCGAACTCCGCACCCTTCGGCGCGACGGTCTTGCCGCCGACGGGCCTGCCCGTGCACGGCATATCGCCGGAGGCGTATCGGTCGGCGATTTTCACGATGCGGGCTCGCATCCTGCCGTACCTGGGCGAATATGCACCCGGTTTCGCGAACTCCGCCCCGGCGTCCGCGCTGTAAACGCCGCCGGGGCATCGCCGCTCGAGCTCTGAGAACAGAATGCGATAGTTCCCGATCGTCTTCTCGCTATGACCCGCTTCCCTCATCTCGCTTTCCGCTGTCTCCCAGATTCTGCCAACTGCCACGTTGTCCATTTCGACTCCTTTCGATAAAGTGGCGATACAGCTGGGAGGAGCATACTCGGGCATGCGCTAAGCCGAGGAAAACGCATCGGCACTTTATCTAGCAGGTGCCCTGCGGATTCCTCGGCTTAGTCTTTTCCTCGGGTTAATGGACGTACAGGCCGACCTTGCGCTGCGGCGTGGTGATGACAGCCCTGTTTCCCATGATGATGACCTCCTTGTCTTTCGGCCCGCCCCTTGCGGGCCCGTTGCCGCGCGATGCGCCGGG
>JAFRBA010000152.1 GCA_017405115.1 Kiritimatiellia bacterium
CATGTCGTCCTTGACGCCCGCGCCCGCGAGCAGCATCTGCCTGCCGGACACCCGCGAGGTGACGTGGTGCAGCGCGTCGCGGTCCGTGAACTTGATCCTCCTTGTCCTTGCCATATGGCCCTCTCCTTTCGCTTGTGGTTGTGCTCGCCCGGCGGGGACAGTCCCCGCGGGACGTGAGCATAATACCACAGTTTGGGGAGAGAATTATTTCCGTACGATTAGCACCTGGAGGGACTGTCCCCAGCATGTGCCCTTCGCTTCTTTTAGCGAGATACCGCCTGGTCGTCGGGGCCGGACAGTTACTTCATCTCCACCATAACCTTGAAGAAGTTGTAACTCGCCTCTTGGCCTGCAGGAATGACCGCCCAGTCGCCAGAGAGGAGCGTCTGCCGCCCGTATATCGTATAGGTGCGTCTGGCGGCCTCCGCTGCGGACAACACTGGCGACCACGAAACTACCGGCGCGTCGTTCACGATGCGTATCTCCGCGCGGAAGAGGTCGTTTACGTCCGTCGGGTCTGTCCCCGCCACGTAGTCCTGCCACACCTGCATGGGACTCCCCGTTGCGTCTTTCTTTCCCGACGGCTTGGTGAGAGAGGACGTGAAGTCGCTGCCAAACTTTGCGGCATACGACGGGACCCGTGTGGCCCACTCCTCCGGCACAGCCACCGCCCCGCCCTTTATCTCCGTTATTACCGTGACAAAGCCCGTCCCCTCGGCCTGCGTCGCGCCACCATCCTCTGCCACGGTCTCATGGGCCTGCATGTAGCCGTAGTCCACCGGTCACTTCTCCGGCACACCCTTGACATAGAGCGCGATCCAGCCGTACGAGTTCTTGTTGACATGCACCTTCAGGCGTTCATACGGACCGCCCGCATTGTACCACGGTTCGCCAAGACACGGCTTGGCGGGGTCAACAGGGCGCGACACGCGGGGCGCATTGCCGCGGAAGTAGACGTGCCGCAGGGCATTGCACTTCTCGAAGCACCCCTCCCCCATGCTCGAAAGCGACGCCGGCAGAGTCACCGACGCCAGATTATAGCAGTTGGAGAATGCAAACGCGCCGATCGACTGCACACCCTCCTCGAACGTCACGTTGGTTAGCGCCGTGCACCAGCAGAAGGCGCGCTCGCCGATTTCGCGGACCGTAGACGGGATTTTCACGCTCCTCAGACTCTGACACGCAAGAAAACCCGCCTCCTTGATCTTCCGCACCGGGAGCCCGTCGATGTACGCGGGGATCTCCAGGTCCCCGTCATAGGCGGAGTTCGCAAGCGCAGGATACGCCCGCGGGAAGAACACGCCTAGGACGACGTAGCTCGCGTTCTCCTCGCCCGTCCGACCGGGCTCGCACACCTTCGTGTAGTTGAGCGGCGGATTGTCCGTGCTGTCCGCGAGATAGGGGTATATGTCGTATGGCGGATACGACATTGCCGACGCCCATCTGCACGCCAACAATATCGCAAGGCACGTAGATCTGACGAAACACCGTTTTCAGGACTTTTCGCCCGACAATTCAGCGATTACCATTCACTCCCCCCTTTCTGTATTTCCCCTGGCGCGTCCTTGCGATTCGGACCCGCCGCCGCGAGCAGAAGTTGCAGCGCGTGTTCGATCGCCGCCGTGCGGACGGCCTCGCGGTCGCCGGAGAACACCTTTCGATCGGTCAAGACGCCCGATGATGATGCAACCCCGAACCAGACGAGCCCCACAGGCTTCTCGGCGCTTCCGCCGCCCGGCCCGGCGATGCCTGTGATCGACACCGCGAGGTCTGTTCCCAAACATCGCCGCGCACCTTCCGCCATCGCCGCCGCGCACTCGGACGAGACCGCGCCCTTCGTCGCCAGAACTTCCTCCGGCACGCCCAGCACGCCATGCTTCACCGAATTGTCGTAGCTGATGATCCCTCCCCAGAATACGGCGCTCGAGCCGGAAACTGCCGTAATCGCATATCCCACGCCGCCGCCCGTGCACGACTCCGCCGTCGCGCACGTCATCTTCTTCTCCGCCAGAACCTTGACCAGTTTTTCCGCCGTCGTCATGTTGCATCGCCCTCCATCCTTCGCGTTTTTTGCCGGGACAGAGCCCGGCATCATCTGACCGCCTCGAGCAACACGCCGTCGAACCATGTGGTGCCGACAGCATAGCGGACAAATGGCATTATGCAGCCATCAAGCCACTCAGGAGCATCGTCCGGGACTGTGAAGGTCGCAGACTGCGGAATCCAGTCAACCTTCCCTGAGAGGTAGTTGCCCGTATTCGGGAACGTCCACTGCTTCTTGTACCCCTCGCCGCCTGTCACGCTTATCGACATCGCCGCGCCGCCGCCGCGCTGGCGCGGCGAGAGGTCGGTCTTGACGAACCACGAAAGCCTGTACTTCGTCCCGGGGCGCAGCACTCCCCCCTTGCGAAGCTTGTTGAAGAGCGACCACCTGGACATTGCCTTCTCCGTCGTCTCTATCCTGTATGCGCACTGGCCCACAACCTTGGTCTCGCGGTCTTCGGCGACCGCCGGGCGGTCCATCAACCACTTCGGGGACACGAGGCTGGCGGACTCCGCCGCGCGGTACCGCGCAACCGCCGCGCCAACGTCGACCGACGCGCGGTACTCGTCGCCGCGGGCCTTGAGGTCGTCGAGGAACTCCCTGCGGAAAAGCTCCACGCGGCGAGCCTCCAGCGAACTGGGCGGCACGGCGCGCGCGGCCTCGGCGAACGCGGACTCCAGCCCAGCCGTCACCTTGGCGGAGTATATCTCGGTCCAGAGCCTGTGCTCCGAAGGCCTGTTCGCCTGCGGTCCGATGGGCGTCCAGCGCTGGTCGCCAGCGATCTCGTATACGAACTTCCTCTCCAACGTCTCCATCGCGCGGCGGACTGGCGCGGCGGCGGCGCCGAACATCCTCTCGTAGAACTCGTCGATAACCGCCTCTACGTCTGTCCTGCGATTCCAGCAGATGCGCTGCACGATGTAGTAGCCCAGCGCGTTGTTGAGAAACTTGTCGCCCTCCGACTCGGTGAATATCCCCATGACCTCCGGGGCGACCGCCTTGTAGTAGGAACCCCACGCATGCGGCGCGAAGGACGGAATCCCGGGGAGCCTCAGCCCATTGCACTGATCCTTGTTCGGATACGTCCATATCCACGCGCGTCCGCCCTTCAGCTTCTCGCGCCACCTGCGCAGATACGCGACGTCAGCCTCCGTCTTGCCCTTTACCGAAATTGCCCACGGGCCGGTCAGCGCAACCATCGGCAGGATGTTCGTCGGCAGGTCTATACGCGGGATGTCGGCGTAGTCCGCGTACGACATCATCGTGATGACCGGCTCGAAGCCCTTCTCCTTAAGCCGGCGTGCGACGTCCGCCGCAAACCCCCAGACAAGCTCCGTCGAACGCGCCTTCTCGCCCTCGGGACGCCGCGCCGCCGCGCACTTCGGGCAATGGCAGCTCTGCCAGCCGTCCTGCGGCATAAGGTCAATGTTGGACTTTGTCGCGCCGTGGTTCCAGTCGAATTTTCCAGGCCTGTAGATGCTCTTGATTCCGCGCGACTCCGCGCTCTCTCCGCGCAGGAACGCGAGGCAGTCCTCGACTATCACGTCCTTCACCGCCGAGCTGTAGCAGAGATGACCGACGTCGTATGCGCCGTTGATCTCGTGGTCCGCGCGGGAGCCGTCCTTGAGCAGCGCGAAGTACTCCGGATGGGAGTCCTTGAACCTGTCTACCAGCCTGAAGCCGTTGAGCCCGTGGCAGCACGTATACCCAGACGTCGAGCCCTTGAGCCTGTAGACGTTCAGCGCCTTCTCCGCCGGACACTGGTACTTCGGGTCCTTCAGCGGCACAGGCCACTTTCCGTCGGTGAAGTAGCTCCACGTGCGAATCGCCATGTCCGGGGCCACGACCCTCTCCCCCTCCGGCAGCCGGAGCACGTCGCGCCGCGGCACGCACGTGCCAAGCTCGTCGGCGAAGTAGAACCGCACCCCTGCGGCGCGCTCGAGGAACGTGTAGACTCCGTACAGCGTCGCGTGCTCGAACTTGTGCGAGGCCCACCACGCGCGGCGCACCCGCTCGCCAGAGTCGATCTTGGGGTCGTCCCTGCCGGCGATGTACACGTGACCGCCCTTCACGGCAAGTATGAAGGCATCCCGCCCCAGCGACTTCGTCGACAGTCCGGCGCGCGAAAGCGCGGCGGACTCGCCGAGGTGGATTCCGCAGAAGCCCGGCTCAGCCGACGGCACCTCGCGTATGTCGGCGCCGAAGACGCGCGAGAGGAAGGTGCGCAACTCGCCCGCCGCGAAGCGGACCGCAGGCGGGGCGTCCGGCGCCACGACGACCTGCGTGTTCGTGGCGGTCAGGGACAATGTGGAAACGGCCAGTAGCGAGGCGAATGTCATTTCACTTCGAGAGTATCAGAAGCCCGAGGTTGTCCAGGTCGTTGAAGCCGCTCGAGCACGGACTCCAGTTGTAGAGGTGGTGGATGTTCGAGTCGGTGCGCAGGTTCCTCTCGCGCGCCACCTCGAACGGGATCTCGTCCTTCAGGTTGGGCAGCGAGGCAAGCGGTATCTCGAAGCGCCCAGTCCATCCGTCCCTCCGCTGCGACACGCTCGTGCGCATTCCGGAGTCCCACTTGACGCCGATACGCGGGTCGCTTTCGAAGACGTCGGCCCAGCTCCCGGACGAGTTGAGCAGGAAGTGGTAGTACTGCTCGGGGTTGAGCGAGTCGGGGAACAGCAGGACCTCGACGCAGTCGTCCATCCAGAGCCTCGGGTCGTCGGCCTCGTGGTTGCCCGCCGAGCGGTCGGACATGCGCGGCTCTTCGCAGTCGAACTCGAACACGAGACAGTCTGAGGTGCGCGATATGCGCACATTCGTCGAGACCGTCGCCTTGATCGGCTTCGACGGGTCCGTCGAGAACGGACGCAGCCTGACGATTGCCGAATCGCCCACGGCGAGCCTGAGCCTGCATTCCTTCAGCTTCTCGTGCGTCTCGAAGTAGGCCTTCGAGCATTCCTGCAGCGGTTCGAGGAACTCGCGCGCCACCATGTCGACGCGGCGAGCCTCCAACGTGCCGGGAGCTGACTTCCGCCGCGCGTCGGCGAAGAGCGCAGCAAGTCCGTCAAGCCGCTGCTTCGAGTATATCCTTCCCCATGTCACGCTGTCCTTGGGCGGCTGCACGACGGGTCCCATCGGGGAATCCTCCACGTTGCCGACGAACTCCTTTATCCACCAGTCCTCCAGCAGGCGGAACACCTCGGACATCTCGCCGGAGGCCGCGCCGAACATGCTGCGGAAATATTCATCGAGGACCGCCTCCACGTCAACCCCGTTGTCCCAGCACACGCGCGAATACACGTAGTAGTTGAGCTGGTTGTTGAACCAGCGGTCCGTCTCGGACTCCACGAACGCGCCGTCGATGTACGGCGCGAGCATCTTGAAGTACGCCGCCCAGGCACGCGGCGCAGGCGTCGGTATGCCGCGCGCCTTGCGCACCAGCACCCCCCACTTGTTGGCGTAGTTCCAGAGCCAGACCTTGTGGCCGAGCTTCCTGGCCCACCCCTCCACTATCGCGTTCTCGGCCTTGAGAAGGTCCGGGCAGTTCAGCGACCAGGGTCCGACCGGCGCCACCATTACGCGTATGTTGTCGGGGAACGGCATGTCGGGGATGCGCTTGCAACCGGAATACGCCATGTTCACGATGTCGCCGGCGATCCCCTCGCGCTTGAGCCGCCACGCGATGTTCGTCATTGCCGACCAGACAAGCTCCCCCTCCTTCTTCCCCCTGCACTTCTCGCACCGGCAACCCGTCCAGCCGTCCTGCGGCATCAGGTCGACATAGCGCCCGTACTTGCAGTTGCCGTTCCACTCGAACTTGCCCTTGACGTAGCGCGACGGTATGCCGCGCACGCTCGCCGGCTCGCCCCTGAGGTACGACGCCGCGTCCAGGTACATCTCGTCCACTATCCCGCTCGACCAGCACAGCTGCCCGGGCTGCACTGCTGTGGAGACCCTCTCGACGGACGTGCAGCGGGTGCCGTCCTGCATAAGCGCGAAGTACTCGGGATGGGTCTTGCCGAAGCGCGTCGTATACATCATGCCGTTGCTGCCGTGGCAGCACGGCAGCCGGAAGGTCTCGTAGCGCAGGCGGAAGTAGTTGAGCGTCTTCTTGCACCCTCCCTTGTCGGGCTCCATGTACTGCCCGTTCCACGCCTGCATGAAGCGGCTCGAGAAGTCGGGCTTCACAGACACGCTGCCGCGCACCGTGACGGACGACGCCTTCGGCACTATGGTGCCGAGCTCGCCGGGGAAATAGAAGCGGACACGCGCGAACCTCTCCAGGAAGTCGTACACGCCGAACATGGTGGAGCGCTCGAACAACACTGACGACCAGCCACCGTGGAGCAGCACCCATTCCGGATCGACGGTCGCGGAGTCCCTGCCGAGCACGTACACGCGCGAACCCCGCGCAGCGATCACGAACTCGTCGCGCTCCATCGCGTTGGTCGAGAGCCCGGCGCCGTCCGCCCATGCGTTAGCACCGAGCACCAGGGACGCCCTGCCGCCGGTCGGGGCGTCAACGACCGGGACATCCGCCCCCAACACTTCGGATAGGAACGTCTTCGCCTCCTTCGCCGCAAAGCGCACGACCGGCTCCGCGCCGGGACGCACGACTATCTCCGCATTCGCGGCGGTGAACGTCACGGCGTCTCCGGTGGCGACCGCCTTCTCAACCGCCGCGCATGGCATGCCTGCCGACAAGGCGGCGATGCAAATCAAAGCAAGCAGCGTTCTCATATGGGCGTCCATTCCTCCTTATGATTCAGTCGGCGCGTTCGAGCAGCGTCACGGACGTCGGCGGCAGGTGCAAATCGCTTCCGAGGACAAATACGCCGTCGGGTGCGAGGGCCCTGTGGCTGGCGTCGATGCGGCGCACGGAGAAACGACTCCCCCCCGCACCGGACACGTCGAGCCCCACGTCCTTCGCGATCCTCCCCATGTTGCATATGTAGATGGCCTCGCCCGCAGTCGGCGACTTGGCGGCAAGGACGTATACATTCGGCTCGTCGCACTCCGCGGCGACGGCGCACCTGCGCCGGTAGAGCGCGTCGAACGCAAGGAACGTCTCGTAGACCGGCGTCGTCCTGCCGGACGGCCAGTAGAACATTCCGCAGTAGCTCGACGACGGCATGGCGCTGTAGTACATCGCCTTGTCTATCGGCGCGTTCTGCATTACCGCGAAGGCGGCCGCCACCTGCGAAGCCACCGGAACCTCCTTGATCGCGTCCCAGTCCTTCGCGCCCTTGTCCATGTTGACGTCGCCAACGACGTTCCACTCGTTGAAGTGCGACTCCGCGGCCGCGAAGCCCCGCTCGTCGAGGATCTTCCGGCAGTGGCGGGCGTGGACCGCGATGCGGTCTATCGGAAACGGTGGCTTCAGGTACAGATGCCACGAGAAGAAGTCCACGGGCGCCCGGCGGTCCCTCATCCTGTCCAGGAAGTCCTCGGCGTACTTGGCCGTGTTGGTCCCCTTTCCCTTAGAGCCGAAGTAATGGTCTGGCTCGTCTATTGCGTAGAATCCGATGGATCCGTACCCGCCGACCTTGATGCCGGGGAATCTCGTCTTGAGATGCTTCGCCGCCGTTTCGTACAGCTCGAAGAACTGCTCCTTGGTGCCTTTGTACCACATGCTCCAGTTCGGCTCGGGCTCGTTCCATATCTCCCAGTACTCGATGTTCCACCGGTAGCCGTCCGCCCAGCCCTCGTTGTAGTGGGCGATCACGTGTTCGCATATCCTCGCCCACTTGGCGGGGTCCTTCGGGGGCAGTATGTTGTATGGCTTGATCTCGCAATAGCCCTCTATCGTCGCGCCAAGGCGGTAGTACGGCACGCCCGCCGCCGCAAGCTCGGTCTGGGACTGGTCGTACACCTTGTCGACGGACTCGTGGCGCATCGGCGAGCAATTTACGCCGTGCAGCGGCTTCACCTCGCCGCGCGCCGCGCCGAAGTCGACGCGCACCCCGCCCGCGGCGAGTGCCGCGTGCAGAACGACAGCCGCCGCGCAGAGCAGAGGCCATCGCCCCGGCTTTCCCCCAAGAACCGCGTCCATCATGGCTTGGCTTCCCCTTCTTTGCTTTTTCAATCAGAACGCGCCTGGAAGCGCGCGCAGACGCGCCATGATGACCTTCGCGAGCCTCTCGTGCCCGAGGCCGTTCGGATGCAGCCTGTCCTTCTCGGCGTTCCTGAAATACGGCACGCACGAGTCGTTTAGCGGCATGAGCCCCGCGTCCGCGTTGAGGTCGATTACCGGAACGCTCCAGACGTTGCCGACCTCCTTTATGCAGTCGACGTACTCGTCTATGTACTTGCCTCCGACGTTCGGCCAGTCCTCCGCCGGCTGTATGTTCGTGTCTGAGCACTGGAAGAACGCCCGGTGTATCGGCGTGAGGACGACGATCTGCGCCTTCGGGTAGCGCGTGCGAAGGCGCTCCATGGCGATGTTGGCCGACCCTCGCACCGTATTCGCGTCGCGGTTGAACGAACGGCGCGGCAGCGAGACCTTCTTCCCGCGCCACACGACCTCCCCGGGCGTCTCGTCGTACCATCTGCCGAGCGGACGGTCGCGCTGGTAGTCGTTCGTTCCCATGAAGACGAGCACAGCGTCCACGTCGTCTCCCATCTCGCGCTCCATCGTGTCGATCTGCCCGGGGAGATGGCTCCACATCGCACCGCCGACGCCGTAGCTGCGAACGTCCCAGTCAAGCCACTTCGCCAGATACTGCCAGTATATCTCGTGCTTCTGGTTCGGATCCGTTATCGAGTCGCCCAGGACGGCGACGCGCCGCCCCTCCCAGCCTATGTCGGGCGCGGTCCTGCACCCTGTCGACGCGGCAAGCGCGGCGCAAAGCGCAAACGCACACGACCTTGCAGTTCCCGCCATCTTCGTGCCTCCCCGCTGTTCAACGGAAGATTATGCCGAAACCCGGAAGCGGACCGCGATCCGTAGTCTCGTACGCGCCGATGGCGACCTTCCCGTCGGAAAGTCGCTCATTGCCCGCGAGGTCGATCGCATCCGCCATCCAGTCCTCAACTAGACCGGCGCCGTTCAGCGCGCTCTTTCTGTCCGGCGCATACGGATGCAGAGGGTCGCGATCCATCATCAGGCGCGGCTTCGGCGCTGAGGCCACCCTCGCGTTGATGTTGCTGCCGCCGATGATTGGCTGTGATGTCTTCAGGTAGTTGTTGCTGAACACAGACCCTGCGTACGCCTCGCCGACGTCGTCGTCCGTGGTCCACGTGCGGGTCTTTGTGCCGACGAATAAGTTGTTGAACACGCGCAGCGTCGCGGATGCACCTGACGCGGAATGGGCAAGTATGTCGTACTTGTTGCTTACGAACGTGCAGTTGACTATCGTATTGTCGTAGTTGGCCGCATAGCTGCTGAACATGCGATACATCTCATTTCGCAGAAACAGGGTATTGGTCACAGAAAGCGTTCCGCCTATCATATACCCATACCCGCCAACAAACACGTTGTCCCGAACGACACAACGGTTGAAGCCGCAGTTAATCCAGCCAGTGCCAAAGTATCTCAGCCCAAACAGCTCGCAGTCCTCGAAATACGAGTCGTTTGCCTCGACGGTGTGCTGAGACTGGTTGTTCACCACTTTATTGTCGCCTATCTTGCATCGGTAGGCGCTGCACTTGGAGAAGGCCCCGCTCATGTACGTGCCGGAGTTGTTCGTAATGACGCAATCCTTGAACACGCTCATGTAGCCGGCGCCGCCGTCCTGCACTGCGTCGTTCCCGACGGCGGTATTTCCAGCGAACACGCAGTCCACGATGTTCGAGCAGTAGGCAATCGCGCCACCGTAGTAGCCACTGTTTCCGACAAACATGCAGTTCGTGATCAGTCCGGGGAAAAGCGCGACGCCGCCACCGCACTTGGTTCCCGTCGCGGAATTGTTGACGAACGTGCAACCGGAAATGACGCCGGGCGTTCCCGTGGCCTTGTATCTGACAGCACCGCCGTTGTCGCCGGCCTTGTTGTTGTAGAAGCGGCAATTGACGACAGACCCGGAACCGGTTATCTCGACAGCTCCCCCCTCTGACGTCGAAGTGCCGAAGTAGTTGTTGGTCAATACGCAGTCCACGATGCTGCCGCTGCCCGTCAGGTAGACGGCGCTTGCAGAACCCCAACGTCCAGTGTTGCAGTTCGAGTCGAACACGCAGTTCGTTATCTGGCACGAGGCGCTGACAGCCACGCCCCTGAGCGAGTCGCCGTATGCGCCGTTCAACTCGAACGTGCAGCCGACGACGCCCTTAGGCCCGTCGATGACGCCGCCACTTCCAGAGTCGCCGCCGCAAACGTTCCTGCGGAAGAGGCAGTTCGTGAAATACCTATCGCTGGAGCCACCGGCTGCTGACGAACGATATGACGCCTGGTTCCCCTCGAACACGCAGTTCTCGAAATTGAACCGTCCCCAGTTCTCGGTCTTCACGCCACCGCAGTCGTCGTTCACGCATCCATTCTTGATTGTCAGGTTCTTGAGGGTGGTGGTCGAGCCGCTAAAGCCATATATCCTCAACACTCGCCTGACGCGACCAGCATCAAGAACAACTCTGTCGCGTGACACAGAGGGATCACCCTGTATAGTCATCATTGCGCCCCCATGTGCCATTCGACACGCTCAGCTGCGCCCACGAATGCATCCTTGTCATTTCAGAGAGATCGTAGACACCTTCCGCGATGGTAACCACTGCCTCGCCGGACGTCCGCGACACGGTGTTGAGAGCGTTCGTTAGTTCTTCGAGAGTCGAGACGGGATACTCCGTAGCGCCAAGTGCGGCATGTACCACGGCAAACGCCAACAGCGCAGCTCCAACCGACCTTGCGGCAAATCCGTTTCTGGTCATAAAACCTCCTTGAAGTCTGAACTTATGCGTGTCGCCACGCATCCTACGCGGAACACGTAGGTATTATACCATAATGCTGAAACTAGGTCACGGGCGCGGCGCAATGGCGAGCCAGCCGCAGTTCCATGCCGAGACGGACGGTATCTCGACGAGCGTCTCGCCGTCCTTGCGCACCAGCGGCAACGAGACGGGCTTTTCGCGAAGCGCCCACCACGTCGCCACGTCCGCACCGGGGGGCACGCCGCGAAGGCGCATCCGGATCCGCTTCTGGAAGTCCATGCGCGCATTGACGAACGCGACGCTCCGCAGCGACCCGTCCGGAGCCACGCGAGGAACGACGAGCCCGACCGTCGGAGTGTCGACCACGACCGGCGTCTTCCCGCCCACGCGCTCGTCCAGCCCGCGCCGGAGCCCAAGGAGCTCCGCCGACGGAATGGTCATGATCGAAAACGAGAGATCGCCGTCCGTAACGCTCCCGCACGACCTGCCCGGCCCCGGAAGGACCGGCACCCCGGACAGCGCGAAGCGGTAGAGGGCCTCGGGCTTGGCGGTCGTCTCGTCGGAGAACCCGGCGGGGACAGTCCCCGCGTTGTGGCGACGGTATGCCTCGAGAAACGGCTTTTCGGCGGCCAGCGGGGCCAGCAGGTTCTCGCCGTACCATTCGTCCGTCTCGTAGCGCGTGTCCATGATCAGGAAGCTGATTGCGTTCATGCCCATCGCCAGGTTCACGAACGCCTCGTTCAGAAGGCCCTTCGCGGTACGGCTGGCGAACGTGCGCGGATAAGTCTCTATTTCGGGACACCACACGGCGACCCATTCGGGGTTCCCGAACCGCCGCCTCGTGCTCACGGCACCGAAGGCCTTGATCATCTGGTCGTTCGGATTGTAGTCGTAGTAGGCGCCTCCGCCCGGCCTCGCACCGACCGGCAGGCCCGTCGCCTCGTACATCGCGCGGTAGACGGCGGCAGGGGAGCCGTTGCGGTACGAGCCATGCTGATAGGCCATCCGCGTCTCCGGGGAGACGCGGTGCGTCTCCTCCGCAATCGCCCGCGCCACGGCCGCTATGCCGTCGAAGGAGAACTTCTCCCAGCGGTCAAACAGCGCCGCGTCCTTCGCCATCGCCGCGTCCAGCGTCTCGCGCGTCCAGCGTCCTTCCGTCTCGGCGTTGAATGCCGCGATGCAAGTCGGGCACCAGCAGCCGATCCACCCATCCTCCACCTTGTTCCACGGGGATCCCGGCGCATGGCCCGCGATGCGCAGGTCGTCGTCGATCCACACGCTGCCCGGGCGGAAGGAGGCATAGAGCCGCGCCATCTCGCGCACATACTCCAGGAAGCCCTTCTGCCGCGGACAGTTGCAGGCCTTGTCCTCCAAGCCCCCCCGCCCGGTGAAGCCGCCCCAGGTCTTCCCGTCGGCGCCCTCGATGGCAGTCGTCGAGTCGGAATGCCCCAGCGTCGCCTGGACCTGCAGGCTCGGCACGATGCCGACGGAGCGCAGCTGTTCGGCATAGCGGACAAGCCTCTTCACGTGCGCCTCGTGCCACGCCATCTTCGGGAACCCAATTCCCGTCGAGAACCACACCTCGTCGCATGCGCCGCGGTTCTCGCGCAGGATCTTGAACGTCTTGGCCCACTGCGCGTCGTCCGCAGTGTGCGGTCCCCGCAGGCGTATCATCATCAGCGGCGGGTCCCCCTGCGGCGGAACGACGTCGGCAACCGCATGGGCCGCAGCCATGAGAATCGCGCCGCAAAGTGCGGCCCTTGCCATCCTATGTCTCATTTGCATGTCGGTATTTGGTATGATTAAAGTGGCTATTGAATGAGGCAATTTCAAAACCACGAAATACACGAAGCACACGAAAAGCCATTCTCAGGGTTTCGCCCAAGCTTTTAGTGTATTTGGTGTATTTCGTGGTTAAAAAGACTCTCACTTCACTTCGACCAGCTTGGTTCGCTCCATGCCCTCTGCGTCCTTCCACGACAGGCGATAGCGCCCGCGGAAGCCGCGGAACGCCACCTTGCCGCCCGACGCCCTGACCGCGGTCTTCGTCCTCCACTCGCGGTTTATGAGGTCGTCGAGCGCGTCGTAGACGGGCTTGTGCTTCATGTCGGGAGAGAACAGCCCGGAGACGAGCGGCTCGCCCTTGACGGCGCCACCGTCCACCGTGTTCCACCAGGTGATGCCCATCGTCTTCGGGTGCGAGAACCACGCGCGGTAGATGTTGCGCGTCAGGATCGCCTGGATCTGCTTGCAGCGCGCGTCCTCGCCAGGCGCCGCAATCGTCACCTCCGAGACGTGCAGCGAACGACCCGTCCTCGCCATCATGTCAAGTCTCGCGCGGATCGTCTCGGGAGTCCCGACCCAGCTGATGTTCTTTGCTCCGCGTGAAAGGCGCATTGAGTCGTTTGTGTTGAAAAGGTGCATCTGGCAGCCGACGATGTCTATCTTTACGCCGTTGGAGTCGAGGTCCTTCACCTGCGAGAGGAAGTCCTCGGAGATGTTGTAGTCGTTGATCGCGAGGTTCGCCGCCGGGGGGAAAGCCTCCTTGGCGTCCAGCAACGCGTCGAGCGGATAGTCTCCCGGCATGATGCCGTAGTTGCTCTTCCACACGGGCAGGCGAGTGCGGGACTTGCGGTACTTAATCCAGTCCTGAGAGCTTTCGTTCACCACGTCCCAGCTGTCTACCGTCTCGCCGAAGGCTCCGGCCACGTCGAATATGCGCTTCCTGAACAGCCTGCGCATGTTCTTCGCGAACGTCGGCGCCATCTCCGCGAGCGATAGCTCGTCCGCGAACTTGTACGCCTCCTGCCACTTCTTGCGCCAGAAGATGTTGTAGCTGCCGGCCCAGCTTCCGGACGGCGGGATGTCCTTCGCGCTGCGGCGCGGAACGTCGAGCGCGTCAAAGGCGCGCTTCTCGTTCTCGGGACAGTACCAGTCGTAGACCCAGTCCGGCTTGGCAGAGCCCCATATCAGGATGTGACCGTGGATCCGCACGTCCTTCGACTTGAGGAAGTCGATCACCGGCCCGGGCGCAGGACGCCGCCAGAACGGATGATCCATGGCCTCCGCGCGAGAGATGGAGTTCCAGAATCGTTCGGTGTCCTCGTAGTCTCCGCCAGCGCGCAGACGCCCCGGCACCGGCTCGTACTCCTTCCAGTAGAAGGCCACGGTAGCCTGGTTGAACAGCCCCCCGTCGCCGTAGCTGGACTTGTACGCGTCGTTGTACTCCTTCTTGCCCAGCTGGTTGAAGTTGAAGATGTGGGCCCCGAAGCGGAACTCGTGCGAAAGCTGGTCGACGGAAACCTCGGCACCGTCAGGCGCGGATACCTCGAACGAGGCGTCGGCCTTGCGGTTCTGCTCGATGTCGGCGTCTATCTTCGCCTGGACGCCGTCGTTCCAGATGGCCCAGTATTCGTCGCCCATCACGGAGCGGTCGACCGTGAAGCCCGCGAGCGACACCATCGGCGCAACGAGCGAAACCACAGCAGCAACTACTTTCACTTTCATCTTCCATTCCTCCTTCTTGATTTTTGTTTTTCCACTTTTTACTTTTTTACTTCTTCACTCTTCCACTCTTCCACCTTTCCACTTCTCCACCTTTCCACCTCTCACTCAAAAATATCCCCCCTTGTCGATGATCTCACTTATCGTGTCGCCCTGGCGAACCCACGAGAAGATGTCGATTTCGTTGCGCTCTATGCCTTCTGCGCGCAGCAGCACGTCGTATGCGATCTCCCTGGGGATGCAGAGCACCCCGTCGATGTCGCCGAAGATGATGTCGCCCGGCCTCACCGTGACCTTGCCTATGCGCACCGGCACCTGGTAGTGCGTTATCATGCAGCGGCCGAGCGAGCCGTTCGAAGTGCGGTACTTGTAGAACACGGGGAACTTCTGCTCGAGGATCTGCTTCGTGTCTCGTATGCCGCCCGCGATCACGGCGCCGCGGATTCCCTTCGTGATGGCAGTCGCGGTCATGACGCCGCCCCAGAGCGACGCCTCGGTGTCTTCGCTGGTGTCCCACACGACGACGCCGTTCGGCTTGAAGTCGTCCAGCATCTGCGCGCGGAACGTCATCTCGCCCTCGATCATGCAGTTCGGCGCCGACTTCACGCAGAACGCCTCGCCGCACACGACCATCTCGTCGCGGAGCGGCATGATGTCGCTCGGCAGGTTCTGGTTGAGGAGGCAGAGCTCCCGCATGACGTCGTTGATGCAGCCGGTGTAGAGCTTCTCGTAGCGTTGGCAAAGCTCCTCGACGGGAATCGGGATGCTGCAGTCGGGGATGCGCTGACGCGTAGCGATCAGCTTGTCTAGCTTCATGAGGCCTGCTTCCTTGGCCTTCGTGCGCATGTCTGCTAAGCTTGGCATGTCATTTCCTTATCTTTATTAAAAGTTATGAGAATTATACACTAACATCGGCAATAACCACAATACCTTATCTGGCAACTTAATGTAATGTTTTCGGCAATCTCCATATTGATTCAGATGTCTGCATGTGATATAATGCACTCGTTCCATAAATCATGTCTTAACGCAAGGATAAGTCACAAGGCACATCATAAAACACAGGACAAGATATAAAATAAATCATGAACATTTCAAATTCCAAATTCATATTTCAGCAGCAAGGTTCCAAATTCATATTTCAGCAGCAAAGCTCAGAAAGGCAATCAAGCATGAAATCTAAAATCTGAAATCAACCAAACTAACATGAAATCTGAAATCTAAAATCTGAAATCAACCAGACTAACGTGGAATCCGAAATCTAAAATCTGAAATCAACCAGACTAACGTGGAATCCGAAATCTAAAATCTGAAATCAACCAGACCAACAAGGAGAATCACATGGCCTCATACAAACGATTCGAGGAGATACCTGTATGGAACCTTGCCATAGACCTAGCCACTGCCGTCTTTGAGCTCACGTCGCATCCCGCCTTCAAGTACCGCGGCGACCTCGTCAACCAAATCCGCCGTTCCGCGCTCTCTGTGTCCAACAACATTGCCGAAGGCTACGAGCGGGGAACGACTGCAGACCTCATCAACTTCCTCTACATCGCGCGAGGCTCCTGCGGCGAGACGCGCTCAATGACGAGGTTCGCCGCCCGACTCGCGGGAATGGAACCGGAACGCGGCGGAATCGAAAACGTCGCAAGCCTCTGCGAAAGCGTCTCTCGTCAGCTCTTCGGCTGGATAGACGCCCTCAAGAACACGTCCATAAAAGGCGAACGGCACCTCTCCGACAAAACGCGCACAGACTTCGCGCTTGCCAAGGCCAAAGAGGAGTTCCGCGAGCGCTTCGGCCCGCAGGCGGCCAATCAGGCGGAGGCCGAAGGACGCTCGGCCGAATTCGCCAAGGCCAGATTCGAAGCCCAGATGGCCATCGAGGACATCAAGCGGGGAGGCGCCGCCATGACATCGTCCGAGAAGTGTCCGATATGCGGCGGAACGATGGTGAAACGCCATGACCGCGCCGGACACCCCTTCTGGGGATGTGCCATGTTTCCGTCTTGCAAAGGCACGCGAAGCTGGACGGCTCCAATGTGACAAGCGTCATCATGCGAGCATTAATGTGGAACTTGCCGAAGCACACCGTTCTGTATCCTTGGAATCTCAGATCTCAGATTCCAGATTCCAGAACACCCTGCCGACTGACGGCGAGCTTAGCGCATATGGAGCACCGTGCATACAGCTATAAAATTATGACTGAGATTATCCATACATCTTTATGACTGAAATTGTCCATGCATCTTTGTGACAAAAATTATCCATACATCTTTATGACTGAGATCATCCATGCATCATTATGACTTAAATTATCCTTACATCTTTATGACTGAGATTATCCAAAGCCTAGCACCTCACAAAATGCGATCAATCTGCATATGGCATCCATCTCTCATATGCAATCGTCCCGCATCATCTCTCATATGCAATAGGAAATTTGAAATATGAAACACAAGACCGGACGCAAACGCGTCGTCATCGCGCTAAGAATGGCCGGCGTCGCCGGACAGGAGAAACTCGCCGGCATCTTCCGCCGCCTGGGAAGCGACCACAACTGGGACATAACGCTTCTTCGCACGGCCCAGGAGTGCACCGCCGACCGCATCCGCGCCGCAATCGCGGGCGGCTGCGACGGATTCATAGTCTCGATTCCATCCAGCAGAGCCCCCGGCGGCCTCTCGGACGTCTACGCGCCGCTCGCAGAATGCGACGTCCCCACGGTCGTCCTCGACATCCACGTCGCCTCGCTCGCCGCGCGCCAGCGCAACATCGTCTTTGTGCGCAACTCGTCGGACGAAATCGGCCGCGCCGCGGCAGACCACCTTCTCTCCACGGGGCGCTGCCGCTCGTATGCGTTCATCCACAACCCGGCCGTCATGGAGTGGAGCGTCGAGAGGTTCCGCGCCTTCAGGGAGTCCCTGGCGGACCGCGACCTGTGGTGCCACGAGCTGGAATCCCCGGAACGCCTCCGCCGCCTCGAGCGTCCGATAGGAGTCTGCGCCGCGAACGACGACTGCGGATACGACGTGCTGGAATGGTGCCGCGCGCACCGGCTGCGCGTTCCGGAGGACGCCCTGGTGGTGGGCATAAACAACGACACCCTGATCTGCGAACACTGCCGCCCGAGGCTCTCTTCCGTGCAGCCGGACTTCGAACAGGAGGGCTTCCTCGCTGCAGACGCGCTCGGACGCCTCATGTCGTCGGCCGGGCGCGGCATCCCTGCGGACAGCTCCGCCCGTCCGGACCTGCTGGTCGGGGTGAAGGCCGTGGTGCGCAGAGATTCCACGGCGGAGATCTCGCAGTCGGGCAAGCTCGTCCAGCGCGCCGTCGCGTACATCCGCCACAACGCGCTGAAGGGAATAGGCGCGGCGGACGTCGTACGCCACCTCGGGTGCTCCCGTCGCCTTGCCGACCTCAGGTTCCGGGAGCTCCAGGGAACCTCCATAGGCAAGATGCTCATCTCGACGCGCCTCGAGGAAGTGAAGCGGCTCCTCAGGTCAACCAAGGAGCCCATGGACGCAATCGCCGCGGAATGCGGCTTCGCCAATTCGACCTACCTGAAGAACCTCTTCAAGAAGCGCTTCAACATGACAATGCGCGAATACCGCCGATCCATCACAAAGACGGAAGGCGAAAAAAACTGAAGGTGATAATTCAACGCTTTTCCACCATTCCACTCTTCCACTTTTCCACCATTCACGAAGGTGTCTCATGCCGTGGACCTCATGAGGTTATCTTGTCGATGACGCGGGCGGCGAGGCACATGCCGAACGTGGCCGTAACCTGCATGAGGCTGCCGCGCTCGGCGCAGTCACGCGGCGGCTCCTCGCTCCATACGCACTCGAAGCGCGGCGGATTGCGTCCGCCAGCCCGGAAACGCCGCCTGAGGGCGCGCGCCAGGCCGTCTCCGACCACCTTGTCGAAGCGCGAGACGCGGACCTTCGTCGGATCGGCCCGAAGCGCCGCGCCCATGCTCGAAACGACGTAGATCCCCAGCTCTGCGGCCTTCATTATCAGCGCGGCCTTGCAGTCCACGCTGTCGATCGCATCCACGACCGCGTCGAACCCGCCGATGTCCTCGGCGCCGGTGAAGCGCACAGCCAGCGCCGCGACGTCGCACGAGGGGTTCACCGCCAGAAGGCGCTCGCGCATCGCGTCAACCTTGCGCCGGCCGACCGTCTCCGCCGTGGCCGGACACTGCCTGTTCAGGTTCGACACCGCGACGACGTCATCGTCCATAACAGCAAGATGCCCAACGCCGGTGCGGACGAGCGCCTCGGCGCACCAGCTGCCGACGCCTCCTGCGCCGACGACGAGCACCCGCGCATCGGCGAGGCGCCGCATGGCCGCATCGCCCAGCATGGCGGCGGACCGCGAAAAGGCCCCTTCTCCCACGGCTTCAGGCACGGAACCCCCGCGCCGCCGCCCTACGCCAGCTCCCGCGAGCGCGCGGCGGCCGCGGCGAGCGTGTCGGCGACGATCTTCTTGAACGCGGGCCTGCCGAGCTTCTTCATGCCGGCGGCGGTCGTGCCGCCCTTCGTGCAGACGCCCTCGATGAACGGACGGAGCTCCATGCCGCTCTCGCGCAGGAACTTCGCCGTGCCGTACATCGTCTGCTCGGCAAGCAGACGCGCGACGGACGGCTTCAGGCCGAGCTTCACGCCGCCTTCGGCCATCGCCTCCTCCATGTACGCGAAATAGGCGGGGCCAGAACCGGAAAGCGCGGTCACCGCGTCGAAGTCGCGCTCCTTCAGGACAACCGTCGCCCCTGCGCCGCCGAGGATCTTCTCGACAGCCGCGACGGCGGACTTCGCCGTCTTCGGCGTCGCGCAGATCGCGCACATGCCGGCGTTCGCGCGGAGCGCGAGGTTGGGCATCACGCGGACAAGGCCGGGCTTGGGGCCGAAAGCGGAGCGCAGCTTGGCGAGCGTCTTGCCGGCCACTATGGAGACGAGAGTCTGGTCCGGCCCGAGCAGAGGCTTCACCTCCGCAGCGACGGAGTCGACGTCCTGCGGCTTCACCGCGAGGAAGACGAGCTTCGCCTTCTTCGCCACCTCCTTGACGTCGCCGGTCGTCGCGACGCCGTACTTCGATGCCAGCTCCGCCGCGCGCTCCGGGATGCGCTCCGCCATCACGACCGACTTCTTGTCCGGAATCGCGGAGAGTATGCCCTCCGCCATCTTGCCTGCGCCGAAGAAACCAATCTTCATGTTGCCCTTCTCCTTCTTTTGTTGCATGTGGCCCTGCCGTTGTCATCGCCACATGCCTTGAATTATATCAAAAATACCCAGCAGTGTGTCTTCGCCGTATAATACCCCTTTGCCCCCTAAAGCGGGCAGAAAGGCAAGCACATGACACCAACGATCTCCCAAGTGATGAAATGCTACCAGGTGGTGGCGCACACCGAGCGGATGAAAACAGGACGGCCTGGGAACAACACCGTCGCGAACGCCCTTCGCGGCGCGGCAAACGTCTGCCGCGCGGCGGGTATCGGGCTGGACTCGCCCGTCACCGCGCTCACACGCAGGAAAATCGACGCGGCCCTGGCGGAGTTCATGGGGCGCGGCCTCACGCGCATCTCGGCCTGGAGCTACGTCTGCCAGCTGCGCGGCGTGTTCGCAAAGTGGTGCAAGCCATACTACCTTGATGCCGGATGGGACATCCCGCCGCTCGACATGCCGACCTTCCGCGCGCAGGCTCCGCGCTATGTGCGGCCCTCTTCGGAGATGCTTTCGCGGGTCAAGGCATGGTACAAGAAGCTGACTGGGGAGCACTGGTTCGCTGCGACGATGATGCTCGAGTTCGCGATGCGGAACGGCGACGTGCTGCGGCTGAGGGAGGAGAACTTCGTAAAGAAGGACGAAAGGCACTACCTCAACTACACGCCGCACAAGACCGAACTGTCGTCCGGCCGCCGCGTCTACTGGCCGATACATGAGGACATATGGCGGAAGCTCGAGGACTACGGCGGGGTCCAGTGCCTGGACGTCACGGATGAGACGTTCGACGACATCAACCGGGAGCTTCGCATGATGGGCTTCAGGGGGAGCAAGGGCGCATACGAGCTTCGGAAGATATGCATCGACCATGTCTACCAGAGGTTCGGCGCGGAGATCGCCGTCTCGCTCTCCGGCGACGACATAAAGACCATCACGCGCTACTACGCCGATCCCGCCCAGCCGAACATCGGCGCCGTCCGCGTCCTGGATCTGCTGTAAACCGCCCGCTCTGCTCATTGCGACAGCGTAAAACCAAGATACGCCGTGGAGCAAAAGTCGGTTAGGTTGTATGGTACAATTCTAAAGCATCATTTATTATTGTGCAGAACAATTCTAAATGATTGTTTAGAATTGCACTTGACGGACTTCGGATAAACATAGTAAAATATGTACCATGAAAAACGTGAGAAGAATTTATGAGACCATCGTTCGGGAACATCTGGGAGTGTATCGCCAGATGGTTTTCCTTTCCGGCCCAAGGCAGGTGGGCAAGACTACAATCGCCAAGACATTTGCCTCGGACTACTTGAACTGGGAGGAAAAGGAAACGAGACTGCTTGTTCTCAAAGGTGCAAGGGCCGTCGGTCAGTCTCTTGCCTTGGATGAACAGGTAAACTCCGGCAAGGTACTTGTATTCGACGAGATCCACCGCTATCAGAAGTGGAAGACCTTTCTCAAGGGATTCTTCGACGTGTACGAGAAGAGCGTCAGGATATTCGCCACGGGATCTGCCAGGATGGATGTGTACAAGCGAGGCGGCGACAGCATGATGGGGCGCTACTTCCCATACAGAATACACCCGTTTTCCGTCGCGGAACTTATGGACTCTTCAATCCCCGACGAAAACCGAATCGTTCGACAGCCGCGAGAACTTGCCGTCTCCGAATGGGACGCACTTCTGAAATTCGGGGGATTCCCCGAACCTTTCACGAACAGGCAGACGCGATTCCTCCGCAAGTGGCGTTCGCTTAGGATGGAGCAGCTTTTCTCGCAAGACATACGCGACTTGACGAAGACGGTGGAGATCGACCAGATAGAAGCGCTTGCGACAATCCTTGCAAACAGGACGGGCGAGCAACTTGTCATGGCTTCACTTGCCCACGAAGTCACTGCTAGTGAACCGACGGTCAAGAAATGGGTTTCTGTCTTGAAGTCCCTATACTACGGCTTTACGGTGAAACCCTACTACAAGGACATCGAAAGTTCAATACGAAAGACTCCCAAATGGTATTTGCGCGACTGGTCGGGGATATCCGACCCCGGCAAAAGAGCCGAGACATTCGTCGCCTGCCATTTGCTCAAAGCCGTTGAGTGCTGGACTGACTTGGGATTTGGCGAGTTTGACCTTTTCTATCTGCGCGACAGAAAGAAGCGAGAGGTTGATTTTCTTGTTGCGAGGGACAAAAAGCCGTGGTTTCTTGTCGAGGTGAAGAACTCTGCTGAGGCAATCGCCGGCAACCTGTCGTACTTCCAGAAGGTGACGAGCGCAAAGCATGCCTTTCAGGTTGTTCTGGACGCAGATTACGACGGCGAAGACTGTTTTCAAAAATCAATTCCATCCGTCGTTCCAGCCCGGACTTTTCTCAGCCAACTGGTGTGATTAGCCTAAATTCTTGGAAGAACCCCAAATTCGACAGTTGGTTTTCCCGCAGAGGCGCGGAGAATGTTAGATATTTAGGGCGGCTTGTCCCCAAAGTGTGAAAGCAGCGAACAGCTGCCCCCAAAACGGCCCGCTCTGCGCCGCAGTAGGTTTTTCCACCGGCGTGGAATCGGCGAACATCGTCGGCTATAAGGGCATCTCGTCTGGGGAGAATCTCTCTCCTGTCATGGGCGGCGTGTTCGAGCCTGTGAATGGCGCCAGCACATACGACCTTCGCGACTGCCAGATTGTCGGTGACGAAGGCGAGTACTGCGACCCTGGCAACGAGTATCTCCGCGTCCTCAACCCCAACAGCCTTGCAACTACCGTGCGCTACACCTATGTCTCGCGCGAGTGGATGGTCGACAACTTCGACGACGACTCCGACGAGTATATTGACCAGTTTGCCTGGGCCATTGGCTGGTGGGTGTACGATTCGTCCGCTGATTATCAGGAACTCGTTGAGTCCCAGCAGGACGACACTCTAAAGGTTAAGTCAGCCATTAATATTACCGTAGGCACTGCGTTTATCGGTAGTTTTTCGAGCGGGCATGCGCTTCGTCTTGTCTCGAACGGCAGCGTTCAGAGAGCCAGTTCCGCCGTCGCGACGGGTGAGAACCTCTCGCCGATGATTGACAATCCGCTCCCTGTTGACACCACGCTTTTCGCGATGACGATTGCAGGTGAAGACGAGTCTGGCGAGTATTGCGATCCTGGCAACGAGTATCTCCGCGTCCTCAACCCCAACAGCCTCGCAACCACCATACGCTACACATACATCTCGCGCGAGTGGATGGTTGACAACTTCGACGACGACTCCGACGAGTACATTGACCAGTTCTCCTGGGCCATTGGCTGGTGGGTGTACGATTCGTCCGCAGACTATCAGGAGATCATCGAGCAGGACAAGGACACGACATCCGAGCTTCGGCTTACAACGGATGTGCCAGTTCCGTCCGGGATGGGCTTTATCGGCAGTTTCTCCAGCGGACATTCGCTAAACATCAACTTCCCGAGGGCTTACTAAATTTGATGCGCTGCAAAGTGTAGCGCGCGAAACAAAAAGGAAAACAAAAATGAGGAAACTAATAGTTACAGCTGCGATTGTCTGCGCAGCGTCTATGTCGCAGGCGGCGACATTTCGGTGGGCGAGTGAAAATCAGGTCTATGGTCCTACGGTTGCCAATTTGACGACCGAGACTTCCAGTTCGTATGGCGTCGGCACGGCGACTTCCGACCGCATGAAGGCCGAAGGTTCGAACCAAGGTGTCACATGGACATATTTGATGGTCTTGACATCGGACGGGGTCACTGAGAACATTACGGGGACTGTAACGACATATAGCTCAAACAAAATCAGTGAGAATGTCACAACCACGTCAATCGACATTCCTTCGGATGATTCGACAAAGAACATCGCATGGGACATCGTGATTACGGGTACAAAGACTGTAGATGGAAAGACTTGGACTTACGAGTCGAACCACATTACAGGCAATGCCGACTTCACGAGCCTTGCCGAGCGAAAGTTCACCACTGGCGGTCCCACTGGCTGGACGATTACGGCACCGTCGACGCCGATGCCTCCGCAGCCGATCCCGGAGCCGACGAGCGGGCTTCTGCTTGCGCTCGGCCTTGCCGGTCTCGCGCTTCGCCGGAAGCGTGCGTAAGCGGATTGCGGTCACGCGGGACGCGTGACCCTACCGAAACAAGGAAGGCCCGTCCGAGCAATCGGGCGGGCTTTTTGAATGAAAAACCCCAAAAGAAAGGCATGGTTGACGGCGGAAAGAAAATATGGGATAATGTCATCATCCTAGGAGGTATTCGGCATGTGCAGATTCTATACAATAATCCATGAAGAGCCCGACGGTGGATACTCCGCCGAGGTTCCTGCGTTGCCTGGATGCTACACCGATGGCGATACGCTTGACGAAGTCAAGGCAAATCTGCGCGAGGCGATTCAGTTGTATCTTGAAGTGTTCGAAGATGAATGCACGAATCTCCCGGCGGGTTCTAGCGTCATGGAAGTATCTGTATGAAGCCCCTGACTGCCCAGCAGATGGCGTTCATGCTGAATGCCCGTGGCTGGTTGATCGTCCGACAACACGGTAGCCACATGGTTTTCAAGAAGAACGGTGAGCCCAAGATCGTGGTTGTCCCTGATCATGGCAAACGCGCACTCAGCACCGGCACTCAGCGACGAATCATGCGCGACGCCGGCATAACACCTGACGAACTCTGATATTATCCATTTCCGCCGCCTCTAGTCAAGGAGCGGCAATGTCCTGGAACAGAAACAATTCAAAGAGCCAGCGCGGCGCGGCGGCAGCGCGAAAGCCCCGCGTCCCGCCCGTCCTGCTTGTCCTGCTCGTCCTGTTAGTCCTCGCCGCCTGCGTCTGGTGGGCGGTTCGGCAGGGCGGTGGTGCCGCGCCAAAGCCCAAGGCGCCGCGTGCCGGCGGGAAGATCGCCGAGGCGACGCCCGCAGCCGCCCCGCGTACCGCGCAGGCGGAGAGGCGCGAGACGACGAAGGAGGAGAAGCGGCTCGCCGAGATCAGGCGCTACGAGGAGAAGTACGGCACGAACATGCCGCCGGGGATAAAGGCGCGGGTCTACTTTCTCAAGAATCCTCCGGAGACGGTCTACAGAATCCAAAACAGGTACTCATATCTGCGCCATCCGGCAGAGAGGCAGATCGCGAGCCTGCTGGAGGTGGAGCCCGGCGCGTTCATGCTCGACAGGCTCGAGTTCGGGGAGAGTTTCAACCGCGACTTCCTCGCGGCCATGCTGGACGGGAGCAAGCCGCTTCCCGACGACGACGACGAGACGCGCGCGGTCAAGGAGGCGGTCGCAGAGACGATACAGGACATGGCGGCCCTGCGGAAATCGGAGGGGAAGCTTCCGAGCGAGATACTGAACGAGCACGCCGGGGTGCTGTACGAGCTCGGCCAGTTCGAGAAGGACCTCGAGGACGAGCTCCTGAAGGCCAAGTCCGATCCAGAGAAGTCCGACGACGAAGTGCGGGACTTGTTCGCGGCGGCGAACGTGCTGAGGAAGAAGAGGGGCCTTCCGGAGTGGAAGGTGCCCGACTTCTCGAAGCGGAGCATCAGGCTGCACAGGAAACTCAAGAGGAAGGAGACAGGGAAATGAAGACATTGGCTGTCGCGGCGGTCGCCGCCGCGTGGGCGCTGGCGGCTGTCGCCGCAGGGGAGGCCGGGAGCGGCACGGGGGTTCAGCCGCAGAAACCCGGTATGGAAATGCCGCGGCGCGGGAGGCTTACGCCCGAGCAGGCCCGCGAGCGCAACGCGAAGAACATGATGAGGCGCTACGGCGGCAGGCTGCGCAAGGCAGGCAGCGCGCACGGCAAGGTGGTCTTCCTCAATGCCCAGAAGAGGGTTGCGCGGGCCGGGCTGCAGAACGCATTGGACGTCGTCGAGGACAGGATACACCCTGTATGGGAGTATGTCGAGGCTGCGACGGCCAATCCCTTCAACCCCGGACCCGACCTAAAGAAGGCTGGAGCGGACGTCGGCGTGGCCATCGTCGACTCAGAGGGCGTTCCGTCGCTGCTTATAGCGCCTGAGGCCGGCTGGGCGGTCGTCAATGTCGCCGCGCTGGCAGACGGATGCGACGGCGAGACGCTTGCGAAGCGTGTCCGAGTGGAGGTCCTCAGAGCGTTCGCCCTCGTCGGTGGCGCTGCTTTCATGCAGCAGGATCCGATAGTCATGCGCGCTGACATCATGACGCCGAAGGACCTCGACATGATCAAGGAGGAGAACTTCGGGATAGACGTCGCCTATGCGATGTCGAGGGGACTTCCGAAGCGCGGAGTCACGCCGTGGTTCGAGACGACCTACAAGAAGGCCTGCCAGGAGGGCTGGGCCCCGCCGCCGACCAACGAATTCCAGAAGGCGATCTGGGACAAGACGCACGCCATCCCCAAGACCCCGATGAAGATCGAGTTCGACCCGAAGAAGGGAAGATAGTCGTTGGTCATTAGTTGCTAGTCG
>JAFRBA010000153.1 GCA_017405115.1 Kiritimatiellia bacterium
GGACGCCGCCGCCGGTGAAGAAGGGCGGCGGGGCGTGTCAGGGTTGGAAAGGGCGGTCAGGCAAGGGAAGGGGCGGCAAATGAAGCGCCCTCTCCATTTTGGGAAAACAGGTCAGGCCCGTTTTCCCAAAATGGACGCGAGAAGGTCCGCCCCCGTTGACACAGCAGCAGTGCCGCAGTAGCTCGAGAGGTAACTGGCGCGAGGTGTCTGATACCCCGCGCCAGTCTCGTATTATGGCAACGTCAGTCTCCAAAGTTCAATGGGGACACTCCCCCGCAAAGCCGAGGGACAAACCCCACTATATGTCCGTTTTTCGTGTATTTTATGTATTTAGTGGTTATATCTCTTGGGGACAGTCCCCCACGACGCCCTGTTTTTCGCTATTGCATTTTTGGGGGACAGTCCCCCACAACGCAGAGCCATGAATTATGATATTTTTACTTTGCAAGTAAAATCTGCATTGCCGGTTGGACTGAAAAGATGGTATAATACGCCGCATGAAAACACGCATACTGTCAAAGAAACTCAAGGAATACGCCTCGTTGTATCCTGCGGTTACGCTGGTCGGCCCGCGGCAAAGCGGCAAGACGACGCTCGTCAGGGACTGCTTCCCCGGGCACCGGTACATAAACCTCGAGGCTTTGAACGAGCGGGAGTTCGCCGAAAGCGATCCGGTTGCGTTCGTGGACCGGTTCAAGGGCGAGAAGGTGATTCTGGACGAAGTGCAGCGCGCGCCAAACCTGCTTTCGCAGATTCAGGTGGCCATCGACTCGGGCAAGGGGGCTGGTCGTTTCGTGTTGACAGGCTCGCAGAACTTCGCGCTGATGCGCGGCATTTCGCAAAGCCTCGCCGGCAGGACGGCCCTTTGCACCTTGTTGCCGTTTTCACTGGCTGAACTTGGCGCTTCAGCAAAGCGCCTCAAGCTGAACGCCGCGATGTGGAGAGGCTTCTATCCGCGAATCCACGAAGAGCGGCTGAATCCGGCGGAGGCATTGTCTTTTTACGTGAATACATACCTTGAGAGGGATGTGCGCGAGGTTGAGAACGTGCGCAACCTGAGGACCTTCGCGACTTTCCTCCGGCTTGCGGCAGGAAGGACGGGGCAGGTGCTGAATGTTTCGTCGCTTGCTGGCGACGCCGGGATCGCTCCAAAGGTCGCCGGCGACTGGCTGTCGATTCTCGAGGCGAGCTATGTGATAGCGTTTCTGCAGCCATGGCACGCCAACATCAACAAGCGGCTCGTGAAGGCACCCAAGATGTATTTCCTCGACGTGGGGCTCGCGTGCAATCTCATCGGGATAACGGACGACTCTCAGCTCGACACCCACCCGCTAAGGGGCGCGCTTTTCGAGACGCTGGTGGTCGGGGAGTTCTTCAAGCGCATAGCCCACGAATGCAGCGGAGACCGCATCTACTACTATAGGGATTCCAACCGAAACGAAATCGACATCGTCGAACAGACTGGTGACGGGACGCAACTCTGCGAAATAAAGAGCGGAGCCACCTTCAGCGGTGACTGGACAAAGACGATGGAGCGTCTGCGGGGGCAATTTGGCGAGAACGTCAGCCTTAAAGTCGTATATGGCGGAGACGAGTCCCAGAAACGTACGGCTTTCGATCTCCGCTCCTGGCGTGAAGTCTGAACAAAAGGTCGACCCTATCGAAAATTGACAGATGCATTGATATAGTCGTGAAGGATTGTGTCATGGGACTTGTGAAGGCAAGACGATTAGCCGCGATGCATCCTCCTTCGCCTGTGGCTACGGAGGAGGGGGAAGCAGACCACCTACGCCAAGGCCACGGTGGTCAGGCAGCGCGCGAAGGCGGGGATGAAGACACCGGTGCCCAAACCGCCGCGGATGAGTGTCGGCGGAAATAGTTTTGTGCCGCTGAAACGCGGATAGAATTTCTGGGGACAAGTCCCCCACGATGCCACTTATTATAATATGTGGGCCAGTGGCGCTACCACCGCATTTATATAAATCCGGTGGTAGGCCCGCGGCAGTTTGCGCCACACTCTTGGGTGTGGTTTGGCAGGGGTGAAAACGCAGAAAACCCTTTATTTTTCAGGGCGGAAATGGTATAATACACGTATCAAAAACGAAAGGATAATGACATGAAAGTATTTCTTGTGGACAGACCCCGTGATGCACGCCTACATCAAAAATACATGTCAGATTGAGTGTGTTTGATCGCCTAGCATTTATGTCGGGCGATGGTGCTCGACAGAAACAGAAAGACGAGGCAAATCATGAACACGAAGAAAATCCTTGTTATGGCTCTTGCGCTGACGACGGCTACTTGCGTATTCGCGCGAGGACATCATCACCACCATGGCGGCGGGCTCGGTCTCGCGGCGGGCATTGTCGGCCTGACGGCGGCGACGGTTTCGCTCGTGCATGATATCGTTGCACCCGATCCCGTTGTGGTCACTCAGCCCACTGTCGTGGCGCCTGCCCCTACTGTGGTCACTCAGCCCACGGTGGTCGCTCAGCCCACTGTCGTGGCGCCTGCCCCTGCAGTGGTCGCTCAGCCCACATTGGTCGCGCCCACGCCGGTGGTCGTCACGCCCGCGCCCGTGGTCTATCCGACTCCGGTCGTCCATCCACGCCCCTACCACTATCGCCGCTGGTAGTGGCTCGCATTGCGGAAATTCGAGAGGCAGTACAATCAACGCATCCCGTCATTGTGGTATAATACGTGTTGGAAGACAACCAACACCAATGGAGATGGATCTATGAGCTGGCGGAGTAGTCGACGTGTGGCCGTGCAATGGGGCACGATGAAGAAAGCTGGATTAGTTCTGCTTTCCCTGCTTTTCGCGCTCTGCTCCTTTGACGGGGGCGCGAGAACGGTCCACAGGTCGTTCCGCGGCGGATATCCCTCTGCGGTTTCCGAGGCGCGCATCCAGTCCGTGACCTCCACGCCGACGATTGCGGCCGGGCAGGCGAAGGTCGTCAAGGACGGCGAGTACAATAGCAAGGAAGACGTCTCTTCCTACATACGCCAGTTTAAGGGCGCGCTGCCGCGCAACTTCATCACGAAAAGCGAAGCCCGCGCCCGCGGATGGACCGGCGGTCCGCTTGAGCCGTTTGCGCCGGGGAAGTCCATAGGCGGCGACCGCTTCGGCAACTACGAGCAGCGGCTCCCGCGGATCAAGGCCGGGTTCTACAAGGAATGCGACATAGACACCAAGGGGCGCCCAAGAGGCGCCAAGCGCCTTGTCTTCACGCAGGACGGACAGCGAATCTACTATACGGGCGACCATTACAAGACTTTTACGGAGGTCAAATGAAGAAGGACAACGCATCCAGGCGGCGGCGTTTCGTCGTCGATCTCGCCGGAGTGCGAAGTGCGGCGCGGCTGCACGACGCGCTTGCCGCGCAGCTGCCTTTGCCGCAGCACTACGGGCGCAACCTTGACGCCTTCCACGACGTGCTTACTGAGTTCGGCGGGAGCTGGAGCATCGTGTTCCGCAATGCCGGCGCGGCGGCCAGGGGGCTGCGCGCCGTCTGCGCCGACGCGATGGACGAGACGCCTGGCCTCGAAATCGTGTTCGAGGCATAATCCTAAGCGTCTCAGTGCGCGTTGTCAGAAAGGAAGCGGTCGATGAGCCCGATCTTCCACCGTATCTGCTCCTCGCCGCCGTGGTAGCCCATCGACGCCTCGTAGCCGAGCCGGGAGTCGTCCTGGACGAGCGGCAGGGCCTTCGCCGCGTTCGCGCGCTCGGCGCGGGCGAGCGCCAGGATGCGTTCGCGGGCGGCCTTCTCGCCGGCGGCGTCCAGGCTGCCTGACTCTATCGCCAGCTGTTCGGCAGCGGCCGCCTTCACGTGGAGCAACGTCGCCACGCAGCAGGCGATGTAGGAGGCAACGCCCGCCTCGCGCCGGGCGCGCGCCGCGCAAAACGCAGGCGCGGAGTCCGCGGCCCTGGCAAGCCTGTCCGCGCCAGCCGCCATCTTGGCGGACATCCTTTTGAGAAGTTCGCATTCCTTCCTGAACGCCGGCTCCTTCGCTGACTTGTCTCGGATGCCCGCGGCGAAGTTGGTGTCTAGGTAGTTGATGCGGCAGATGTAGCCGATGCGGTCCTTGGGGCCCCTGCCGGCCCGCGGCGGGAAGTCCGCGTTCGGTATGCGGTCCTGCAGGGCGGTGAACGGATACGCCGGCCCGATGCGGTAAGGTCCGTACTGGTCGCGGGATGTAGCGCTGTAGTCGCAGATCGCCTCGCTCATCTCGCGCCACGCCGCGAGGACTTCGTCTGCCGCGGCCGGCCCGAAGTCGCGCGCGGCGATTGCGCGCACGTGCGTCTCGAAGTCCATCCCGCCCTCGGTGAACGCCTCCTTCGCCAGTTCGCTGACGAAGTTTGGCATCCATCCATAGTGGTGGTTCTCCATGATGGTGACGAGCCCGTTCCCCTCGCGGTAGGGGCGCATCGCTTCCCACCGGCGCTTCCACTGGAACGGGAACGGCTCGTAGGGCGCGGTGCCGAAGTCCCACGTGCGGCCCAGCGTGTTGACCATTGACGAAAGGCCGAGTCCGAGTTCCTTCGCCATCGCCGCCTCCTCCTTGAAGCGCACGCTGGGGCCGGGAGAGGCGATCGTGTAGTCCTCGAGGCCGTTGACGTAGCCGCCAGGGCGCGGGTTGCCTCCGCCCAGCTCGAACGTCACGTGGAGCTTCACGTCCTTGGGAAGCCGCTCCATCATCTCGCGGCGAATCTCAAGTTTGTTCCAGACGAAACTGTAGGACCAGAAGAGGAAATCGGCGTCGGGGATGTTCCGGCGCACTGCCTTCTGGACGGCCTTCAGCCAGTCGCCCCAGTCGCGGCAGGCGAAGCGGTCCTGAGGCGGGCGCTTGTCTTCGGGCGACGGTGCGGCGCCCCTGTTCTTGACGCGCTCGTCCTTCGACGGAAAGAACACCGATTCGCCGACGAAGACGAAACCCTTCACGCCGGGATACTTGGCCGTCAGCTTGCCGTAGCTGTCCTCGTACACCTTCTCGGCGCCCGGATCGGAGGGATGCGCCGGCGTCGAGATGCGGTTCGGATAGAAGTAGGCGTCGAGTCCCCACGCCTTCGCGCGGCGGATTATGTCGCCAAGGTCGCGGCTATTCTCCTTCAGGTCGGCGTCGTTCACGTAGATGACGATCGCGTCGATGCCGGCGTGCGCCATACGCCCGAGGTAGCCGTCGGGGAAGACGTCGACGCGGTAGCCCGGGTGCGACATGCGCGGCGAGTAGAGCGGCGCGCGCAGTTCGACGCCATGCTTCAGGAACGGGGCGCATCTGAGGTTCATGCGGTCTTCGAGGCGGTAGAAGCCCTGCGCGGCGGCGCGCTCGTCGGCGGCGCGTATGCGGACGCCACTAGCGCCCACCTTGATCTCGTGGGCGCCTTTCTTCATGGACCCGTCGATGACGACCGCCACGCCCGGCGCCTTCGCCTTTTCGACAAGGGCCCCCTTGACGCCCATCGAGACCGCGAGATAGTCCACGAAGTCTTTGGCGGCGCGGCGGACGAGCGCTGTCGCGTCCTTTCCGGCGCAGACCGCGAACCCGTCGCCCACGACCAGCTCGTCCTGCCGAGGCGCAAGGGCCGTGTTGCGTCGTCCGGCCTGGTGGACGGTCTCCAGGTCGTTTGTGAAGGCGAAATGCGCCTCGGTCCCGGCGGCGCCCGCAGCCATCGCCGCAGCCAAGAGCGCGGAAATCGCGATTCTACCATCGAATGCCATCTTCAACCATCCTTTCTCGTTGTCGTTCGCCCACACAGGCCTCCCGTCGCGCACAGCCATGAGCGTGGAGTTGCGCTTAATATACCATAACCGCCCACCGCCGTCAAATGCGCCCGCCCCGCAGCTCAATGCGTTGTCAAATTGAAGAGGGACGCAAAGTTGTGGTATAATGGTTGCAAGAAAACCTATGGGAAGGAATGATCATGGCAAGGATCGGCATCATTCAAGTTGCGGTGGCGGCGGTGGCGGCGTTTGCGGGGGCGAGCGCCATGGCTGAGCTCAAGGACGGGACGAAGTTCTGGCTCGGCACCGTGCCGAAAGAGCTCGTGGCCGAACGGCGCATGGGCGAGTCGGTGCGTTTCTCGCTGGAGGAGAATGCATCGACGGGCTTCAAGTGGGACGTGGCGTCCAACACGAACGAGTGCACGGTCGCGCTCAAGTACCGTGGCGGCGACAAGGGGGCGACGTGCGGCGCGCCAGGAATGCTCGACGTCACCGTGACGAGCCTCGTCCGCACGCCGGTGCGCGTGGTGTTCCGCTATCGCCGCCCGTGGGAGAAGGACGTCGAGCCGTGGAAGACCCTGCGGCTCGTCGTCAACACCGTCGGCGTGGAGTAGTGATCCCGTTGACTCGCGCTGTAATTCTGCCCCCTTGCGCGGGCGGACAAAATATGATACAATACTCATCACTTTTCGGAGCAACGGGGTTGTGGCGCAATTGGTTAGCGCACTGGACTGTCGATCCGGGGGTTGCGGGTTCGAGCCCCGTCGACCCCGCCAATCCTGAAAAGTCGTGACTGCCTCGTGGTGTAATGGTAGCACCGCAGATTCTGATTCTGCTTGTTGGGGTTCGAGTCCCTGCGAGGCAACCAACATCAAGCGCCTGGATTGTGGTATAATACACCCAAAAGGCAAGGTGCTAGTCTTGACAGGTGTTTCAACAGATGGTCGATGCGGGTACGAGCCTCGCATGTCGGCAGAGGACGAGGCGTTCGTGCGCAGCCTGCGCGAGTCGGATCCGAAGGATCTTCCGCCTCTGCCGCGTGTTGCGCCGATGAAGATAGGCGAGATGGTGGACATCCCCACGCGCCAGGCGCGGCATGTACTCGTGACTCTCGAGGGCGAGAAGTGCCCGCCTTGGAATGTGTGCGTCAAAAGGGGTCTGTTCAGTCCCGGCGAGAAGGTGCTCTTCGTGCGCAAGGACATCATGATCCGCGACGACCCCCGCATCAAGGACGCCGCGCGCACCCCGTACCGCCGCAAGAAGCTGTTCTTCCACGGAGGCGAGCGCAGGGTGTACGTTCTGCCGAAGGTCATGGCGCGCCCCTACCGGGCCAACCCGGGCGCAATTATGCGGCTCGACCCCTTCGAAGAGCTGAGGAAGGTTCCGGCCGGCACCGACGTCGGCGACGTCATGGGAGCCACCGACGACGAGTCCCTGAACAGGGAGATCGAGCAGCGCAGGGTAGACAAGGCGCGTCGCCGCGAGGCGGAGCAGGCGCGTATGGCCATGCTCAGGGAGCAGCGTCGCCGCGACGAAGACGACGGCCGCGCCAGGCGCGAGGAGGCGTCGGGCGGCGGGCGCATGTGCTTCTTCGGCGAGCGGTCGCCGAACTACGTGAAGGTGACGAGGCTGACGCACCTGGAGGATCATCCGGAGTACTTCGGGCAGTTCCGGGACATGCACTTCGACGTCACGGAGAAGGAAGACGGGCTGAACGCGACGCTCTACTGCAACCGGCTGCAGGATCCGCGGCGCCCAATCCACATCTGCATAGGCGGGCAGGAGGTGAGGTGGTCGGACAGGAGCTACTTCTGGAGGCTGGTGCTCGCGCTCGGAATAGCCGAGAGGCTGCTTGACAGCGGACGCAACCTGGTGCTTGAGGGCGTGGTCGTCGGGCCGGGCTTCCGCAACGGCTACGAAGACGGGTACCGGCGCGACGACTTCCGTGTGTTCGACGTCTTCGACCTGGACGCCGACCGCACGCTGGGCCCGGAGGAGCGGCGCGACTTCTGCCGGGACAACTCGGTGTCGACGGTGCGCGAGATCCTGTCGGACTGCGCGCTGCTGTCCAAGTACCCCTCGCCCGAGGCGCTGTCGGTGCTTGCGTCTGGGATGACGGCCAGATGCACGCCCAGGCACGGCATCGTCGCCCGCAGCCGCGACGCAGACGTGCCGCTGTGGTTCGACGTGTCGAACCCGGGCTATGCAGACTTCCTGCGCGGATGCGGCGGCTAGGCGGCATCCGCGCCGCCGCGCGTCACTTGTCCATGTGGACGGTGAGCTGCGGGAACGGGATGCTGACGCCGTTCTTCTCGAAGGCGACCTTGACCGCCTGGCAGGTCGCGTTGTAGACGGTCCAGTAGTCGCCGCCGGCCGACCACGGGCGGACGTTGAGAGTGACCTGGCTGTCGTCCAGCGATGCGACGGACACTGCGGGCGCGGGATCCTTCAGCACGCCGGGGATGGACTCCAGTGCCTTCAGCGCGATCTCTATCGCCTTGCCGACGTCGCTTGCGTAGTCGATGCCGATCTTGATGTCGACGCGGCGGCGGCCGAGGGCGGAGAAGTTGGTGATGGGCGCGCCCCACGCGCTCTTGTTGGGGATGACGACCTTCTTGTTGTCCGCCGTCGCGAGCACGGTGGCCATCATGTCCACCTGCAGGACAGTTCCCTCGAGGCCGGCCACGACCACGTAGTCGCCGATCTTGAACGGCTGGTTGATGGCGATCATCAGCCCCGAGGCGAGGTTGCCGAGCGACTCCTGGAAGGCGAAGCCGAGTATGAAGCCGGTGACGCCGAGGCCCGCGATTATCGGCCCTATGTTGACGCCTAGCTTGCCGAGGATGGTGACCAGCAGTACCGCCCAGCAGACCTTCGAGGTGACGTTCTTCGCGAATGTCGCGAAAAGTGAGTTGCCGCGCCCGCTCTTGTCCACCGCCTTGCCGACTGCGGCGACGATGAGTCGGATGACGAACGCTCCGGCGATTAGCAGGATGATGGCCACGGCGAGGCTTATGGCGAAGGAAAGGCCTTTTTCGGTGATCCAGCTGACGACCTGGTTCCAGAGGTCCTGCCCCTGGCTGAGGTGATTGGTGAACTCGTTGCGCAGCGTGTCGGCTGCGGTGGATGCTGTCTCGTTTGTGACGGCCTGCGGCATTTTGATTCTCCTTTGCGTTGTGTGTGTAGATGCAAATTATACCACAAAACCGGCGTCGTTGGCGAGGCGGCGTGGTATAATACCCGTGACATGGACTGGACGGCGTGGATACTGGCGAGCGCGGTGTTTCTGGCGCTCTACGACATAGCCAAGAAGGCGAGCGTGCGCGGCAACGCGGTGCTGCCCGTGCTTCTCTGCTCCACGAGCTTTGGCTGCGCGGCGTTCCTGTCGGGGCTTGCCCTGACGGGCGAGCTTTCGTCGTCTTTCGCCGCGGTGACGCGGGACGCCGCCGTGTTCGCGTTCGTCAAGAGCGCCGTGGTCGCCGCTTCGTGGGTCTTCACTTTCACGGCTCTCAGGACGCTGCCGGTGACGATAGCGACGCCGATCCGCGCGTCGGCGCCGGCGCTCGTGTTCGTGGCGGCGTTCTTCGTGTACGGGGAGCGTCCGACATGGGCACAGCTCCTCGGCATGGCGGCGGTGCTAGCGGGCTACTTCGCGTTCTCGTGGGCTGGCCGCGGGGAGGGAATAGACTTCCGCCGGAACCGCGCGGTGTGGTGCGCCTTCGCCGGAATGCTGTGCTCGGCGATGTCCTCGATGTGGGACAAGTACGTGTTCCAGTGCCGCGGCGCCGACGTCGAGGCGGTGCAGCTGCTGTTCCAGGTCGGCCTTTTGTGCATCTACGGGATCCTCTTCGCCGGCCGGACTACGCTCCGCCTCCGCGGCGACCGGTTCGAGTGGCGATGGTCAATCCCTCTTGTCGGAATTCTCCTTGCCGCTGCGGACTGGCTGTATTTCAAGGGGCTTGCGATTCCGGACGTGCCGATATCGGTCGCGTCGCTCATGCGCCGGTTCTCGGTGGTGCTGACGTTCGTCTTCGGCGCGCGCTTCTTCCACGAGACGAACCTTCGGCGCAAGGCGCTGGCCCTGGCGCTTCTTCTCGCGGGCATCGTCCTGCTCTGCCTGTGATGCATGGCTGCCTACTTGCAAGAATCGGGAGGATTCGGTATAATCCATCAGTTTTCACTCATAGTTAGGTGATTGGCATGATTGCAGAGAAGAAATGGCTGCGGAGGCAGGCGGAGAAGGTCCGGAAGGTCGACTGGATCGACCCCGCCCTCTACCGCAAGTACGGCGTCAAGCGTGGCCTGCGCAACGACAACGGCACTGGCGTGCTGGTCGGGCTTACCACCATCGGCAACGTCCACGGCTACGTCATGGACGAAGGCGAGCGCCAGCCCGTGCCGGGCGAACTGTACTACCGCGGCATAAACGTGCGCGACATCGTCGCCGCCGACAGGCGCGAGCACCGCTTCGGATACGAGGAAACGGCGTACCTCCTGCTCTTCGGCGACCTTCCCAAGCCGCGCGAGCTCGTGGACTGGAAGAACCGCATAGGCGTCTACCGCAGGCTCTCCGACGGTTTCAAGGAGAACGCGATAATGCGCAATCCGCCGAAGGACCTCATGAACGCGCTCGCCCGCACCGTGCTTTTTGCATATGCGTTCGATCCGGAGGGCACGCCCGACGACATATCGCTCGAGAAGTGCCTTGAGCAGTCGATGGACCTCATCGGGTCAATCCCGACCATCGCCGCCTACGCCTACCAGGCCAAGGCCCACTACCACGACGGCGCGTCGCTCCTGCTACGCAACCCCGACCCGAAGCGCTCCACGGCCGAGAATCTGCTGATGCTCATCCGGGAGGACGGGCGCTACACGAAGCTGGAGGCGGAGACGCTCGACCTCGCCCTCATCCTGCACGCGGAGCACGGCGGCGGCAACAACTCGTCGTTCACGACCCATGTCGTCACGTCGTCGCACTCCGACATCTACTCGTCCGTGGCCGCGTCGATTCTGGCGCTCAAGGGCGCCCGCCACGGTGGCGCGAACCTGCGCGTGATGCGTCAGATGGACGAGATCAAGACCAACGTGCGCGACTGGGACCGCGACGCGAACGTGGCCGCCTACCTGGAGCGGATCGCTGACCGCAAGGCGGGCGACGGCACGGGCCTCATCTACGGCCTCGGGCATGCCGTGTACACGATCTCGGACCCGCGCGCGCAGATGCTGAAGGCGAAGGCGGAGTCGCTGGCGAAGGAGAAGGGCCGCGAGGCGGAGATGCGCCTGTTCGAGCGCGTGGAGTCCCTCGGCCCGGCCATCGTGAAGTCGCGCCATCCGCGCGCCGAGGACGTCTGCGCGAACGTCGACCTGTATTCCGGCTTCGTCTACGACATGCTCGGCATACCAAAGGAGCTGTATACGCCGCTCTTTGCAGTCGCCCGCTGCGTCAGCTGGTGCGCGCACAGGATGGAGGAGCTCGTCAACGAGGGCCCGATCATACGCCCTGCGTACAAGCCGATCTTCCATCCCCGGGAGTACGTCCGGCTGGACAAGCGCTGAGCGTTGCTTGGAATGTGCATGGTGTAGCAATGAAAATGAAAAGGACGTTTCGGATTGCCGTTTGCGTGCTTCTGCTCCTGCTGCTGGCGCTGGAGGCGTATCGCCTTGTCGTGGACGGGGCGGTGTCGCGCCGGGAGGTCAAGGAGTCGGTCGTCAGGGAGTCGGCGGCTATCCAGGCCCGTCTGGACGCCCGCTGCGACGCGATCGAACGCAGGTTCGAGCGAGTCGACTCGAAGCTGGATGGCATAGAGTCGAAACTGGACCGCCTGATCGACATGGCAACGCCGAAGCTGCCGGACGGCATGGCGCCCGCCCCTGCCGTGCACTAAACCCCAGAACTTCAAAGACACCAACAAGGAATCCTCCTTCCAATGGCCACATACAAGATGATCAGCGGCGGCGTGTGCGCCGCAAAGGGCTTCCGCGCGGCCGGAGTCGCGGCGGAAATCAAGTACAAGGGGCGCAACGACGTCGCGCTTGTCGTGGCGGACGAGCCGTGCGCCGCGGCCGCGATGTTCACGACCAACAAGGTCGCCGCCGCGCCGGTGGTCTACGACCGCGAAGTCGTGCGCGGCGGACGCATCCAGGCGATTCTCGCCAACTCCGGCTGCGCGAACGCCTGCACCGGCGAGCAGGGCCTTAGGGACGCGAAGCTGTCGGCCCTCGTCACGGCGGGCGAGCTCGGCATCGACCCGCGGCACGTGCTCGTCGCATCCACCGGCGTCATCGGGCGTCCTCTTCCCATGGACAGGCTGCTCGCCGGGATGCGCCTTGCGAAGGCTGCTCTCGGCCGCACCGCCGCGCACGGGCTCGCGGCGGAGAAGGCCATCATGACGACCGATACCAAGCCCAAGGAGGCCTGCGCGACCGTGCGGATCGGCGGGAAGAGGGTGACCGTCGGCGGCATGAGTAAGGGGTCCGGCATGATCGAGCCGAACATGGCGACGATGCTCGGATTCCTCACGACGGACGCCGACGTCTCTCCGGCCATGCTGAGGCGCGCTCTCCTGCGTGCCGTGGCGAAGAGCTTCAACCGGCTGGTCGTGGACGGGGACGAATCGACCAACGACAGCGTGTTTCTGCTGGCGAGCGGGAAGGCCGGCAACCAGCGCATCGTCCGCGCCGGCGCGGACTTCGAGGCCTTCTGCTCCGCCATAGAGGCGGTGTGCGTGTCGCTTGCCAGGCAGATGGCGGCGGACGGGGAGGGCGCGACGAAGTTCGTGACCGTCACTGTGCGGGGCACCAGGACGGAGAAGGAGGCCGAGCGCGCCGCGCGGGCGGTGGCGAAGTCGCCGCTGGCGAAGACGAGCTGGTTCGGCCGCGACCCGAACTGGGGACGCGTGCTCGCGGCGGTCGGCTACTCCGGCGCGGCAGTCGTCGACATGAAGGCGGAGGTGTTCTACGATTCGGTCTGGGCGTTTCGCCGCGGCGAAGTGGCCGGAGAAGCCCAGCTGAGGCGTCTGGCGGAGGTGCTTCGCAAGGATGCCTTCGAGGTAGTGGTCGACCTGCATCTCGGAAAGGCGTCCAGCTCCGTCTACACCTGCGATTTCTCCCTGGACTACGTGCACATAAACGCCGACTACACGACCTGACGATCGCAACGCCTGCATGAATCATGGGGGAGCAAGGCGCTTGCCCAGACCTCTGTAAGAAGGGGAGCCATGTGTAGGCAAAACATGATGTCCGCCTTGCTGGCAGCTGCTGGCGTCGCCGCGCTTCCGCTTGCGGCCGCCGCGGCGCCTGACTGGGGCTCGGCGGCCGTCCACAGGCTTCTCGTCGGCGCGGACGGGCAGGCCTTTCCGTCCGAGGTCGAGGTCAGGGCCGTCAAGGACGCCTCGTCCGGCCATGTCATGGTCCGCTCGAAGCTGCCGCCGGGCGACATCCTGCGCCGCGTCGCGAAGGGCGCGCCGGGCAACGCCGTGCGAATCGACGACTGCGTCCTTTTGCGGCTTTCCGTCGGAACCGACACGCGAGATACTCGCCGGCGGCGGCATGAAGCTCGTCGCGCACATCGACGGCCGCGACGTCGAGGTCGAGGGCCGGGACTTCAGTTTCGAGGGGCCCGAGAACCCGGCGCACCGCGGGTTCTCGTCCGCTTTCTCCGCAGGCGGCTTCGCAGGGTCGGTGCGCGGCGGCGAGGCCACGTTCGTCGTGTGCGACTACACCGACGCTGGCGGCGTTTTCCGCGTCCGCCCGGACGTCGCCGCGCTGGGTCTCCCGCCCGGCTTCAGGGCGTACGACATGGAGGATGGTTCCGAGGTCCCGGTCGCGGACGGCGAAGTCTCGGTGAGCGTCAATCCGTCCGACTTCAGAATGGTGGTGCTGAAATGAACGTTTTCCGCAACGCGTCCGCGCTTTTCCTCTGCCTGTCCGCGGCCATGACGGCTGCCGCGGGCGTGAATCCCGTGCTGGACATGTTTCCGCGCGGCGTGACCTTCCACCTGAACTTCGACGACGGCACGGTCGACCCCGAGGACGGGCTGACGAAGATGCGCGGCGCGGCGTTCGACGGCGCGGCGTTCGAGGACGGGCTCTACGGCAAGGCGTGTGTCGCCGGATGGTTCCGCTACGAGCAGGACCCGCGCTCGCCGCTGCTGGACGCGACGCGCCCTGGGGCTGCTGTGGTGTGGGTGAAGCTCCGACGCGAGGCCCAGCCCGTGGACGTCGGCAAGCGGGAGCTGCCTCTTGAGCCGGGCACTTCGTTCCTGAGGGTCGAGGGGCCGGACAGCCGGTTCCTGATATTCCGCAAGTCGACCGACCTCTACTGGAAGTCAGGCGAGATCTGGCTTCTCCACGGCGGGCTGGACCGCGACACCGGGGCGAGGTTCCAGGCCTATGTCTCGCAACGCTGCTCGTTCGTGGGCTGGGAGGTCGGCGAATGGAGGATGGTCGCGGCTGCCTGGTCGGCGGACGCGCTCTACGTCTCGGTCAACGGCGCGCCGTGGTCGAAGGCGATGTGCACGCCGCTTGTGGCGATGCTGCGTCCGCTGTGGGTTCAGGCCAACAGCGTCTACGGCCCGAAGAACCGCTCGACGGACGGGCTTGTCGCGCTGGACGAGATCACGATATTCTCGAAAAGGCTTTCCGAGACCGAGCTTAGGCTCCTCTACGAAAGGACCTGCCGGGCGGCTGGCATCCGGCGGCTATAGCTTCCGGTGGACTAAACGTCGTTTTCGCTACTCCCTATTAGGGGAGGTCCGGGGAAGAAGGTTATTCTTTGCACGGCAAAATACCCAAATCAAAGTTTAACGCCAATATTTGGGGATGTATCTGGAAAAATATCCAATCAAATCCCCCAAATCAAGTCAGATGTGGTATAATACTCGCGACTTGAATGTCAGAAATGGTAAACCGGAGGCGCAATCCATGATAGGGCGAGAGAACGAAATAAAGGAACTTCGGCGCAGATATGCGTCGGAGGAGTCGGAGTTTGTGGCGATATACGGTCGTCGGCGCATTGGAAAGACGTTTCTTGTCAATGAAGTTTTCAACGGAAATTTTGCATTTCACCATTCAGGCATGGAGAAGGCAGACAAGAGAACTCAATTGGAGAGCTTCAGGGAAGCGCTGCGTCGGCAAGGGCTTCCAAAGTGCAAGGTTTTGCGCTCGTGGATACAGGCATTCTCCGCATTGTCGGATTTGCTTGAGGCCAAAGGGAGCGGAAGGAAGGTCGTGTTTCTCGACGAATTGCCCTGGTTCGACACGCCGAGATCCGGATTCCTTCCCGCCTTTGAGCAGTTCTGGAACTCGTGGGCCTGTCTTCGTAAGGACATTCTTCTTGTGATCTGCGGATCGGCGACATCGTGGATCGTCAAGAAAGTGCTTCGCAATCGTGGAGGTCTCCACAACAGAGTGACGCGCCAGCTGCCGATTCGCCCTTTCACTCTCGCGGAATGCGAACAGTATGTGGCGTACAAGCATTTGGGGTTTGATCGTCAGCAGATTCTCGAGTGCTACATGGCGTTCGGCGGAGTCGCCTATTATTGGAGCCTTCTTGAAGAGGGGAAGAGCGCCGCGCAGAATTTCGATTCCATGTTCTTTGGAGAGAACGCCGAGCTTCGGATGGAATTCGAAAACGTGTTCCGGTCCCTGTTCAAGAACCCGACGCGCCACTTTGCCATCATAAACCTCTTCGGTGAGAGGAAGGCGGGCATGACGCGAGAGGATGTGGTCAAGGGGCTTGGCGAAGTGTCAAGCGGAGATGTGTCGTCGTGCCTGGAGGAGCTGACCGATTGCGGATTCCTTCGTCGTTACAGCGCATTCGGGGCGGCGAAGAAGGGGGCCGTGTACCAGCTGATAGACAACTACACGCTCTTCCATTTCCAGTTTCTCAGAAACCGCACGGGAAATGACGGGCGTTTCTGGTCGTTCTCGCTCAACCAGCCAAGGATCAACAGCTGGCGAGGACTTGCGTTTGAGCGCGTATGCCTGCAGCACATAGACCAGATAAAGCGTTCGCTTGGCATATCTGGCATTCTTGCCGACGTGTATTCATGGCGAGGATTTGCCAGGGGGGATCGCGAACGGGGAGCACAGATAGACATGGTCATAGACCGTGGCGACCGGATGATCAATGTCTGTGAAATGAAATACGCCCCCGATGCGTACTCGTTCAGTCAGGATGAAAAGGCGAAGTTGCTCCGTCGCATTGAGCAATTCAGGGCCGCCACCAGGACGCGCAAGGGCATCCTGCCCACTCTTGTGACGACATGCGGGCTTAAGCGCAATGCGAATGGAGCGATGATTACGAATGTGGTCATCCTTGAAGATCTTTTCCGATAAGGCTCTGGGCGAGATCACGATATTCTCGAAGAGGCTTTCCGAGGCCGAGCTCAAGCTCCTCTACGAAAGGACCTGCCGGGCGGCCGGCATCCGGCGGCTATAGCTTCAGCAGATGCTTGCGCATGGCGAGGGAGACCGCCTCGACGCGGTTGGCCGCGCCGAGCTTCGAGCAGATCGCCGCCAGGTGCTGTCCTGTTGTAAGTAGTATGCCTTGGCGACATAATAAATGGCATATATTAAACTTTACAACGAAATTATAAAGATATTCCAGGAAACATTAATAACGTATTTGGGGTTGACTTCGTGAGCCGATATTTGCTATGCTATCCACATCATGACAAGAAAAGCAATTCCATTCAAGGTAGATCGAAACAGCAAGGCGAATCTGTCTATGCAGTTAGCTGAAGGTTTTCGACGCTCAATTCTTACAGGATTCTATAGTCCTGGCGACAGGCTCCCGTCGTTTTCGGAGATAGCACTGGAACTTGGCGTTTCGATTCGTGCGCCACGAGAGGCGATGAAGATTCTCATGGGCGAGAATCTCGTGCGGTCGCGTCCGCGTGTGGGTTGCGAGGTGATGTCACGCGGCGACCGCCTCTGGAAGGGGCGTGTCATCTGTGCCGTCCGCGCGGACCTGGAAGGCTCCTACTACATGTCGAAGATGATGGGTGCGCTTCGCCGCGCGATGGTTTCGCGCGGCTACTCGCTCATTCCCGTTGCCGTTGACGTGGATCGGAACGGCAAGCCCGACTTTTCCCAGCTTGACGTAATCTGCGGGGAGAAGGTCGACTTTATAATCGCCATCCATCCTGCGGATGAGCTGGCTTCGCATATTGCCATGTATGGCATTCCCGCATTTGCCCTTGTCGATGTGCAGGCGGCTCCCGGGCTGGAGACGCTGCGCAGGGCGAACTTGTGTGCCCTGGAGTCCGTTGCGCGCGCGATTCGCCAGGCGGGAGTGCACAACGTGCTGCTTGCGAACTACACGGCCGGGCGGGCGGAGAAGGAACTGTTGGAGCAGTTCGGGCTAGCAGTTGAGTTTGTCATGGTGGACGCATCGGGTCTTAACTACCTTGAAGACCTCAAGCGTAGGTCCATGGAGGTCTTCATGGAGCGCTTCGCGGCTGGTCGCCCCAGGCCTGAACTCGTGTTCTTCACCGACGACTACGTGGCGTTTGGCGGGCTTCTTGCCATGGCGACGCGTGGCGTCAGTTCGCCTGGCGACGTTGGCGTCATCACGATGTCGAACAGGGGCGCCGCGCCGGTATGGCCGCACACGCTTGCGCGCGTGGAGGTGGATCCGCTGGCAGACGGCGCGACGCTTGCCGAATATGCCATTGCGCGAATCGAGGGGCGACCGACTCCGGAATGCTCATGGCGGGTGCGCTTCATTCCCGGTGATACGTTTCCGCATTGCGCCAGGCCGAGGCGAAAGAGAGGCGATCATGATGCCAAGTAGCTTTGTCCTCTCTGCGTTCTGCGCCCTGCTTGTGTTGGCCGCGCGTGGCGCCGACGGAGTCGACGACGTGGAGATGCTGCCTTCTGCATTCGACGGCAGGACGCCGGTCGTCGTCGAGACGGAGGCGTTCAGGCTCGTCATCAACCCCGACGCGACGGCGAAGTCGCTGGTCGTCAAGGCGACTGGCGAGGAGTGCATCGCGGCGGAGGCGTCGCTGCCGGTCTTCGCCGCGACGCAGAAGCGCCCGTTCAACAACGAGACGCGCCTCGTCCAGATGGCCAAGCGCACGACATACCCCGCCAACCGCGTCAGGCGCGACGGCGACATCCTGCGCATCGGCTTCGACACCGCGCCGTACGAGGCCGAGGTGCGTGTCGTCGAAAGGCGAGGCTACGCCGCGTTCGAGCTGGTGCGCTTCATCTCCAACACCGTGCAGGAGAAGCAGTACTACCACTGGAACATGGACGTCCCGCCCGTCGAGGAGTTCCGCCTGCTGCAGCTGCCTGTCGTCGAGCGCGAAAACTTCGGCGACTGGCTGAACGTGGAGTGGGACGGGCGGGCGGCCGTCGCCGTCGTCGGCGCGACGCCGTACATGGACGTCGACCACGAGCGGCGGGGGCGCTGGCGGCTGCTGCGGGCAGACTCGCCTTCCGGCATCGGCAACGGCATCGTAGCCAATGGAGTCGCGGTTCTGGCCGCCGGCGCAGGCAGGGAGGCGCTTCTCGGACAGATTGAGGACATGGAGGAGGACTACGACCTTCCACGCGGTGTCGCTAGCCGCCGCAACCCGCTTCTCAGCGCTTCGATCTACTGGACCGACGACCTTTCTGTGCACAACGTCGACGAGCACATAGCCAACATGAAGAAGGGCGGCTTCAGGATGGCGCTGTTCTATCATGCCGCGATGTTCGAGCACTATCCCGGATACAGCCGCCTCGGCGACTATGAATGGCGGCGTGACAAGTTCCCGAACGGCTACGACGACCTGCGGGCCGTCCTCGCCAAGGTCCGGGCGGCCGGCGTCACCCCGGGCTTCCACACGCTCCAGACGTTCATCGGCTTCGAGAGCCAGTACGTCGCGCCCGAGGCCGACCCCCGCCTCAACGTGAAGAGGTACTTCGCGCTTGAAAGGCCGCTGCCGGCGTCCGGCGGCACGTGCGACGTCTACGTCGCGCAGAACCCGGTCGACTCGCCCATGCACCCGAAGTGCCGCATTCTCAAGTTCGGCACCGAGCTGATGCTCTACGATGGTTACACGACAACGCCTCCGTATCGTTTCACGGGCGTCGTGCGCGGGCATCTCGGCACGACGGTAAAGGCGCACGGGCGCGGCGACGGCGGCGGGATACTCGACGTCTGCGAATGCGCGGCGACCAGCTGCTGCATCGACCAGAAGACATCCCTGCAGGACGAGATCGCGGACAAGATCGCCAAGGTGTTCGACTGCGGGATGGAGTTCCTCTACTTCGACGGTTCTGAAGACGTGGACGTGCCGTGCAACGTCAACATATCGCTTTCGCAGTGGAAGTGCGCCCGCCGCTGCGGCAGGATGCCTCTCTTCACTGAGGGCTGCGCCAAGTCGCACTTCGGCTGGCATCTCCAGAGCGGGGCCAACGCGTTCGACGTGTTCCCGCCTGAGAAGTTCAAGGAGAAGATCGTCGAATATCCCGTGGCGGCGGCGCAGCGGCTCGCGAAGGACTTCACCCGCGTCGACTTCGGCTGGTGGCGGCTCTGGCACAACGGCGAGTCCGCTTTCGGCAGTAGCACTGTCGGCGTCCAGTCCGACATGTGGGAGTACGGCACGTCCAAGGCGGCGGCATACGACTGCCCGGCGACGATGCAGATGCGGCTCGACGCCATACGCAGAAATGGCCGTCGCGACGACATCTTCGAGACGGTGCGCCGCTGGGAGGACGTGCGCGCCAAGAACTGGCTCACGCGAGCGCAGAAGGAAATGCTCAAGGACCCGAAGCGCGAGTTCCACCTCTACCTGAATGGAGCCGGGGAATACGAACTAGTCGAATGGCGGCAGCTCGACGTCGCCGGCGGGAAGTGGACGGACGTAAGGGCGTTCGTGTTCGAGCGCGGCGGCAGGCGCGTCGTCGCGTGCTGGCACGTCCACGACCGTGCGCGGCTGGTTTTCGCCGCGCCGCTGGACGGCGCGACGTCCCTGGACTGCGCCGGAATGAAGTATTTCGAGTCGTCGCTTTCGGAGGATGCAGTCCGGGCTGCATTCGCTTCGGCGACAATTGAAGGCAAGATGGAGGTAGACAGATGAAGAATGCTCTGGTAACGCTTGCCGCCGCGATTGCGGCGGGGAACATGGTGCGGACGGCGTCCGCCACCGACTATGCATGGCAGCCGCGCGGCACGAGCGTGACGACCGCCGGCAATTGGAACTCATCGTCCAGTTGGTTGCCCTCGGGCGTCCCCGGAGCAGGCGACAAGGTGACATTTCCGGCCTACGGAAGCTACGTCCTGTATGCGACGTCCGCCGTTCCGGTGTCGGTCGGACATCTCTACTTCAGCGGACAGAAGATTTCCGACGCCAGCACGCGCTTCGCCGTCGTCAGCGACGCGGCGTTGACGCTGCTGGCGGACAACACGCACTACAACTGCGCGATATACGCGCCAGTTACGATGTCGTCAAGCACGAAGGGGCGGTATGTGTCCTTCTGCGACACGGTTTCAATAGCCGACGGCTGCCAGTACATCGGCAACTACGGGCGCACCGAGTTCCGCTTCGACCGCTTCGCGAAGAGTTCCGCCGCGACGCGCGTCAACGACCTGTCGCAGAGCAGAATCAGCTCCGCGACGGCAGAGATATGCTTCTACGGCGTGCAAGCGCTCTTCGCCCCGACGAGCAGCGTCTGGTCGTCTACGGCAGGGTCGCCGTACCTCTCGCCGGTTTCCATCGGTCATGCGCTCCCCGCAGGCACGTCGGTTGCATGTACAGGGGTTTTGCCGCCCGGCGCGTTCTTGAAGCGCATATTCCCGGACGGGACGATTGAGGTTTCGGAGCCGGCGCTGTCGACGGACGCGGCAGCCGCCATTTCATTTGCCGCGTTCAACCCTGCGGTGCGCCAGACGTTCACGCTGCGCGAACACGCCGGCAACATAACGCTCCATGCCAACGCCTGGACGGAAGACGACGACTTTCTTCTGACCGTAGAGAATGTGCTGTATACGGTGGCGTCGAGGTTGACGATCGGCACGAGCGACGGATGCGTCCCCGCCAGAATCGCCTTCTCCGGCGCGGCCAGCGACGCGACTAAGGCGGTCACGGTGGCTCTTGGCGACTGCCGCGTCGAACTGACGGGGACTTTGCCCGGCGCGACGAACGGCTTTGCCCGCGTCACCCTGACTTCGGCGGCGGCGTCCTCGGTGTCGCGTCTCTCCGTGCCGAGCGGACTGTCGCACTCGGCCATCGCGTTCAGTGGACTCGTCGGCGTCCTGCGAAAGGAAGGCGGCGGCACGTTCTCAATGAGGATGGATGAAGGGAGCGACGTGAACACGGGAACGCTGAGCGTGGCGGACGGAACACTCGCCGTCACGGCGAATTCGGGCGTCGTGCCCGGCGTCGCACACGTAGAAATCGCATCAGGCGCGACGCTAAGGATTCCCGCCGGCGGCATGTGCGCTAACACGCTTTCTGTCACGGCGGGAGCCAAGCTCTCCGGCCCTGGTACACTCACCGTGGCGGTGCCCTGCGATATCTCCGGGCTGACGCTCATCGACGGCGCGGCGATCGCGTTTTCCTCGTCGTCGCTGGCGGAGGTCGGCGTCGCCCTGAACACCATGCCCGGCAACCCGGCGTTCTGGGTGGACTGCTCCCGCATCGGCACGATGGACGTCGTAGTGTCCGGCGAGACGAACTTCGTAAGCCGCATCGACGACGTGCGCGGCGCGGCGTACGGCTTCGCGACAAATGCCTCCGGCGGCGTCCACATGCCATATCTCGTGGCGATGCAGAACGGGCTTACGGCCCTTCGCTTCCGCGGCAACCTCTCCGGCGCAGCATCGACCAATGCGGGCGATTACGACACGCTGGTCTGGAAAGACGTCGTGTACGGCATCCGCCACGTGTTCCAGGTGTTCGACGGCGTTCGCGACGAGATAAGCGGCATGGACGGCGGCGGGCAGTATCTCGGTACGTCGTCGCGCGAGCCAGGCAACTACATGCTGCGCGACCCCGGCTCGCAGGCGCAGAAGAAGGCGATCTTCTACAACACGGCCGACAACGCATGCTGCCGCAACGGGACGTTCCGCATAAACGGCGAAGTCTACGACACGACTCAGTGCTATCCCTACTTTGGCTACTACAACACGACCACCAAGAAGACGGACTACCTTCCCGTCGTGACAGACCTCAAGCCGGTCGAGCCGTATCCGCCGGCGGACACGTTCGACTTCAACTGTGTCGCAAACGGCCGCGGCGGACGCAAGCAGCTTTGCGAGCTTGTCGTCTACACGAACGAAGTCAGCGAGGCGGACCGCGTCGCGATCACGTCGTACCTGATGCGGAAGTGGAACGGTTGCGAGATGTCGTACACGGCTTCCGGCGCGGCTGCCGGCGACCTCGGCACGTTCTCCGGCGGCGAAATCGCCCTTGCGGCGGGCGCGAGCGCGTCCGTGTCGCTTGCGGCGGGCGGGACGCTCGTAAAGACCGGCGCAGGTTCGCTCTCGCTCGCGTCTGGAGAACTGGGGAATGCGTCGCTCTCGGTGGAGGAGGGTACGCTGTCCGTTCCCTCGACGCGGCTTGACGCCTCGTGCATCCCGGCGGGGCTGGCATTTCACTTCGACCCGTCCGACGTCTCTTCCGTCACCTACGACGTCGTGGACGGCGTGACGAACGTGAGCGCCTGGGCGGACGTGCGCGGCGCCGGACATGCGCAGGCGGTGCTTGGCTGCGCGGAGTCCACCAACAGGCCGACGCTGCGGGCGAAGGCCGCGCTCGGCGGGAAGCCGGTCATGGACTTCGGCGTGCACTGCAATCTCGACAAGACGGCGTGGAACGCGGTGAAGAGCAATCCGAAGTTCGTGAGCGCCCTCACCTTCGCGGCGACGGGACTCCACACCGTCGTAGCCGTGTGGGGCAGCGAGCGCGGCGGCGGCTCTCTCGTCGGCAGCTGGGGAGAGTGGTCGTACAACAACGGCTACGGCCTGATACGCGGCGGAACGTACGGCTCGCTGGCCTCCGACTATGCTCTGCTGCAGCTGGCGAAGCCGTATTCGTCACGGACGGAGTTCTATCCGCACACATACAGGTTTTCGCTTGACGGCGTGACGTCCGACCCGCACTCGACGCCGCTTTCCGGCGGCTTCCAGACCGCCTCTTACACCGGTCTCGAGGCGTTCGGCTCCAAGGGCTTTTCGTATCATTCGTCCGGCTCATGGCACGTCTGCGGCGGCGAGCAGTTCGGCGAATACATGCTGTTCACGAACGGGCTTTCAGTCGCGCAGACGAAGCTGGTCGAGGCGTATCTCGGCAAGAAGTGGTTCGGCGCGGACTCTTCTGAATACGGCGAGGCTGCCGTGTCGAACCTCTCCGTCGCGGCTGGCGCGACAGTCAGGGTCGCGGGCAACGGCGCGCTCTACGTCGCGTCGCTTGTCTGCTCTGGCGGCACGATAGACGGCGACCTGGTCGTTCCGCCCGGTGGCGTCTTCACTGCGGTGGTCGGCGACGACGGGACGATTGCGCCCACGACGGTCAGCGGATCGGTCGCGCTCGGCGGCGCGGTCGTGCGCTTCGCGAGGGGCGCGAACCGCGCCGCGCCTGGGCGCTACGTGCTTGTCGCGTCCCCGTCGATCTCCGCCGGTGACGACATCGGCTGCACTGTCGATGCGTCGGGACTCGGGCAGAGCCGCTTCGTCAGGCTCGTCGCGCGGGACGGCGCGATCGAGGCCGAGGTGTCCAAGTCCGGCCTCGTGGTCGTAGTAAAGTAGCGCAGGGAGAGGAGGATAGATCATGACGATTTCGATTCTGCTGGCGTTGTCCGCCATTGCGTCTGTCTGCGCGGCGGGCGGCGATCCGTGCGCGGGGCTGGAAGTGCAGAAGCCGTTCGAGACGAGCGGGAGGCACCGTCCGAAGCTTGTCATGGGGTGCGACTACTGGACGTTCATGCGCTCCGGCCCGTACTGCGACCCGGGGTACGCGCTCGACCCTGCGACGTGGAACGACCCGTGGTTCAACCCTTCGCTGACGAACGTGCCGTGCTTCCGCGACTGCGGCCTCGTGCGCGAACTGTACGGCAAGACGCCGCCGATCACCGGCAAGGCGGCGACGTGGAGGACGGTTCTGGAGCACTGCGGCCTCCCGGAGCAGAGGGACGGGCTTGAATTCGCCGCGAAGAAGGACCGCCCGCTCGTCGTCGTGTTCGGGGCGAAGCGGTACGCGGGGGCGCTGTCCGGCGAGATTTCGCTCGACTACGACGACTGGGCTGGCTTCAAGACAAAGAACCCGAACCTCATCGGCACGAGGACGCTCTGCGAATGGGGGTGGGACATATTGCAGGCAGTCGCGGTGAAAACGAAGAAGATGCCGGACTGCGAGCGTCGGCACGAGCTGGAGGAGACGTGGAAGCGCTTCGACATGTCAGACAGGTACGACCGCATCAGGCTGTGCCGGTGGTACGTCGAGAGACTGCTCGCTCTGCACTACGGCGACGTCGACAAGTTCGTGGCGTTCAGGAGCGTTCACTTCCTCGACCACGTGGCGGCCGCATTCGGCGCGAAGTACCTTGTCTCGGAGACGACCAACTCGACGCTGGGCGACATGGAATACCGCTGGGACGTGTCCTGCATGTTCGTGCGCGGCGCGGCGCGGCAGTTCGGCCTCCCCTGGGGATGGTACGAGGCCAACTACTTCAACGGCCCGGCGAAAGACGGCAAGTGGATGAACAACAGCGTCTGCCGCACGTGCGCCCCGGTCGCGAACAATCCCAACGCCAGGCCGGAGGGCGGCACATCCGCTTCCGCGCAGCGCCGTTGCTGGTACTATGCTTGGCTAAATGGCGCAAATGCCGTCGAACCCGAGTCGTGGAGTTACCAGTTCTTCACCACGAACACGCCATCGGGCAAGGCAGGCCTGTCTTCGCGCGGGCGAAGCTTCAGCGACTTTCACGACTTCGCAGAGGCGCACAGGGGCCGTCGCGGCGTCGCATACGCTCCTGTCGCGATACTCGTGCCGTTCGCGCAGGGCTACACCGCCTTCGGGAATCCTGCGTGGGGACGCTGCCCCGTCCTGCCGGGCGACTATGCGATGGACGCCCTCTTCTTCACGATCGCGCCGGGCTGGGAACGGAAGAAGGGGCTGGAAGCCGGCATACAGGAGGGGAACCTGCACAACTCGCGCTTTGCCATGATGTACGACGTGCTCGTGCCGGACTCGCCGCAGCCGAAGGAAGATTTCGCAAAGGCGCTCTTCGCATACCCTGCGGCGATACTCGTAGGCGAGTACGCCGACCCGTCGATGTTCGAGGACGTCCTCGCCGCGTACAAGAAACGCGGCGGGCGGCTCGTCCGGCTTTCGGCGGACATGCTGCCGCCGTATGACAAGACGAGGATTCCCGACATGCGGGCGGGGCGCATCAGGTTTCCGTCCGTAGAGAAGGAGCTCGAGGGCCTTCAGCGCGACCTGTTTCCGTTCGAAGTCGATGGCGACTGCCAGTTCGGCGCGAGCAGGACGGAGCGCGGCTGGTGGCTCTGGACTTTCAACAACCGCGGCGTTCGCAAGTTCGCCGACACGTTCGAGACGATTGACCATTCGCTTGACTCGCATATTCACGTGCAGATTGGGCGTTTTGCAGATGCTACAGTGAAAGAGCTTGTATCAGGTCGTGAACTGCAAGCCTTCGGTGGCGCGTTAGACTATGAGCTTCCGGCGGGCGACTTTGCCGTGTTTGAGGTTTTGACGGCGCATTGGGACAAAGGAGGTGCACAATGATGCTGTCGCGTATGGACAGAAGGTCTTTTTCAAGACTCCTTGTTTTGGGTGCGGGGTCCGGGATGTTGCCGTCATCAGGCGAAGCAGGCCGCAAGAGCGAATTGGCGCCCGTCGAGCTTCCTAAGTGGCGGCCAGGCATGTTCCAGATACATTTTATCTACACAGGTGTTGCCGAATCCATGTTTCTGATCTTCCCGGATTCCACGACCATGCTTCTTGACTGCGGCGATCATGATGCCATTGAGCGCGGAGCCCTCGCTGTGCAGGTGCTTCCAGACGGCAAGCGACGCGCTGGCGAGTGGATTGCGCGGTATGTCAGGCGAGTGAACCCCAATGGCGACGAGGTTGACTACATGGTTGCGTCGCACATGCATCTCGACCACACGGGTTGTCGACGTTTTCACGCGGGGCGTGTCGATTGGAGCGGCGGCACATATTTCTTGAGCGGATTCGCCCAGGCGGCCCAGGCTCTGCATTTCAGGCGTGCAATCGACAGGGGGTGGCCGGACTACACTGACCCCGTGCCGTACTGGTGGGGAAGTTCCTGCGGCGCAGCCGAGAACATGGTGAATCTGTATGCGCACCTTGCAAAACGCGATGGACTTGCCGTCGAGAAATTTCGTCTAGGGGTAGACGACCAGATAGTTCCGCTGCGAGGCGGAGCGGGGGACTTCCGATGCCGCAACGTCTGCGCAAATGGGAAGGTCGCCGATGTCGGTGGACAGGTGCGCGATGCTTTTGCGGGCCGGAATGGAAAGTTGAAGGAGTGTCATGAGAACGGCATGAGCCTTGGCATGGTCTTCACTGTCGGCAAGTTCAAGTTGTTTACAGCCGGGGACTTTTCGTCGCATTGGAATCTGCCGGGCGGAGGGGTTTTTGAGATCGAGGACGTGCTTGCCGACGCCGTTGAACGCGTAGATGTGGCGAAGCTGAACCACCATGCGTGTCCATGGTCTTCGCCGACAAGACTGCTCAAAGCCCTTGATGCGCGGGTGTTCGTGTCCTGTGTATGGGATCAACTGCACAACGATGCCGAAACTCTCTCTCGCATTGCCAACCAGTCCATATTGCCAGGACGCAGGATGATTGTGACTGGTATTTTCCCGGCGGAACGCATGATGGTTGACGCAGGGAGAGCGTTTATGCCGCTTCTGATGCGCGAATCGTGGAGGGGGGCTCATGTCGTCGTTACGGTGGAACCAGGTGGAACACGGTATACAGTTGCCCGCGTTTCTGCGTCAGATGAAAGAATGTCGGTCATTGACATGTGCGAATTTGCCCGAGATTAGCCGCGCTTCCCCAAAATGCCGTACGGTCCATCATGACCGGCGGCTATAGCTTCAGCAGGTGCTTGCGCATGGCGATGGCAATTGCCTCGGCGCGGTTGACGGCGCCGAGCTTGTTGCAGATCGCGTTGAGGTGTTGCTTGACGGCATCGGTTGAGATGCCAAGCTGCCGCGCCACGTCCGAATTGCGAAGGCCGTCCATAACGAATCTGAGAATTTGCGTTTGGCGTTCCGTGAGAACGGGCGGATCGGGATCTTGGGCAATGGTCTTTCGGATTTCCGGCGAGAAGACACGTTCTCCAGCGGCTATCGTCCGGATTGCGTTCAGCAACTCGTTGTTCGGCGTGTCCTTCATCAGCGCGGCGACGGCTCCGGCCTGTACGGCGCGGGCTACGTCGGCGGACGTGCCGAAGGTCGTCAGGATCATAATCTTGATGTCCGGCTGCTCGGCGTGGATTCGGCGTGTCGCCTCAACGCCGTCCATCACGGGCATCATGAGGTCCATCACGATGACATCGGGCTTCAGCGACTTCGCGAGTTCAATCGCCTCCTGCCCGTTGTCGGCTCCGCCAACGACGCAGAGGTCCTTGTGGTATTTCATCAACGTCGTGAGACCGAGCCGCATGAGGCTGTGGTCGTCGACAAGGAGTATGCGAATGGGTTTCATGTCTGTGGTTCCTTTGGACGGAGCGTCACGACGATACGCGTCCCCCGCCCGGGGCGGGAGTCAATCCGCAGCTGTCCGTTGAAGCGCCGGATGCGTTCGGCGACGCCGTCGAGCCCGAAGTGCCCGTCAGCCTGGCCTGGACGCTTCGCCGGATCGAAGCCGCCGCCGTTGTCGCGCACCGAGAAGCGGATGGCACCATCCCTCAGCTCCCCGGCGATCTGCACCTTATCGGCCTTGCCGTGCCGGACTGCGTTCGAGACGAGTTCGCGGCAGATGCTGAGGACGGCGTGGGCTGTCGAATCGCTGAGCCGGCTGCGGTTCGCCGCGAAGCGGACGAGCAGACGGGCGTCGCCGGCAACAGGTTCGGACGTCCGCCTGATGGCCTTGGCGAACTCTGGTTCGTTCAAGGCGTCGCTCTTGAGGTCCCACAGGCATCGCCTCAGGTCGGCGCGGCAGGAGAGTAGCATGCGGTCGGCCGTCCGCAGGCAGTCGGTGGCCTCCGCGCTGTCGGCTGCCAATGCGCTTTCCGCTGCGGAGATCTGATACGAGATGACTGTCAGGTTCTGGGCGAGGTAGTCGTGAAGCTCGGCGGCAAGGCGCGTGCGTTCGTCGATCTTGAGTGTTTCCTCGATCTTCGCCGCCTGTTCGCGCAGGACTGCGCGGCTCTTCCGCACGACAAGGACGCGCAAGGTCGCGTTCCAGACGAGGATCGCGACGATGACGCCGAAGAGAATCGTCAGCGCGACGACGAACCGGACCGGAGTCCACCATGGGGGACGGCGCAGGACCTTCAGGTCGGCGTCCGACCGCGGTACGAGAAAGAGTCCTCGGACGCGGGGGATCATGAAGCTCGGCCGCCAGATGTCGCTGTCCTTGACGCAGACGCCGGTGACTTCAACAATGCACCCTTCGGCAACAGATTCAAATGTATTTTTGACATTGGAGCAGTTGACGAGGATGGAATGTTCGCCATCGGCGAGAAGGATGCTTTTGAATCCCTTGGTGTCGGCACCGACATTCTTGACAATGCCGCGAATTCGGTATGTCGAGCCCTGATTGTCGGCCTTTATCATGCCGCTGCCGGAATTGTTCGTGAACAAGGCCCGAAGAGTGGTTTCGACGGGGATCGCGGGTGGAATTCCCATATCTTTGGCCTTTCGCCAGGATGCGCGAAGGAGGTATAGGTCGATGAAATCCGTCTCCAGGCGTCCAACGGCTTCGGCTGTCGATCCCAAAGGCGGCAGGCTCTCGTCAGAGGTTTCGACGCGTGCGGACTTTCCGTTGGACATTCGCAGCAAGAAAGAGTTGCCGTTCCATCGTGTGGAGACTAATCCCTTCAGTTTGCGAGTCTTCCCGAATTCGGGAATGCCGCGCCACGGCCCCGATGTTGTGATTTCAGGGACGTCAAACGGATCGTGGTCGTTTTTCCTTATGACATGAATTGCGTTGGTCCCCGAAATCAACAGCGGAGGGGTGGGGGCGAATACTCTAACGCCAAAGTTGCGATACCCGATGCCGGTTGCGACGACAGTGGCGCCTTGTTGCCGGCGCAGTTCGTTCAAGTCGTCTGGCGCGCCTTGCCAGATCAGATAGGCGATTTGTCCCTTGTCGGCCAGCGTGGCGTGGAGATATTGCGCATCGATATCGTCTTGCATCGCATCGGCAAGCGTCCCCATGACAGCGACTCGTTTGTTTGCATAATCGCCGCCTGTGTAGTCGGACACGCTCACGACAGGTGCATCAGGCAGAGATCCCCGCGCCAGAGTTTGCAGGCTTGTGCAGTCGAGATGTGTCGTTTCGCCGCTCCCAGAGCGTCTCGTCCTGCCGCTTAGCAGAACGAGATCGCCTGCCTGGCAAAGGCCTTTGGCCGTTTCAAGTCGGCTGTAGACCTTGGTGCAGGAACCGTTGATGTCGATGAAGAATGGGAGGTTTTTCCTGAATGGGGGGATGAGGATTCGCCCGGAGACCGTGAAGCAAACGTCGTTTTGGAACTTCTTCTGGATGGAAAGAAGCTCTTGCGCGTTGGTTACCGTTTCACTTCCACGGGTCGAACCGACCAGCCCGAAGATGAGGCAGCAGATGAGATGGATGAGATGGAGATTCCTGCGCACGTACATATGTGCTGTATATTATCATTTTTTGCCGAGATGTTGAATACTCCCTTTTTAGGGATGTAGCATCCGGGGCGGTATGTTTGATATAATCCCCGTCGCAAGACAAGGAGACATGTTGCATATGGGCACGATGAAACTAATTGCCGCGCTGGCGCTTTCCGCGTCGACGCTTTGCGCGGACGCCGTGGCGGCGCAGTCCGCGGCAAGCGCCACCAGGACGATATTTTTCGGCCCGGTAATCGGGTCCGGGAATCCTGGATCGGCAGACCTTCGGGCAAGAGCCGTCGCGGAGTCCGACTGCGAAGCTCTGGACCGTTCCGCGTTCAGGCCTTTAATAATAATCCTGCACTGACGACAGCGTCGGCAAAGCAACCACAAGAGGAGGAGATAGGCACATGCACAGCAAAGGAATCGTTAGGCACATGGCGTCCGCCATGACGTCTCTCATAATCGCGTCGATGGTGCGCGCCGACGGCGTGCCGGAGATATCCGGGGTCTCTCTGACCCAGGCCGCCAACAGGAGGGTGACGATAGAGTATACCCTCTCTGCGCCGGCGGTCGTCACGCTCGACATCCAGACGAACGCCTGCGGGGACGTGTGGGCTAGTATCGGCGGCGGCAACATCTACGGCGCCGAGACGCGGGCGCGTCCGAGAGGCGACGTGTCGAAGCTCGTCCAGGCGGGCTCGCGCTCGATCACGTGGGATCCAAGCCGCTCGTGGCCGGACAACACGGGCGCAACCCCGTCGGTGAAGGCCGTCCTCACTGCATGGCCGGTCAACGACACGCCGGACTACATGGTCGTGGACATCGCCGAGGGAACCCCGCTCGCGGATCGCGTCAGGTACTACGCCTCGACCAACGACCTGCCCGGCGGGCTTCTTGCGAACGGCGCATACCGCACCACGAGCATCGTCATGCGGAAGATCGTCGCCAAGGACATCTCCTGGACGATGGGCTCCCTTCTCGAACAGGGGCGCAGCGGGGGGCTGTCGGAGGACGCGCACGATGCCCGGCTGACGAACAACTACTACATCGCGGTGTTCCCGACGACGCAGGCGCAGTGGAAGTCGATCACGTCGAGCAAGAACCCGGAGTTCAAGGTCGAGGGCTCGATGCGGCCGATGGAGTCGATATGCTACAACGCCGTGCGCTGCTGCGCGGTGGGCAAGACGGCGGCGGAGTCCGGCACGGACTGGCCGAATCCGCCGTACTCCGGATCGTGGCTCGGGCTTCTGCGCGACAGGACCCAGATTGACTTCGACCTGCCGAGCGAGGGCGAGTGGGAGTACGCATGCCGCGCCGGGTTCTGCGAGGGATACTGGGGAACGGGCAGGCCGATCCTCTCTTCTACAACGGACGGAACGGAGGATCCGAATTTCCCCGGGAGGTACAAGTACAACCAGGCGACATCCGGCAACACGTCGAATCTCTCCGGCAACGGGCCAGAGGACTGCACTCCGATCGTCGGGTCGTACGCGCCCAACGCCTGGGGCATATACGACCAGTGCGGCGGCGTGCGCGAGATGTGCCTGGACTGGTCGGCCGGCAACATAAAGTCGCTCGCGGGCCTTGTCAACACGACAGTCTCGTCGAAGCGGATAATACGCGGAGGCGACTGGAAGAGCGAAGTGAAGAACGCCCGCCCCGCCTATCGGGACGAAGTGTCCCCCAGCGCGACCGAAACGGCGTACATGGGTTTCGCGTGGTGTGTCGCGCTGGCCTGGACTGACGCGAAGCGGAGGAGGCCCGGATCATGAAACTTCGATTCTGTCTTACGGCGGCCGTGGCTGCGGCGTCCGCGTATGCTGTCCCCGAGGTGTCCGACGTGGACATGTCGCAGGGCGACGACGGCGCAGTCGTCATAACGTACGCCCTGTCGGGCGGACCCGCCGTCGTCACGCTCGACATCGAGACGAACTCGACCGGCGGCGCCTGGGCGTCGATCGGCCTCGAGAACGTGTATGGCGGAACGACGCGCGCCGAGCCGGCGGGCGACGTGTCGAAAGTCGTGTCCGGATCTTCTGGTACGATCGTGTGGCGGCCCGCGATGTCCTGGCCCGACTGCAGGCTTGGCGCCGCGCCCGCCCGCGCCGTGGTCACGGCGTGGCCGGTGGACGACACGCCGCAGTATCTCGCAGTGGACATCTCGCCGGAATGCGCGGCGGGAGAGCGCGTAAAATACTACGTGTCGTCGAACGCGGTTCCGGGCGGAGTCCTCGGCAATCCGGCATGGCGCACGTCGCGACTTCTGCTCCGGCGCATAAATGCGAAGAACGTGGACTGGACGATGGGGGCGTCCAACGAAATAGGCAAGAACGCCAGCAGTGACAACGGTCTTGGCGAGGCGGCTCATGCCGCCAGGCTTACCAACGACTACTACATTGCGGTGTTCCCGACGACGCAGACCCAGTGGAGGATGCTGACGACGAGCAAGAGCGCGGAGTACAAGGTCGAAGGCGCGATGCGCCCGATGGAGTCCATCTGCTTCAACGCAGTGCGCTGCTGCTCGGTGGGCAACACGGCGGCGGAGTCAGGGACGGACTGGCCGAATCCGCCGTATTCCGCGTCCTGGCTCGGCCTTCTGCGCGACAGGACCCAGATAGACTTCGACCTGCCGGGCGAGGGCGAATGGGAGTTCGCCTGCCGTGCAGGGCACGGCGACGGATACTGGGGGACCGGCGAGCCGATAACGTCGGCCACGGAGGATTCGAAAGTGCCGGGCCGATACCTCTACAACCAGGCGATCTACGGCAACACGTCGCAGCTTTCCTCTGAAGGCCCGAAGAACTGCACGCCCGTCGTCGGGTCGTACGCGCCGAACATCTGGGGCATATACGACCAGTGCGGCGGCGTCCGCGAAATGTGCCTGGACTGGTCGCTGAGCAACTGTTCGTCGCTCGGCGGGCTCGTCAACACCACCGCCGCCACGAAGCGGATAATCCGCGGCGGAGACTACAAGAGCCAGGCGAGCAAGGTACGCCCTGCGTATCGCGACGACGCGAACCCCGCCGTGGCCAATGCCTACATGGGTTTTCGAGTGGCATGCCGCGCCGGGCTGCAGTGAGCGAGGGGAGGTTGCGAACGCGATGAGACTCTCAGTGATGACGCAGACAGCTTTCGCCCTAGCCGTCACGACGGCGGCTGCGGCGTTTGCCGAGCCGCTGCCGCCAATTCCCGACGGCGCGTTCACGTACGTGTGCATACCGGATACGCAGGCGTACAAGAGCAAGAAGGACCCGTCTTTGCCCGGCGGCTGGCGCGAGAAGAACAAGTCGTTCGACACTCGCGTTGACTGGATAGTCGCCAACGCGAAGAAGCAGCGGATATTCTTCGTGTCGCACATGGGCGACGTAGTGGAAGTCAACAGGCAGTCGCAGTGGGACTTTGCGTCGAAGGAGATGGGAAAGCTCGACGGCGTCGTCCCGTACGGAATATGCCCTGGCAACCACGACCAGCAGCGCAACACCGAGAGGGTCGGCGACACGTCGCTGTTCGCGGCGGCGTTCCCGCCTTCGCGTTTCGCGTCCCGCCCCTGGTACGCCGGCTGCTTCGCCGGTTTCACGAATTCATACGGGGTGGCCGTATGCGGTGCCAACGCAAACAGCTGCCAGCTCGTCGACGCGGGCGGATTCAGGTTCGTCATCCTCCACATCGAGTGCAACGCGCCAGAGCCGGTGCTCGCGTGGGCGGATGGCATGCTCGAGCGCTATTCCGACAGGAAGGCGATAATAGCCACCCACATGTTCATCGGCTACACGAAGAGTTCGTATCGAACCGAGAACGCAAAGGCTGGGTGGACGCTTAAACCGAGACCCGACCAGCTCGGCCTTGTCGGCTGGGCGAAGCGGCACGGCCGCGAAGCCGTAAGCGGAAAGAAGATGTGGGAGCGCCATTTTGCAAAGCACGCCAACGTGTTCCTGATCGTCTGCGGCGACCAGGGACCGGTCATCACGCACCACATGGAACTCAAAGGCGAGAAGGGGAATGTCGTGCATGCGTTCCTGCAGGACTATCCGAAGAACGACGAGTCAGACTGGATAAGGCTGTTTCGCTTCCAGCCCAAGGACGGGAAAATAGAAGTCTACACGTACAGTCCGCAGTCCGACAGCCTCTGCGGCGGCGTGTCGTACTGGCCAGAAGCGCACTGGCACAGGTTCACGATTCCGTTTGACGCGGCGTCGCGCGGCGGAAGGCGCGGCGAATGACGGCGCGGATTCTTGCGGCGGCCTGCGCGGCGTCGGTTCTGGTGCAGCTTGCGCGGGCTGCGGAGGATTGGCGTCCGCCGTTCGACAAGTCGGACTGGCTCGGCCGCGTGAACGTCCAGGTGAATCCCTGGTTTGGGCTCGACAAGCAGCCGTTGCACGCGAAAGGCGGGCCCAACGCGCCGTGGACAAGGCCTTCTGGCGTCGATCCGTGGGAGGCGGGCATGGCCCTGACGGAGCGCTACGGAGTCGACACGTGGTCCGTCGAGCTGAGCGGGAACGGGGGGTGGGCAGGGACGTACCGTGCGCTGCTGGATGCGTCGGCGCGCCGAGGCGGACGCACGAAGATAGCGATATTCTTCAATGTCCACGCGAAATCGACGGGCGAGGCGATCTCGGCGATGAAGAAGACGCTCTCCCCGTTCCGGGAAGACCTCAAGTCCAATCCGTGCGTTGCGCGCGCCGGCGGCTTCCCCGTCGTGCTGATATACGGTCCGCACAAGTTCGAGCCGGGGCAGTGGACGGAGATATTCAACGCGCTGGACGCGGAGTTCGGCCGGATGGTCTACCTTGCGAACTACAGGCGCTTCGGTGCGGAATTGGGAGCGGAGCACTTCGAGAGGGAGCTGCGGCGCTACCTGCCGCGCTTCGACGGGGTTAGCAACTACGGTTCGCACGGGATCGCCGCGCAGCGCGTCTCCGCCGAAGTCCTGGCCCGCGTGATGCGGGAAAGCCCCGGCAAGATATTCGAGGCGGGAATGCACAGCACGTACACGTGCCACTTTCACATGGGCGGCCTGGAGGTGCACAACAGCGAGGAGTGGCGGGCGAGCGTGGACCTGTGGCTTTCCGCAAAGCCTGATTCGTACATGCTCACGAATCTGTTCGACCACTACGAGAACTCCCTTGTGTATCCGTGCTACGAACGCGAAGACCTCCTTCTGCGCTATCTGGAGTGTGCGCTCGCCGGTGCGCGGAAAGAGCGGACTTTCCGGCGCGAGAAGCGCCCGGAGCTTGTCGTCGTCAATCCGAACACGCTCCTTGTCGGCTGGCAGAATCTCGAGATAGAGGTGCTGGGTTTCCCCGTGGAGTCCTCGGCGGCCGGTGTCGTCCTGCGCCTGCGCGTCTGCGACACCGCTGGTAAGACCCTCAGGGCTTTCCCGCCGAGGCAGATGAAACTTGACGGTTTTCGCTCCGAGAAGTTCTCGTTGCCGTCATCGGAGTTCGCGGCGGAGCGCGGCATCGTTCCGATTCTCGACTACGACTGGAAAGGCAAGGCACGGCAGCCGATTTGCGGGCAGATGACGAGGCTGTCGCCGTCGATAAGGGACTACCGCATGTACTGGGCGCGTTCGACGAAGAACCAGCTGTCCGTGAAAGGCTCGCCTGACTGGACGCTTGACGGAGTCCATCCGGGAGAAACCCGCATGCCTGCGGGCGACGGCGTATTCGAGTCGTCGATGGCGTCCGTGTCGGGCGGGGACGAAAAGGGCGGGTATTTCAGGTGCGGCATCAGGCGCGACGGCCTGGAGTATGATTTCACGACGGAGTACAAGTACAAGCTCGACAGGTGCTATGCCGTGGCGCTTCCGTCACCAGGCGCGGCGCTCCACTGGTATACCCTCCAGATGGAGAATGCCCGCGGATGCAAGGTCGAGACGTTGCCCGTCTGGGAGTCGGACGGTACGCGATCCGCCATCGTGCGCGTTCCCGTCTGGAAAGAGGACGGGACGATTGCAGATTTCGACGTCGAGGAGGCGCGCGTGCCGTTCTGGCACTACCCGTGCGACAGGGACACGGGGCGGGTGCTTCTCGACGTCTCGGGCTATCGGCACAACGGAAACATCGACGGAACGGGCTTCGGAGGCGGCCATCTCTGTTTCCAGGGGTACAACCACTATCACAATGGACCGGCGAAGCCTGTCGAGGAATCTCGCCGATTCTTCGGCAAAGACGGCGACGGACGAGGATTCCTGAGGCTTGGCGGGAAGGATTATGTTGTAATAATGGGCGGGACGGCCTTCCCCGGCGCCTGTACGTACGAGCTTTCCGTGCGTCCTTCGGCGATAGGCTCCGAGTCCGGGCTCGTCGGTACCGGCAACGGCCAGATGTCGATAGACGTTCTTGCGGACGGGCGCGTGAAGGTGTCGAGGCGTGGTGCAGTCGAGGGAGCTGGTGGCGTGCCCCTTGGAGAGCGCAAGGAGGTCAGCGTCGTTTCGCGGACGCCGCTTGCGGAGGGGAAATGGACGCGCATGGCTGCAGTATACGATTTGCGCACTTTGAGCCTGTATGTCGATGGAAGGCGCGAAGGGGAGGCGCGTTCAGCTCCAGTCAGGGAGCATGAATGGGAGACCCACGTCATTCTCGGCGCAAAATGTTCGTGGGTTTGGAATCCCGTCGATAATTTCAAAGGCGATGTACGTGACGTGCGCATCTACGGGCGCAATCTCTCGCCGTCCGAGTTTCTGAAGGTGGAACCTATTGAGATTGACAAGGTCGGACCTCAATAGATAGGAGTCGCCCCGGGGTTCGACCCGGCGATAGTGGACGAGGCGAAGAGCCAGCTGCTGCCGTTCTGTCCTGGCATCGCGACGGCGAGCGAACTCTCGCAGGCGCTGACCGCCGGGTGCCAGACCGTCAAGTTCTTCCCGGCGGAGGCCGCCGGCGGCGTGAAGATGATCAAGGAAACCTGTGGGGACCCGTGAAATCCTTGTACTCAGCTTGAGGGCTTGCAGGAAAATGGCGGCCCGCGTATCTGGATAAACACTCTATGGGACTCGCTTTGCGCCGGTCACGCCGACGAACGCGGGTTCAAGGGCGATGCCGATGGCAGCTGGGGATGGTGCCTCGCACATGGCGCGACCATGATACAGACTGACCGCCCGGTCGAGCTCATCCGCTATCTTGAATCGAAGGGCAGGCGCACCCTTGCCGTAAAGGCCCCTGCGACGAAGTGAGGTATGGCTTTGGTATGGGAGGCAAAGGGCCCTTCCATATATGATGTTTATCTTGGGCTGATCGTCGAGCGCCTGACGGGGCTGGACCTCGATGCCGCCGCGAAGAAGCTGCTCTGGGGGCCGCTTGGCATGAAGCGTACGACCTGGAAGCCCGTCGTCGGCGACCCGGATGTCGCTGAGTACCCGACTTCGACATATGCTTGCGTCAAGGGCATGCCGGCCAGGCGCAGGATTGGCGAGCGCAACGACATCTGCGCCTACCTCGCGCCACGCCCCATGGGAAACGGTGCAAACTTCTCCACCGTCGGAGACATGCTGCGCTTCGTGACAGACATGCTTGAGCGTCGGCAATTTCCGCCGGCGTACTATGACCTGATGTTTACGCCGTCGTTTGACCGGGGCGGACACAGGCGAAGCTTCGGCTGGGACATGACGGCGGAGAAGTCAACGTTCGCGGTCTGGACCCGAACGGGATTTTCCTCGTCCGCCATCTGCCACACGGGCTGGACGGGTGGCGCGATAGCCGTCGATCCCGAACGGGACTTCGCCGGTGTCGTTCTCGGCAATCGTCTCGCCAGCAAGGAGAAGACCATGGGCCCACGCATGAAGCTGCTAGATGCAATGTGCGTCTATGCAGATCGGATGACAGAGGAAGACTACAATGGGAAAATTCACCATTGTAGCCGACGGTAGGCAAGAGGGGTGAGGCCGGTCATCTTCTTGAACAGACGCGAGAAGTGGGCGGGGGCGCCCAGTCCGCATGCCTTGCCTATGCAAAGCACCGGCATGTTCGTATGCGAAAGCATCTCCTTGGCCTTCTTAAGGCGGTAGTTGCGCAGGAATTCGCCGGGCGTCATGTTTGTCTGCCTCTTGAACAGTTCGAAGAACATGGGGCGCGAATAGCCTATGTGATCGATCAGGCGGTCCATGTGGACTCGCGACGAATAGTTGCGCTCCAGCCATTTGACGGCTTCGTCGAATATGCGACTGTCGGATCTGCCGATGGCACCCGAACTGCCCGAGACGCATTCGCATAGCACAAGGCAGCACAGAAAACGAACCCGCATTCTGGCGTCCTCCGAAAGATCTTTCTCGTCAGGGATGATTATTCTGGCCAGCGGGGTCAGCGCCGCCTTCAGCCGGGGCGGAGCGCGAAGACGGCTCAATGGCCGCCGTGAAAGCGTCCGGTAGAGCAGTGCATACTCTGCAGTCGTGAATGTGCCGTCGGCGGCTGATCTGTCTGTGGGGTCCTTCAGGTAGATGTGTATCCGTGCGCCCGGCGGGTCTATCGCCTCGTCCAGACGGTGCATAACGCCGCCCGGAATGACGATGAAGTTCTCGCTTCCAAGCAAGACCGGTCTGTGACTCTTGAATTCGTACTTGTAATGTCCTTTCAGGGGGAATATGACCTCCAGTTCATCGTGGTCGTGCCATTCAAGGCGCCGCGCGGACCTGTTGTCGTTCACCGTGACGGCTTTCAGCCATCCCAGGTTCAGCAAGCCTCCCGGGAAGTAGCGGGAGACGTAGGGCAGCTTTACGGTTTTGCTCATGCTTCATATTATACCGAATTGATTTTTAGTACACAATACGGAAAGTCAACATGGGATTTGATATACTACATATCAACTGGACAAACCAAAGGAGCAGACATGAACAAACTGGCGACAAGTGTTTCAGTGGCGCTGTGCGCAGGCGCGCTTTTCGGAGCCACCGACGAAATCGGGATGGCGGTCGCGCGGACTTTCGCGGGCAAGACGGCGGTCATAACCGGCGCGGCGTCCGGAATGGGGCTGTGCACCGCAAGGACGCTGGCTGAAGCGGGGGCGACGGTGTTCATGTGCGACATCAACGGCGATGGCGTCAGGAAGGCCGCAGACGAGATCAATGCATGGGGCAAGGGCAAGGCGTATGCAGTCGAGGCGGACGTGAGGAAATTCGAGGACGCCGAGCGTTCGGCGGTGCTCGCGGTCGAAAAGACCGGAAAGATCGATCTGCTCATCAACTACGCAGGAGGCAACGAAGCACGGTGCTGCTCGAGTTACAAGCCCATCTACGAGCAGCCGCAGGAGGTCATCGACTGGGGCCTGGACGTCAACCTGAGGGGTGCGGTATACTTTTCGCGCGCGTGCATGCCGTACATGGTGAAGGCGAAGGGCGGCGTCATCGTCACGCTCGGTTCCGTGACGGGGTTCGAGTGCGACGGGAACAGCACATACGGCATCACAAAGGCCGGTCTCGACCGTCTGGCCCTGACGCTTGCGAAGGCGGGTGCACCGCATGGCGTCCGCGCATTCTGCGTCGCGCCCGGCCCGGTGCTGACGCGTCCCGCGATGGCGAAGATGAAGACGGCGCTAGGCTTTGCCTCGGAACCGCAGGAAGTCGTGGACTACATACTTTTCATGGCGTCGCCGAAGGGTCGCTCCATCACCGGCTCCACCCATGTCATTGATGCCGGACGTCTCGTCCTGTCGCGCAGCAGCACCGCCGACGCCCTTAAGGACGGTTCGGGAAAGAACTACAGGAAATGAACGCGCTTCTCGCGCTTTGCGTTCTGCTGGGAGCGCTTCCGTCCGCCAAGGAGATGCGCGGTCCGTTCCCGATCATGTCCACGCCGTACCACGAGGACGGATCGGTCGACTACGACGCCCTCGCCCGCGAGGCGCAGTGGACGGACTACTGGGGTTGCCCCGGCGTCATCTGGTGCCAGTCCAACGACGCCATCGACCTTCTGACGTCGGAGGAGAAGGCCAGGGGGTTCGAGGCGTGCGCCAAGGCCGTCGAGGGGCGCAAGATAGTGCTGACCCTTGGCGCAAACGGGACGAACACCACCGAGATGCTCGAACTTGCCGCCGAGATAGAGCGCGTCGCCGAAAGACATCCCACTGCGAAGATAGCGATGATATCGCGTCCGCCTGATGATGTCCGTTCGCAGGACGACATCGAGTCGGCGTGGGACGCGCTGGCTGGCGTCGCGAAGCGTCCGGTGATATTCCAGACGTACGGAACGAAGGAGACGCCGACTCCCTCCGTCGAGCTGATCGTGCGACTAGCCGAGCGCCATCCGCACGCCTTCGGGTATGTAAAGCAAACCTGCGGGGACACACCCCGCGAAACCGTTGTAAAACGGGCCTTTTCGCACTTCGGCGGGACATGAGGCGCTTCGCCCGCCAATTCCCGTGACCTGGACTCGGTTGGGGACAGACTTCAGGGGTGTGGCTTGAAATGGCGATGATTTCGTTGCTTTTGGCGAGATAACGGGTTGAATGTGCCGGAAGCCGAGGTATATGCCTAACTGTCGGCTATAGCCGATAAGATTTGCGAATCGTTGAAGTTTGTCGGCTGTAGCCGATAAACTTCAGGAATCGCACCCCCATGCGTTGTGTAATTTGGTATAATATCGGCAATTTCATTTAACGACATGGAGAACTGTAAAATGGCTCGCGTTAAAGCGTCAATTCTGTTCGCAGCGGCAGTTGCCGCCTCGCTTTCCGCCGTCGCGGTGGAGAACCCCACGACGAGCCCGTTCAAGGACGGCGAAACCGTGGTGTTCTGGGGCGACTCGATAACCCAGCAGGCGAGGTGGATAAGGTTTCTGACCGACTTCTACCACACTCGCTACCCCGAGCGGAACATCAGGTACCGCAACGCCGGAATCGCCGGCAACTCGTTCGGCGGCGGCATAAAGCAGATGCCGCTCGACGTGACGCTGTGGAAGCCTACGACGATCGTGACCATGTTCGGCATGAACGACTCCGCCGCGGCCCCGCGCCCCGACAAGTACCATCCGGGCTGGCCGTCCAACGACGTCGAGCGCGCGCGGCTGAGGAAGCGCGTGGACGGAGGGTACAAGATCGATGCAAACCACGCCCTCGCCGAGATACGCAAGCAGTGCGGCGAGGCGACGCGCATCGTGATGATGACGCCGTCGATCTACGATTCCACCGCCCGCGCGCCGAAGGACGAGCCGGTCAACGACGGCTGGAACATTACGCTCGGCGAAAGCGGCAAGAAGCTGATCGAGGGCTACGAGAAGGGCAAGTGGGAGCTTGTCGACATCTGGACGCCCATGACCGCCTTCAACGAAAGGCAGCAGAAGATCAACCCGAAGTTCTCGGTTGTCAGCAACCAGGAGCGCGTGCATCCCGACGACCGCGGCGGCTACTTCATGGCGCAGCAGATACTGATGGCGCAGGGCGTCGACCGCACCGTCAGCAAGATCTCGTTCGACGCCGGGCGCGGCGTCGTGGAGGAGGCGCGCAAGGCCGACGTGACCGGCGTCAGGAGAATCGACGGCGGCTGGGAAATGACCGTGCTGGAGAAGTCGCTTCCATTCCCGGTGGCGAAGACGGCGCAGGAAGTGTCGTGCCGTTCGCCATGGGGACAGGGCTATTCGCCGTATGTCGGCATCAACTACGAATGGTTCTCGGCGAAGGGGCTCGCGAAGGGCGTGTGGGAGCTTTGTGTCGACGGCGAGCTCGTCTGGCGCGGCACCGACGGCGAGTTCGCCTTCGGCGTCAACCTCGGCAAGAACCCGGACACCCCGCAGATGGCGCACGCGAAGAAGGTGGCGGAGGCGAACCGCCGGCGCGTCGAGCGGGAGGCGTACCTGCGCGCCCTCGCGTCGCTGAGGTGGTGGTTCCGCATGAAGGTCGACAAGCCCGACGACGTGGCCGTCGCCGCCAAGTGGCTCGAGGACCACCCCGAACGCAAGGACGGGCTCTTCGGTCGCGGGCAGTACCTGAAGGAGTACATGGTCGACTGGCCTCGGCGCGACGAGATATACGCCGAGCTTGACGCGATGGACGCGGAGCTCGCGAAGCTGCGCCAGCCTATCGCGCGCAAGTGGACGCTCCGCCAGGTCGAGAGCGGCGAGCGCGACTACCTGCCGGCGAAGAAGGTGATGGAAAGGACCGAGCTCTTCAACGGCAAGGACCTCTCCGGCTGGTACAAGTACCTCTCCGGCCGCGGCCGCGACAACGACCCGCTGAACGTGTTCACCGTCAAGGACGGCGTCATCAACATACACGGGTTGGCCACCGGGTGCATCACGACGAAGGAGGCGTACCGCGACTACCGCTGCCAGGTGGAATACCGCTGGGTCGGCAAGAGCTACATCGGGCGGGCCTGGAAGTGCCACGACTCAGGGTTCCTCTTCCATTCCCAGGGCCCGGACGGCATGTACCACGGCACGTGGAAGTGGTCGTTCGAGGCCAACATGATTCAGAGCCGCACCCCAGACCTGATCACCGTGGTCCTGCGCGGGTACGCCGTTCCGCCCGAGGCGTACACCTACCGCGCGACGGTGGACGTGGACGAGAACGACGTGTGGACGCCGGGCGGCAAGCCGCTTTCAAGGGTGAACAACGGCCACTGGCACAACAAGTTCACGCCGGTGCCGTGGTATGACCGCAAGGACAATCCGACGGTGCCGCCTGAAAAGCCGATGGGCGAGTGGAACCTCCTGGAGGTCGTGGCTCGCGGCGACAGGGCGGAGTTCTTCCTGAACGGAGTGAAGACTCTCGAGGCGTACGGCCTGCATCCGACCGAGGGACAGCTCCAGATCCAGAGCGAAGGCAGCGACTGCGAAGTCAGGCGCGTGACGCTCCTGCCCGTGAATGGTATAATAACCGCGCCATGAAAAACTCACATCGCCGCAGAGTGCGGCTCGGCGCTCTCGTGTGCGCCTTCACGTTGCTTGCCTCGGCCATGCCGAGCGCCTTCGGCAGCCAGATGCGCGTCGCGCTCACGTTCGACGACTCGCTCAAGGACCACCTTCTCATCGCCGCACCGCTTCTGGAGAAGCATGGCTGGCGCGGCACGTTCAACATCGTCACGGACTGGGTCGGCTCGGGTGAGAAGTTCCTTACGTGGGAAGACGTCGGGGAGCTCGTCCGGCGCGGGCACGAGATAGCCACCCACACGAAGACCCACCGCAGCCTCGTAAAGCTCCTCGCCGAGGAGGGGGAGGAGGCGGTGAGAAGGGAGCTTGCCGAGTCTCGCGACGCCATCGCCGACGCGACCGGCTTCACGCCGCGCTACATGTGCTCCCCGTTCGTCGCGCAGAACGAGGACACGGCGCGCCTCTGCCGCGCGGAGGGCCTGCGCCAGATGGCCGCGTGCAGGATGAACTTCGGCCAGGGCGACGAGGGGAAGACGCGCGCCATGGTCGAATCGCGCGTGAAGAGCGGCGCGCGCCGCCTCGACATGCTGCACCACGGCATAGCGGCCGACGGGCGCGGCGGATGGCATCCGTTCCGCGACCGCGCGGCGTTCGAGCGCCATCTAGACGACATCGCGGCCATGGAGCGCGAGGGCAAGATCGTCGTGACGGACTACGACGGGATGGTGTCCGACTGCCGACTGCCGGCTTCGGCATGGCCGCGGCACGGCGTCTTGGCGCTGTCGTTCGACGACCGCAACATGGCGGACTGGGAGAGGGCGTTTCCGATCTTCGAGGCGCATGGGGCGTCCGCCACGTTCTTCATCTGCGGGGCGATAGGGCTGGACGAGGTCGGCTTCGCGCGGCGCGCGCTCGCGATGGGGCACGAGGTCGGGCTGCACGGGCACGGCCACCGCAACGCCGACTCGGCGCTCGCGGAGCTTGGCGCAGACAGGTACTGGTCGCTTGAGATCGAGCCACAGCTGTCGGTCTTCCGCAGTGCGGGCGTGACGATCCGGTCTTTTGCGTATCCGAACTGCCGCCGGACCCCGGAGACGGACAAGGTGTTCGCCGCCCATGGCTTCACGCGCCTCCGCGGCAGACAGGACGACGTCCCGAATCCGAATCCGCACGACCCCAAGGGCGAGAAGCTGGACAAGTGGCATCCGGTCGCCACGTACGACCCCGTTTTCGTTCCATCCGTCCGGCAGCTCTCTTCGCTGCTGATCGGCAACGTGATCATGGGCGGGTACTATCACACGGACATTGAGGACATAAGCCGTGCGGTGCGCCGCGCCGGAGAGCGCGCGGAGACGCTTTCCATAGTGTCTCACGGCATTGCGCACAGTCCGAACGGCATCAGCATGAAGACTGAGTGGCTGGAGCGGCTCCTCTCGGAGGCGAACGACAGCGGAGTCGTCGTGAGGGGAGTTCGCTAGAACTCGCCAAGCCGCCCAACGGTTGACAGTCAGTCCGTAGGATCGGGCTGCGCCGGTCTTTTTGCTATACTATGCAAAAGATGGAACCATTGAGGCGGCAGTTGATGCGTCTGACAATCCCCATTTTCATGGAGATTGCCCTTGTCGCGCTTGTCGGCTTCGTCGACATGCTCATGCTCTCGAGCTGCGGCGACGGCGCAGTGGCCGCAGTGGGCCTCGTAAGCCAGATCATCATGCTGGTGTTCCTCGTGTATCGTTTCGCGGCTTCGGGCGTAGCGGTCGTCTGCGCGCAGTACCACGGGGCGGGGCTTCGCATGCGGCTCGTCCAGGTCGTCGGCATCGCCTTGGTCTTCAATGCGCTGCTTGGCCTTGGCATAAGCGCGCTGCTCTACCTCAACGCCGAGGCGATTCTGCGGATGATGGGGCTTCGCGAGGAGCTCATGGCGGAAGGCGCCGCCTATCTGCGCATAACCGGTGCGTTCACGTTCTTCCAGGCGATGGGCTTTACGTTCAGCTCGTCCTTGCGCAGCGTGGACCGCGTCCGGTCGCCGATGGTCGCCACCGCGGTCGCCAACGTCGTCAATGTCGTCGGCAACTATCTGCTGATATACGGCCACTGCGGGTGTCCCGCGCTTGGCGTCGTAGGCGCGGCGTGGGCGACTGCGGCGAGCCAGGGCGTGTCGATGGCGATCCTCCTGGTCCATCACGCCAGGGTCCACATCCGCCGCTACCCGCTTGCCTGGTTCAGGCCGTTCCCCTGGCGGGAGTTCGCGGCCATATTCAAGATCGGGCTTCCGGCAATCGGCGAGGAGATGTCCTACTGCCTTTCCCAGGCGGTGACGATATACTTCATAAACCAGATATCCACGGAGGCGCTGACGACGCGGACCTATGTCTCCAACAGCGTCATGTTCACCTACCTGTTCGGGGTGAGTGCGATCCAGGCGGGCGACATCCTCGTCGGGCATCTCGTCGGCCGGCATCGCTACAAGGCCGCCTATCTTCTCGGCAACTTCTTCTATCGCCGGGCGCTGGCGGTTTCGCTGTGCTGCAGCGGGGCGCTGGCCCTTGCCGGGCCCTGGGTGCTTGGCCTCCTGACCCAGAATGGCGAGATCGTCCGCCTTGGGACGATTCTTTTCTGGATAGACTGCGTGCTCGAGATCGGACGTGTCCGCAACATCTTCGCCTGCTGGACGCTTCGTGCAACGGGCGACGTGATCTACCCCATGGCCGTCGGAATCACCTTCCAGTGGGTGATCGCCGTAGGAGTGTTCTGGGTGTTCGTCATCCCGCTGGGGTTCGGGCTGGTCGGCGCCTGGGCCGTATTCGCCCTCGACGAAAACGTACGAGGGTGCATCCTCATTCGGCGTTGGCACGCCAGGGCGTGGATGGGTAAGTCCCTCGCCTGAAGGCTAAGGCCGTTCTGCTGGGACAACGGGCGTCCCGCCCGTTGAAGGTGGCGTGGGCGAGCAGGACGCCAGAGGAAATCGGACCGGGTTCGCTACTGTCAGGACTTGAGAAGCCGCTTGCGGAATGCTGTCGCCACGGCCTCCGTACGGCTTGACGCGCCGAGTTTGCGGCGGATTGCGTCAAGGTGCTGGTTTACGGCGTAGGCGGAGATGTCCAGGCGACTTGCAATCTGTTCGCTCGAGAGGCCCTTGCTCGTGTACTCAAGAATCTCGAGCTGCCGGTCGGTGAGCGTCGGCGGATGGGGATCCTCCCTGATCATCGCCTTGATCTCCGGCGAGAACGCCATGCCGCCTGCGGCAATGGTGTGGATCGAGGCGACGAGGTAGTCGTCTTCGGTGTCCTTCACGAGCGCACCCGAGGCACCCGCCTCTATCGCCCGCGCGACGTCGATGGAAGTCGAGTACGTGGTAAGAATCAGCACGTACGTCTCTGGCAGGGCACTGCGTATCTGCCGTGTAGCCTCCACGCCGTCCATGACCGGCATGGAAAGATCCATGATGACGACGTCGGGCTTCAGCTGTATCGCGACCTTGACTGCGTCCTCTCCGTTCTTCGCTTCGCCTACGACGGAGAGTTCCTTGTCGAATCCAAGAAGGGTGGCGAGCCCTCGCCTCAGCAGCGCGTGGTCGTCGGCGATTATGATGCGTATCGGTTTCATTCCTGGTCAGTCGTCCTTCCTCGTTATCTTTACGCGGGCGAGAGTGCCCTTGCTGGGCGAGGACTCTATCTCGAAGGTGCCGCACAGCCGTTCTACGCGCTCGGTGATCCCGTCGAGGCCGAAGTGCCCGTCGTCGCGCCCCGGACGGTTCTCCGTGTCGAAGCCGCATCCGTCGTCGCGGACCGACACCTCCAGGGCCGCCTTGTCCACCACTCCCGCAATCTGGATCGACTTGGCCTTTCCGTGCTGCACGGCGTTTGCGACGAGTTCGCGGACGATGTTGAGCGTGCCGTGGGCAATGGTGTCGCTGATGTACTGGCGCGGCCCAGAAAAGTTGATCGCAAGCGAGGCCTCGCCTGCAACCGGGGCGACGGTCTGCCGTATCGCCTCCGCGAAGCTCGGCTCGTCGAGGATGTCGTTTCTGAGGTCCCAGAGGCAGCGCCTGAGGTCTGTGCGGCACGACTTGATCGTCTTCGCGGCCGTATCGAGGAGCTCCGAAGTCGCGGGGTCCTTGTCGCCGAGTGTGTTCCGCGCGGCGGAGACCTGATAGCCGATTACCGTGAGATTCTGCGAGAGCGAGTCGTGCAGGTCTGCCGCAAGCCGCGTCCGTTCGCCGATTTTCATTTTCGATTCCATCGTGCGCTTCTGCGCCCTGATGACCTCGCGGCTTCTGCGGTCGACGAGGACGCGCAGCACCGCGTTCCAGAGCAGGACGAGCGCTATTATGCCCACGAGCGCGGCGACCACTATCGCAAACCGCAGCGGAGTCCACCATGGTGGCCCTTCGACGACGCGTATGTCCGCGTCCGACCGTGCAACGAGAAACATGCTCTTGTTCCTCGGGAAGGGCACTGACGGACTCCAGAAGTCCGAGTCGATCACGCAGATTCCAGATGCCGAGACCAGGCTGCCTATCTTCACATTTCTCAGGGCTCCCTGCGCGTCGCTGCAGTCGATCTGGATGGTGAGGCCGTCCTGTTCGAGGAGAAGCCGCCGCCGGCCGGTTTCGTCCAGCACGAATTCCCTGAGATATCCCTCTATCCTTTCGTTCGAGCCGTAGTATCCGCTGTTGAATATATACCGGTTGCTGGGGTGTAGAAGTTCACGGAGGGAGACTGTTGACGGACTTTTGACGACCGTCGGCGTTCCGTCCGCAGCACGCCAGCAGGCCCGTATGAGGTGCAGCCGATACAGGTCTGTCACGGGAATGCCGGACACCTCCACGAACGCACCCAGCTCCGGGAGGCCGACTCCGTCGCGGAATTCGACCATCATGGATGATTTCTGGTTCTTGTAGAGTATTGCCTTGTTGCCCTGCCATCTGCACACCACCGTGCCACAGACCTTGCCGCGGCCGAGCGAGGCGACTTCGCCAAGGGTTGGAGTTGAAGAGGGCAGTGTCGGCACGTCAAACGGATCGCTTCCGCCGTCGTCCGCAAGCCGTATGTTCGACACGGCGCCGACATCGAGTTGCCTGCGGGTTATGAGGCGGTCGTACGAAGGCACATCCCTGGCCTTGCCGGACACGACAACATTGCGGCCTATGAACGGCTGCAGCTCACGGAGCGTCTGCGCGGTGTCGTCCGACTGGATGAATGCATAGACAAAGTTTCCGTCGCTGTTCAGCACGATGAACACATAGTCTTCGTCGATGGTGTCCTTGAATGCGTCTACGACGACGCCCCTGAGCGAAACTGTGCCGCTGTCTACGCCGTGAAGCAGAAAGTCCGCCGTCTCGACGACAACGGGCTCCTCTGCGGCGAAGGCGCAGAAGGCCGTTGCCGTGAGCAAAGCGGACAGTTGGAGGATGAGGCGGGTCATGCCGGATATTGCCCCTGTCTGGCGAGTGCGCCAGCATAGTAGATCGGGATAAACCGCAGCCGCTGTTCTGGCAGTTCCCCAAACGGCGCGGAGGAAAGCACGATGGCGTCATACACCGTTGGATATTCCTTCATCAGTTGATGTACGCTCTTGAGCCTTCCGGCCGCGCCGCTCTTGACTTCGACCGGTAGGGGGCGTCCGTTCAGCGCGACCATGAAATCGACTTCCGCCTGAGCGTTCTTCGCGTCGCGCTTCCACCAGTGCGGTTCGTCGCCGCCAAACGATGCTGCAAGTTCCTGTGCCACGAACTGCTCGGCTAGTGCTCCGTTGTAGATGCCGAGAAGGTCGCGCTCGCGCAGAACCTCGTCAGCTGGACGTCCCGACATGGCCTGAAGAAGCCCGATGTCCCCGGCATACGGCTTTATGCGCACCACGGTGTCGAGGTTGAATGGCAGGGCGGCGGACGCGACCGCGCGCGAGAGCCTGACCAGCCTTGCCTTGGCAAGAAGTTCAAGCGCCTTCTTGTTCGTGGCGCCGGTGTGTTCGCGGGAGAGCGCGGCATACGATATCTGGCGCCCGGCGGAGGCGTTTGCGCTGCGCCATATCTCGCGGAGCGTGGAGGAGTCCATGCGCTCTGGGTATTTCGAGAAATCCTGTTCGAAAGCGGCAATCAGGTCGTTCTGGATCGAGCGCACATCAAGCAGACTGCCGCCCTCTATCCGCGTCTTTACGCATTCGGGCAGTCCTCCTGTCAGGGAATATGTGCGGACTTCATCAAGCAGCCTGCGATGCACGGACTCCGGCAGTGCCTTCGGCACGCCTCCAACCGCCTCCGCCAAAGGCTCGTTTCCAGTGGCCATAAGATATTCGGCGAAAGTCATTGGATGCAGTTCCGCAAACTGAACGCGTCCGACGGGAAACTGCAAGTCTTCCAAGGCGAAATCCAGCAGCGACCCCGCCGCGACAACTGGAATGTGAGGCGTCTTCTCGTAGAAGTAGCGCAGCGATGCCAATGCTCTGGGACATAACTGTACCTCGTCAAGGAACAGCAGCGCATGGCCATCCCTGATTCGCGTTCCGCTCATCAGTTCAAGTTCGTCGCAGATCCGAACTGGATCGAGATCTCGTTCAAACACTGAGTGCCATTCCTTGGAAAACTCAAAATTCACCTCAAGAAACGCATTCTTGAAAAAGGTCTTTGCGAAATCCCGTACGCACCAAGTCTTGCCTGTCTGCCGCATTCCGCGGACTATCAGGGGCTTGTGTACTGTTTTCATGTGCCATTCTTCAAGCGTTTTTGCAAATTCCCGCTGCATTTTGTTTTCCCCTTCTTTCGATTTTCGCGGAATTATATCATATTCCTACCCTCAAGGCAACTGTCAAAATCGATTTACCAATGGTGTTTCGCTTTTGCAAACGCGATTTACCAAGGATGTATCCCGTGGCGCATGCGGAAGCGGGGATGATTAAGATGTTGCCAACGAGTGGTACGGCGATGATGCGTGAGGAGGGGAAGAGGATGCGGCGGATGTCGCTTAACCACACACTGAAACCCGCGTTCGCGGGGCAGAAAGCAGCAAAATGAGTAGTCCTAATTTTAGGATGTATGCTTTTGCCCGCTATTTTTAGTATAATAACTGCAGTCGGCTACGACAAAAGGAGGTCTCGAAATGGAAAATACCATATACTTGCGCACTGCGGCACTTGTGCTGATTGCAGCTTCTGTTCTCGGCTCGGCGAATGCTGATCCGATTGTCTGGACGGGCGAAGGCGACACGCCCGCGTGGAGCGATGGCGGAAACTGGAAAGGCGGCACAGCGCCGGGCTCGGGCGACACGGCTGTCATTCCGACGGGCAAGACGGCGGAATGGTCCCAGACCGACGCTTCCTTCATGAACGCCCTTGTCGGAATCGAGCTCAACGGCGACATGGAAGTGTCGGGCATGACGGCGGCCACGACGCTTACGGTTCCGATCTCCGGCGCTGGCGTGTTCCGTGGACTGGAAGGAGGGGAAAATGCGCCGAAGATAAGCAGCGGCACCTACTACTATCTCACGCTCAACAACAACAACGAGAATTTCATGGGGACGTTTGCCTTTACGAACTGCGGCGTTTGCGTCAAGAACACCAAGGCATTCGGCAGCGCCAACCCCCGCTGCACGGTCATCTGGAAGAATGGTACACTTAACAACAATCGCCGTTTGTATTTTATGGCGGGTGGGATTTACAACGCAAACATGTTCCTTGCCCAGCCAAATTATTCGCATGGCATGATATTCGCGACTTGCGACGAGGCAACTTATCTTGACGGCGATATTGATTTGACGGGACCTGCCCAATTTAACGCCAATGCTCGTGCAGTTGGCCTTCATCTTCGCGGAAAGCTCACTAACTCTAGCAAGGCAGCTTATGGTTTGAACACCTACGTCTATCTCGAGGGCGAAGTGAATCTGCAGTGGAACAACCAAAGTCAATATGGCGGCGGGTTCTATCTCGGCGGCGGCAATGGCAATGTAAAGAACATGGGCCACTGCTTTGTAAACAGTTCTGGCATCCATTTCACTGCGCCCAATGTGCTTGGCGGCAGCGATCCTGGAAGCACGTGCCAATACATAACCGGCAACGGCGCAGGCACTCCGTTGAAGTTGTATCTGGATGGGAACGACCAGAACTGGTATCGCAAGCAGGGAGTGTATTCCTCCAGCCAAGGTTTCATCGTCGACAGCACGAAGCCGGCGACGCTCCGCATGATGAACTTCGGCAGCAGCAATCAAGATTTCAACACGGCTAACTGCCTGACGGGATATGCCTCGTTCGACGTCTGCGCGACTAACAAAACCGGAACCAAGTACACGACGACTGTGAAGAACACGCACTGCACGACGGCTGGCGGGCTCCTCTGCGGTGCAGGAACGTTTGTCGTCGGCGATAGCGCGGCGGCTGACAATACCACGTCTTTCTCGAATCTGACCTCGCTTGTTACATACGAGACCGGAACGATGAACATCTACAACACGGCGATCAATCCCGAGAACGGCATCACGAACCTTTCCGTGCTGGGAACTTCGAAGATGACGTTTGCGAGCTGTGTCACGCAGAAGACGGAGCGTGCGTATCTCTCGTCCAGCGCAGAGCTGACAATCCCCGCAGACGGTAGGGTGATGGTCTCGAAGCGCACGTACCTCGATGGCAACGAGCTGATGTCCGGCGTGTACGGAAAGGTCGGCGGCACTTACGAGGACGGCACCGCGATTCCGCCGCAGTACCAGCTCGGCTGCATAAAGGGCGACGGATACCTTGAGACCGAGGGGCGCAAGGGCATGATCTTGTCGTTTAGGTGATAGTCGGACAAGAAAGGCAGTAAAAACATGAAGTGTCTTGGGTGCGCAGCCTTGTTCGGCGTGGCACTTTCTGCCGTATCCGCCTTTGCGTCGGCACACGGGCAATACGAGGTTCCGTTCGCGGCAAAGGCTCCTGTCGTCGATGGGGTCGCGTCGCCGGGCGAGTGGGACGCGGCTCTGCGCATCATCGGCGCGGGCAAGCCGGTAGACGCGCGGCGCGCCGAGATCGCGTTCGCGTGGGACGCAGGCTGGCTCTACGTCATGGCGAAGAGCGAGACCGCGCCGCGCAACAGGCTCGTCACGACTGCCGAGAGCAGACCTGGCTCGCAGAGGATTGTGATGGACGACTCCGTCGAGCTGTGGTTCGACCCTCCGAAGGAGCTGCGCAGCGCCGACGAGACGAAGAGATTCGGAACTTTCCAGATAATAGTGAGCCACAACGGCAACGTCTACGGATGCCACCAGAGCCCGGGCTACGGACTACAGGCCCGCGACTGGAAGCTCGACGCGATGAAGAAGGCTAGCGTGGCGACGAACGACATCTGGACGCTTGAGCTGGCGATACCGGCCAAGGCGTTCGGCCTCGCCAGGTTCGAGCCCATGGAACTGCCGCTTCTCGCCGTCAGGAACTTCAGAATCCAGCGCGGGGTGCAGGCGCCGTTCCTGCCGCCCGGCGGCGGCTTCATGGACTCGGCGCACTATCCGAAGATGCGGCTTTCACGCGGCGCGAAAGGAAGCACGCTGGACCGCCGCTCTGTCGATCTGCCGCCGTTCGAGTGGAAGACGCCGGAGGCGTGCATCGTCGCCGACCTCGCGGGTACAGGCGTTGCGCACGGAGCCGTGAAGGGCGTGAAGCTTCCCGTGCCAGGTTCGATGGTCATCCGCTCCAAGGCCACTTCGAAGATGGAGAAGAAGGGCTGGCGGCGCTACTTTTCGACTGGCTTCCGCAACACGGGCTACCTCGGCTTTCAGGAGGACACCGTGAACGGGCGCACGATGCTCTTCTTCGCCCACCACTTCAAAGGCGCGCCGAACGTCAACAGGCGCATGAAGTGTCCGGCAGACGGTAGGGAGTCCGTCATAGCCGTGAACTTCGAGCCGAAGAAGGTGACGTACTACCTGAATGGCGTCAAGCATGGCGAGACGGACATGCCGACGGATCTGTCCGAGGCGGCGTTTGGCGATCTCGTGCTGGGCGGCGGGGAGCCGGGCTTGGAGATTCTCGACTGGACGCTTTACAGCCGCGTCCTGACCGACGCGGAGGTGAAGGCGAACTCGCAGGGCGATTCGCCCGTCAGCGGCACGTTGAAGTGGTATCCGACGATCAACTCGCTTGTGGCGGACATAACGTGCGACGCGGCGAAGCTGAAGTGCGGCGAACTGGAGTGGAGCGTCGCGAAGCGCGGCGAAACCGGCGTCGCGGCATCCGGTGGGTTTCCGCTTTCGACGGGCTATCCGATGGACGGTGGCGGCAGGGCGCTGACGCTCCTGCGCAGGACTCTGCCGCTCGGCGTGGAGCTTCCTGAAGGCGAGTACATTGCGCGGCTGATGCGTCTTGGCGAGGAAGACGCGCTGATGGAGGTCGAGTTCTCCGTGCGGAACTACGAATGGGTCGGCAACTCCGTCGGCAAGGAAGATAGGCTCCTGCCCGGCTTCACGCCGGTTGTCGCCGCCGGGAACATTCTCAAGTGCGTCGGGCGCGAATACGAGATAGGCCCGAACGGATTCCCCTCGCGCGTCGTCGCCGACGGCGAGCAGATACTTGCCGCGCCGGTTGCGCTGCACGCCGAGAAGGACGGCAAGTCGTGGATCGTAGGCGGAGGCGGGTCGAAGGCGCGGCAGATTTCCGAGACGAGGGCCGAATACGTCGCGCGGGCAGACGGCTACACGCTCAAGGGCTCGCTGGAGCAGGACGGGCTTCTCAGGTTCACGATAAGGTTCTCGCGCGTTCCCGACGCGGACCGCGTGTGGCTGGAGGTTCCCGTCAAGAAGGAGTTCGCGACGCTCTTCCACGCCTGCGGCGAGGGCGTAAGGGCGAATCCTGCGGGATTCGTTCCGGCGGGCGAGGGCGTTGTGTTCAAGAGCCGCGACATTCCGCAGACGCACGTCTCGAACTTCATCCCGTACTGCTGGGTCGGCACTGACACGCGCGGCATCTGCTATGCCGCCGACGTCGACATCGGCTGGGCGCACACGGAGAAGCGCGACGCCGTCGAGGTCGTGCGCACGGCGGACGGCACGGTGTCGATCGTGCTGAACCTGATCAACGCGCCGTTCGAGGCGGGGGTGCGGGACATCGAGCTTGCGCTCATGGCTTCGCCGGTGAAGCCCATGCCTAAGGGCTGGCGCGGCTGGGCCGACGGCTTCGACTACAGGGGCACGCAGTGTTCGAAGCCGCTCGCGTCGCCGCCTTACTGGGGCAATTTCACCGGCTGGGGCTCGCGCTATCCGGCGTGGGGCGAGTTCGAGTACGTGCGCAAGCTGCGCGAGGCGATGGACACCGGCAAGATCGACGAGGCATACCTCAAGAACTGGATTGACCGCGTGTGCTCCGATGCGTCTTCCGAGACCGCCTGGGTGAACAAGAAGGACCCGAAGGCCGGACGCGCCTTCGTGACTGCACACGCTGGGTACGGCATGCGCCTCGCGGCGTCGCTGCACAACAGGCCTAACCCAATCCTCTACTTCTACACATGCGACGCGGACTGGGCGCAGAACCTTGCCGAGTACGTCATGTTCCGCGACGAATGGACCTACAGGGTGTCGGAGCCGTCCTACGCCGACTACGCGATATGGTACCTCGACAAGATGGTCGAGGCCGGGATGAGGGGGGTCTACGACGACAACACGTTCATCTGCTGCAACTTCCACTGGGCGACGGGCGGGGCGAAGATAGACGACAAGGGCGTAGTGCATCCGTCGTTCGGCATCTGGAACTGCCGCGAATACAGGCGGCGGCAGGCCAACGTGCTCGCGTCGCGAGGACTCTTCCCGTGGATAACGGTGCACCACACGAACGGCAACATCCTGCCGGTACTCGGCTTTGCCGCGAACTCGATGGGCATGGAGTGGAAGTACGGGCCGAGCGACTTCCAGACGCGCTTCTCGCCGGACTACATCCGTGCCGTCTGCCAGGGGCTCCAGGGCGGCTTCTTCCCGACTGTCCTCGACGGCATCACGGGGTTGAACGGCGCGGCGAACAAAGAAGAGCGCATCCGCGTGACGCGCACGATGATGGCGTCGCTGCTCGTCCACGAGGTGCGGCCCACTATTCCGCGCGGCAGCGAAAGCAAGACCATCATCGACATCATGAACGTCCTGATGGATTTCGGGATCGGTGCGGACGACTGCGTCTACTCGGCGTACTGGGATGTGCCCCATGTGGTGGTATGCAACGACAAGGACGTCCTTGTCAGTGTATACCGGCGCGGGCTCAGGTTCCTTGCCGTGTGCGGCAGCTGGGCGGACGGAGACCGCGACGTCGAGCTGTCGATGAACCCTGGCATCCTCCACAGGTTTGTGTCCGCGAAGAACGCGGAGACAGGCGCGGCGATTCCCGTTTCCGGCGGCAAGGCCCGCTTCCGCCTCGCGAAGCACGACCTTGCGCTCGTCGAGTTGAAGTAGTTGTCCGGCGCATTGACCCACCGCGAGGTGTTGTGATATAATCACCAGACATTTGGAGATTATGCCATGCTAAGTTGGATGGACAGCCTGCGCGGGCGCTCGATGATGCGCCTGGCGTCGTTTACGGACGAGGAGATGCTTAACCTCATCGACCTCTCGGCACAGCTCAAGGCGCGCCGCGCGGCGGGCGTCAGGGGCAACCTGCTGCACAGGAAGAACATAGCGCTCATCTTCGAGAAGAGCTCCACCAGGACCCGCAACTCGACGCTCATAGCGGTGCGCGACGAGGGCGGCGACGGCGAATACCTCACGCGCCCCGACATACACTTCGGCAAGAAGGAGTCCGTGAAGGACACCGCGCGCGTCCTCGGCCGCATCTACGACGGCATTCTCTTCAGGGGCTTCCGCCAGGCCGACTGCGAGGATCTCGCGAAGTACTCGGGCGTACCGGTGTGGAACGGCCTCACCGACGACTACCACCCGACGCAGATCTTCGCGGACCTCCTCACGGTTCGCGAGAACTTCGGCTCTCTCGACGCGAACACTACCATCGCCTACGTGGGCGACGGGCGCAACAACGTCGCCAACTCCCTCATGATGGGCTGCGCGAAGTGCGGCGTGAGGTACGTCTGCGGCTGCCCGAAGGAGCTGCGGCCCGACGAGAAGGTGCTCGCCGAGGCGGAGGAGGTGGCGAAGCGCAACGGCGTCGACATACGCGTCTTCGACAACGCGCAGGAGGGGGTGAAGGGCGCGAACGTCCTCTACACCGACGTGTGGGTCTCGATGGGCGAGGAGGCTAAGACCGCCGAGCGCATCAAGCTCCTCAAGCCCTACCAGGTCAACATGGACCTGATGCGCGCGACGGGCAACATCGACGGGCGGCTCATGTTCCTGCACTGCCTGCCGGCGTTCCACGACTTCAACACCGAGGTGACGAAGGAGTGCGGCGCCCTTGAGGTGACGGACGAGGTGTTCGAGTCGAAGTACTCCAAGGTCTTCGACGAGTCCGAGAACCGCATGCACACGATCAAGGCGCTGCTCGTCTCCGCGCTTTGCGACCGCGCTGCCGTATGAAGGCCGAGTGTTTTCCCGACTGGGCGGGGCTGACGCCGGAGAAGGCGGCGGCGGAGCTGCCGCGGCTTCTTGAGGAAGCCGAGAAGGGCGTTGCGGCTGCGGAGGCTGCGGAGCCGCAGACGTTCGAGGACCTGTGCTGGCGTGTCGACGACGTGACGCGTCCGCTTTGGGAGCTCTGGGGCATGGTGGCGCACATGGCGTCCGTCATGAACTCCGAAGGCTGGCGCAAGACGGAGGAGGAGTTCCAGCCGAAGCTGGTGGCCTTCTCGCTCCGCGTAGGGCAGTCGCGGCGGCTCTACGACCACACGAAGGCGGTGCTGGGGAGGCTTTCCGCCGAGCCTGGCGGCGGCGACCCGACGCGCGTGCGCATACTGACGAAGATGGTGGAGGCGGCCGAGCGTGCCGGCGTCGGGCTGGAGGGCGCCGAGAAGGCGCGGTTCAACGAGATTCAGGCGAAGCTGGCCAAGCTCGGCAGCGACTTCCGCAACGCGGTGATCGACGCGACGGCGGCGTTCAAGCTGGAGAAGGGCGGCAAGACCTACACGATCGACGACGCGGAATATCCCGAGACGATGAAGCACTGCGCCGACCGCGAGGTACGCGAGGCCCTTTACCGGGCCCGCGTGACGCGTGCGCCGGAGAACGCCCCGCGCATCGGCGAGATACTTGCGCTTCGCCACGAGCTGGCTGGGATCCTCGGCTTCGCCGACTACGCGGAGCTGAGCCTCGCCGCGAAGTGCGCGCCCTCGGTGGCGGCGGTGCGCGGGATGATCGACTCGCTCGACGCGGCGACGGCCGCGCGCGCCGCCGAGGAGGAGGCGGAAATCGGCGGCGACGCCTTGCTTCCGTGGGACGTCGCCTACGAGGCAGAGCGGCTGCGCGAGCGCCGCTACGCATATTCCGAAGAGGAGCTGAAGCGCCACCTGGCGATGGACGACGTGGTCGCGGGGCTCTTCAGGATGGCCAAGTTCCTCTTCGGCGTGGACGTCGAGGAGGTGACAGGCGAGGGGAAGCCACCCGTCTGGCACCCGGACGTCCGCTTCTTCGCCGTGCGAGAGGGCGACGAGACGCTGGCGCACTTCTACTTCGACCCCTACGTGCGTTCCGGGCAGAAGTCGGGCGGGGCGTGGATGAACGAGTTCGGCAACCGCTGCGACCGGCTTGGGCGGAAGCCCCTGGCGGTCGTCGTCACGAACTTCCCCGCGCCCGGGGAGGACGGCGTCTCGCATCTTCCGTTCCGGGAGGTGGAGACGCTTTTCCACGAGTTCGGCCATGCGCTGCAGTGCATGCTCACGCGCGTCGGCGAGGAGGGCGCGGCTGGCATAAGCCTGGTCGAGTGGGACGCCGTGGAGGTCGCGAGCCAGTTCATGGAGAACTGGTGCATGGACGACCGCACCGGAATCGCGATACCCGCCGAGCTGAAGGCGAAGGTGCGCGCGGCGAAGAATTTCCGCGCGGCGACCGCCTGCAGGCGCCAGATGGCGTTCGCGAAGACGGACCTCGACCTCCATGTCGGCGCTCCGCCCGCCGACCCCGGCGCGGTGAAGCGGGAGAACTTCGAGCACTTCGGGCTCCCGCTGATCCCCGAGGACAGGTTCCTCTGCGCGTTCACTCACATCTTCGCCGGCGGCTACGCGGCGGGTTACTACGGCTACAAGTGGGCGGAGGTGATGAGCGCCGACTGCTACGGCGCATTCGAGGACGCCGGGCTGGGCGACGACGACGCCGTGCGGCGGGTCGGCGCGGCGTACCGCGAGACGGTCCTGGCGCTCGGCGGATCGCGTTCGGCGCTGGACGTCTTCCGGGCCTTCCGGGGGAGGGATCCGGAAATATCCGCGCTCCTGAGGCAGCAGGGTTTGGTATAATGTGGGTTTAAAAGCAGCATTATGGATTGAACTTGACATGAGAACGCTCGAAACTGTGGTTAGGCTCGCGCCCGTCGTGCTCGCGGCGGCTCTGACGGGCTGTCTGTCGTCGGTCCGCGTGCCGGATGTTTCGTGCTGGAGCCTGGAGTACGCGGGCGGGAATCAGCCTTCGCACGGCTCGGAGCCGCGCTTCGGCGTGGCGCGCGTCACGCAGGTCGTGGTGCGCGCGCCGTACGGCGTGAAGGGGCTCGCGGTGCTGCGCGCGAACGGCACCGTTGCGTTCGACCCCTACAACGAGTACGCGGCGCTTCCCGCGGCGCTCATGAAGGGCGTCGTCGAGGACGCCCTGGCAGCCTCCGGGCTGTTCAGCGCGGTCGTCGGGGCCACGTCGGCCGCCGGCACGTCGGTGCATGCCGAGGTGACGGTTTTGCGGCTGGCGCTCGACTGCCGCGCGGAGGGCTCGCGTCGCGCCGTGGCCGAGCTGGACGTCTGCATCGTCGACGGGCGGAACATCGTGGCGCGCGCGAAGGGCGCCGGAGACTCCGACGCCTCCGACGGAAAGTACGGCGCGGCGATTTCCCGCGCCGTGTCCGACGCGCTTGCGGAGGCCTTCAACCGGCTCTGACGGATGGGGTTCTTCTCCAGAGTCGGGCAGAGCGCCGTCGAGGCCGCGCGCGAGTTCCACTGGAACGTCGCCTTCCTTGGCGAGGCCTGCGCCTGCGCCGTTTCCGCAGTCGTCCATCCGCGGCAGTTCCGCTTCGGCGACGCGGCCCTCGCGTTCCAGCGCGCGGCGTTCGACGGGCTGCCGATCTCCACTGGCATAGGCTTCCTGCTCGGCGTCATCCTGGCGTTCCAGTCGGCGTCCGCCCTGCAGATGTTCGGCGTGGAGGTGTATGTCGCGGACCTGCTCGCGATAGGGCTCTTCCGCGAGCTCGGGCCGCTTGTCACGGCCATCATCCTCGCGGGGCGCTCGGGCAGCGCGTTCGCGGCGGAGATCGGCACGATGAAGGTAGACGAAGAGCTAGACGCCCTCACGACCATGGGCCTGCCGCCCGTCCGCTTCCTGGTGCTGCCGCGCGTCCTGGCAACCGTCCTGGCGATGCCGGTCCTCACCATCTTCGCCGAGATCGCCGGCCTCGTGGGCGGCGCGATAGTCCTCTCGTTCATGAACGTGCCCACCACGGTCTTCTGGCGCCACGTCACCGAGACTTCGACGGCCTTCATGATCCTGCTCGGTCTTGCCAAGGGCGCGCTCTTCGGGCTCCTCGTGGGGTTCATAGGCTGCGCCGCCGGCATGAGGACGAAGGCGACCGCCGACGGCGTCGGCGTCGCTGCGACCTCGGCCGTGGTCAGCGGGATAGTCTCCATCGCCGTCGCCGACGGAATACTTGCCGTGCTTTGCTACCTATGGAACCTGTGATCAGCATAGAGCATGTCGACGCCGGGTATCCGGGAGCCGTGATCCTCAGGGACGTGTCCTTCGAGGTCTTCCGGGGCGAGGTGTTCATACTGCTTGGCGGCTCCGGATGCGGCAAGTCGACGATCATGAAGCACATGATCGGGCTCAACCCGGTGCTGGCGGGGCGGCTCACGGTGGCCGGGATGGAGTGGACCGAGGCCAACCGGGCGGCGCTCTGCCGCAAGATCGGCGTGATGTACCAGTCCGGCGCGCTCTTCGGGTCGATGACCTGCATCGAGAACGTGATGCTGCCGCTCGAGGAGTTCACCGCCATGAAGAAGTCCGAGCGCATCGAGCGCGCCCGCTCGCTGCTCGCCGACGTGGAGCTCCTGGACGCGGCGGACATGATGCCGTCCGAGATATCCGGCGGCATGCGCAAGCGCGTCGCAATAGCGCGCGCCATGGCCCTCGACCCGGAGGTCGTGTTCCTGGACGAGCCCAGCGCCGGGCTCGATCCGATAACGTCGTGCGCGCTGGACGACCTCATACTGCGCCTCCGGAAGGAGAAGGGGATGACGTTCGTGGTCGTCACGCACGAGCTGCCGAGCATCTTCAAGATCGCGGACCGCGCGGCGATGTTCGACAAGGCGCGCAGGGGCATGGTCGCGCTGGGCGCCCCGCAGGAGCTCCGCGACGCGTCCGAAGACCCTTTCGTCAAGAAGTTCTTCAACAGAGGAGAATGCGATGTCTAACCACGCGAACTACGCAAAGATCGGCTTCACCGTCGTCATAGGGCTCGTCGCCATCGTGGCGGTGCTAATCTACCTCGGAGGCGCCGGGGGGCAGTCCGGCATAACCTACGCCGAGACCTACTACGACACCTCCGTGAGCGGGCTTTCCGTCGGGAGCGCCGTCAACTTCCGCGGCGTCAAGATCGGGGAGGTGAAGTACATCTCCTTCGTCGGCGCCGAGTACGATGGCGTACCGTGGCCGGACGCGCAGCGCATCTACATCCTCATGGCCTTCCCCAACCACAAGATGGGCCCGTCTTCGCCGGAGAGGGCGGAGGAGTTCGTCGCAAAGGGGCTTAGGGCGACGGTCACGGCGAGCGGCGTGACGGGGCTCTCGCGCATCGAGCTCGACATCCAGCGCGACCGGCCGCCGGCGCCAAAGGTCCCGTGGAAGCCGCGCAACACCTACATACCGTCGTATCCGTCGCTGCTGGACAACTTCTCCGACTCGGCCACGAAGGTGATGAACGAGATCAACCACATGGACATCGCCTCCGTCTGGAGCAACGTCAGCGCGGCCGTGGACTCGGCTGCGCACGCGGCCGAGGGAATCCGCACCGTCGTCGACGCGGCGAGGTCGAGGGTGGACGGCGTCATGGGGAGCGTCGCCGAGGCAGCCGAGTCGCTGCGCGACGTCACGATGGAGCTGAAGCGCAACCCCTCGCTGCTCATCCGCGAGCGGGAGGCCGCGCCGCTTGAAGAGACCAACTGAAAAGCGTATAATATGCATCTACCGCCTACCTGATGAACTCTTACGGCGGCAGGTTGGATAAACTCTAAAGAAAAGAAAGGAAATCAAAGATGGCAAGAGCCTACAACTTCTCCGCGGGTCCCGCGGTTCTGCCGCTGGAGGTGCTCCAGGACGCGCAGAAGGAACTGGTCGACTACAAGGGCACCGGAATGTCCGTGATGGAGATGTCCCACCGCGGCAAGGACTACGACGCGATCCACCAGGAGGCGATCGCGACGTTCAAGGAGCTCTGCGGCCTCGGCGACGACTGGGCTGTGTGCTTCGTCCAGGGCGGCGCGTCGATGCAGTTCGCGATGATTCCGATGAACTTCCTCGGCAAGGGGGAGGTCGCCGACTACGGCAAGCAGGGAACGTGGTCCAACAAGGCGCTCAAGGAGGGCCAGAAGGTCGCGGCGCTCCGCGGCGCGACTGTGAACGTGTCCGCAGACTGCCAGAAGGACATCCCGACGCGCATGCCCGCCGAGTGGAAGTGGACCGAGGGCGCTAAGTACTGCCACATCTGCTCGAACGAGACGATCGCGGGCGCCGAGCTCAAGGCCTTCCCGAAGACGACCGGCCCGCTCTTCTGCGACATGTCGTCCGACATCCTCAGCTGCGAGCGCGACTACAACCAGTTCGACCTCTTCTACGCGGGCGCCCAGAAGAACCTCGGCCCGTCCGGGATGGCGGTCGTCGCGATCAAGAAGGAACTCGCCGCGAAGGGCGACGACAAGATCCCGACGATGCTGCAGTACCGCACGTACGTCGACGAGAACTCCCTCTTCAACACGCCGCCCACCTGGGGCATCTACATCTTCGGCGAGACGATGAAGTGGGTGAAGAAGATGGGCAAGGAGAACCTCTTCGCGCTCAACGCCGCCAAGGCGAAGAAGATATACGACGTCATAGACGGCAGCGAGTTCTGGACGGGCACCGCGGTTCCCGAGTTCCGCTCGAACATGAACGTCACCTGGCGCATCAAGGGCGGCGACGAGGCGCTCGAGAAGAAGTTCATCGACGAGGCCAAGGCGCTAGGCATGAGCTCGCTGAAGGGCCACCGCTCGGTCGGAGGCCTCCGCGCCTCGATCTACAACGCCTTCCCGATGGACGGCGTGGACGCGCTCGTCTCCTTCATGAAGGACTTCGAGGCCAAGAATGGATAAGCAGCTCGTAATCATGCCCTGCCTCGACATGATCGCAGGGCGTGTCGTAAAGGGCGTCCGGTTCGTCGACATCAAGGATGCCGGCGACCCGGTCGACTGCTGCCGCGCATACTGCGCGGCCGGGGCGGACGAGCTGGCCATGCTCGACATAACCGCGACGCTCGAGAGCCGCAAGACGCTCCTCGAGGTCACCCGCAAGGTCGCCGACGTGGTGACCGTGCCGTTCACCATGGGCGGCGGAATCTCGTCCGTGCAGAGCGCCGAGGAGGTGCTGAAGGCCGGCGCGAACAAGATCTCGACCTCGTCTGCCGTCTTCCGCAAGCCGCAGCTCGTCGCCGAGATGGTGAAGGAGTTCGGCCCGAAGACCGTCACGGTCGCGATCGACGTGCTGCAGAACCCGGCGATGCCCTCCGGCTACGAGGTGTACATCGACGGCGGCCACACGGCCACAGGCAAGGACGCGGTAGAGTGGGCGAAGGAGGTCGACGGCTATGGAGTGGGCTGCATACTGCCGACTTCCAAGTCGACGGACGGCGTGCGCACCGGCTACGACCTGCCGCTTATCGAGAAGATACGCGCCGTCGCCCGCGACGAAGTCGACGTGGTCGCCTCGGGCGGCGCCGGCACGATGGAGCATTTCGCGGAGGCGGCGAACGCCGGCGCGAACGTGCTTCTCGCGGCGAGCGTCTTCCACTTCCACGTGATCGACATCCCGGCGCTGAAGGAGTTCCTGAAGGGCCGCGGCTTCAAGGTCCGCTGAAGCAGGGGGCGATGCACTTACGCATCAACCCCGTTAAGCCGGACAAGTGCCGCACCTTCCCGTCCGAGTGGACAAATCCCGACTCCTCCGACGTCTGTCCAGAGCTGGCAAAGCACACGATGAAAGCTGCGAGGGGCGCGATTGCATTCCGAGGGGGAATAGGGTATAATGCACGGCATGAGAGATTCCCTGCGATATGCGGCGGCACTGGCGGCTCTCATGGCTGCGCCGTACGCCGTCCGGGCGGCCACTGCGACGGGCGGCGACACGCCGCCGGAACGTTTCGCGCGCGAAGAACTCGTCCGTTGGCTCGGCGAACTCTCGGAAGAGCCGGTCGCCGGCGATTTCCGCGTCGGGACGCAATACCTTGACCTTTTCCCGGAGGACAAGGCCGCCCTCGCCGGTTCCGACGGCTTTGCCGTCCGCCGCAGGGACAACGCGATATACATCATGTCGCCAGAGCCGCGCGGCTGCATATACGGCGTCCACGCATTCCTCGAGCGCAACTCCGACATCATCTTCCCGCGGCCGGACTCCGAACCTGTCTTCACGCGCGTGAAGAAGCTGGCGATTCGCGAGGCGGACTTCCGCGAGCGTCCCGTGTTCGACCAGCGCCGCGGGTGGTGGATATGCGGCCCGATGTACCATGAGGAGACAGAGCTGTGGTACGCCCGCCAGCGATGCAGCGCGACGCCGGCGCTCCTCTCCAAGCCCGGAGTATACGAACGCGCCGTAAAGTTCGGCACCATAATAAACCGCGGCGGCGGGCACAACATGCCCAACTTCTACACCGATGAGATGTTCGCCGCGCATCCAGAGTACTTCGGAGAGGAGAAGGGCGTCAGGCAGCGTTCGATCACGAAGGTGCACCCATGCTTCTCGAACCTTGAGGGCGCGCATGCCGCCGGGCGAGTCGTAGTTGAGAAGATGAGGCAGCTGCCCGAACAGCCGCCGAAGCGCTACTCCATCAAGCACGCCGACCACCAGACGGTCTGCTCGTGCGCGCTTTGCAAGGCGAACCCGGATTCCGTCTCGACGCGCTTCTTCAAGTACCTGAACGAGATGATGAAGGAGGTGCGCGCCGCATATCCCGACACGGTCGTGACGACGTTCGGCTACCAGATAACGGCCGAGCCGCCTGCCGTCAAGGTCGATGACCACGTGCTAGTCTCGTTCTGCCCGTACGTGAAGGACGACAAGCGCTCCATCCTCGACCCGGAGAACGCGAAGTGGAAGGACCGCGCCGACCGGTGGGTTAAGGAATGCGGCGCGCATCTCAACTGGCGCGAGTACTTCGGCGACGGCATGGCCTTCCCGCGTCCGATAGCGCCAGTCGTTGCGCGCGACCTCAGATATATAAGCTCGGAGCTCGGCATCCGCAGCGTCTTCGCGGAGACGATTCCTGACCTGACGCCTGCGAAACCGTCGCGCAAGGGCCGCGTCTACTCGCAGTCGTGGGACGTCTCGTCGATGGAATACTGGATTCTCTCGCGGCTCATGTGGGATCCGAACCAGAACGTCGGCAAGCTGCGCGCGGAGTACCTCCGCCGCGCCTACCGCCGCGCCGCGCCGGCGGTCGCCCGGTTCTACAAACCGATAATCGACGCCTTCTATGCGTCGCCGGCGAAGTCCCGCTTCGACGCGAACCAGTACCAGGAGTCGATGCGCTACCTCTTCAAGGCCGGGCTTGAGGCGCAGTGCCGCGAGACGCTGGACGAGGCGGCGAAGCTCGCGGAAGGGGAGCAGCCGGCGGTCGCGGCGCTCGTCGCGCGCCTTAGGGCGCGTTTCGACGACTGGTGCGCGCACAAGGGCGACTTCGAGCGGCAGGAGCTGGGCGTGCCGCAGACGGACGACTGGACGAAGGCCGCGTCGACCGACATGTTCTACATACGCGGAAGCGTTGGGCGTACGCCGCCGGAGCATACGCGCGTGTACGTCCGCCACGACACGCAGACGCTGTTCGTGCGTTTCCGCTGCGACGACGGCAAGGCGTCGCGCCTGCTTGCGCCGCCGTTCGACGCGTCCAAAGACATAGACCTCGGGGGCGACGGGGTGAAGATTGTCTTCGGGCTGAACGGCGCGACGAACGGGCCGACGGTGAGCGTTACGTGCGACGTGAACGGCAACAGGGGCGACCTGAAGTCGGCCGCGCCGTGGCGCAAGTTCGACGCGGAGTGGACGGCCTCCGTCTCCCGCGACAAGGACGGCTATACGGTGGACTTCGCGCTGCCGCTGAAGTCGTTCGGGCTGGACGCCGAGCGCAACAAGAACCTCGACATCTGCCTCTACAGGCTAATCCAGCACGACGGCAGGCCAAGCCACAGGAAGGTCGCGACGTGGGGCGGGGCGGACCCGCGCAACCGCGCGACATGGGGCGTGCTGAAGTTCGAGTAGGTTAAAGGCGATGGTGCTCAAACACAGAGACAGGGAACTGCTCCGGTTCGAATGGGTCGAGCCGGAAGGCTTCAGATTCACACGCCACAAATACCACAACCTTTCCGCAAAGAGAGTGCACTCGATAGAAGACTTTCTCCAGAAACGCATCTCGCAAATATTGGAGTATGGTTCTCAAGCGGATGAATTACTGAAGATAACGCAAAATAATGACAGTGTAAACCATGTAGGCGACGCCTCTTTGGAAGTGCAAATCAAGTCAAATCTCGAGGCGGATCCGTTTATAACTTACATTGAGCTTGCGGAAGTGCTCCAGATTTCCGAGAGCAGCATTGCCCGCAAGATGAAGAATTTGCAGGCGGCGGGCGCGATCCGCCGGGTAGGGGCCGCCAAAAACGGCCACTGGGAAGTTTGCAACAAACCAAAGAAAGGACGCTAAAAATGAGACTGCGTAAAATCGCGATTATCGCATGCTCTATGCTCGCCGCGACATTCTGCGCGACGGCGCTCAGACATTCACGCTGCCGGCTGACGTCGGCACGCGGATTCTCGACTTCCAGTATTCCGGCGACGGCTACGCGGAACTTTCCGGGTTCAAGCGAAGTGTCGGTTCTCTTATCAGGATAAAGTGAGGAGAGGGGCAGCAATGAAGAAAATAGCCTTCTCAGCCGCGACGGTGATTGCAGCGGTTTCCGCTTCGGCGGCTCTCCGTCTCGCAGGGCCTTTTACGGAAGGCGCCGTCCTTCAGCGTCAGCGGCCAGTGCCTGTCTGGGGCAGGGCGCTGCCGGGCAGCACCGTCAAGGTCGCCTTTGCGGGAGCGGAGCAGTCGGCGGTTGCGGACGAGTCCGGAAAGTGGCGCGTCGACCTGCCGGCGATGGAGGCTTGCCGCGAAGGCCGCACGCTCCTCGTGAGCGAATTCGGCAAGGACGCGCCCGAAAAAGCCGTGGACACGGTCGAGGTCAAAGACGTGCTCGTCGGCGAGGTGTGGTTCGTGAGCGGCCAGTCCAACATGGAGCTTCCGCTCGTCGGAGGTCCGCACTGGGGGGACAGGAACGGGCGGCTTATGGCGCAGAAGACGCGGCTGCCGCTCGTCAGGTACTGCAAGAACGGATGCAGGGTCTCCGACAAGCCGCTTGAGTTCCCCGTGAAGCCGATCGTCTGGCGCAAGTTCACTCCCGAGAACCTGATGGAGAAAAACAGCTTCTCGGCCCTCGGCTACTACTACGGGCTTGAGCTGTACAACATGCTGCAGGTTCCGATCGGGCTCGTCGGCGCGTACTGGGGCGGAACGCTCATCGACGCGTGGACGCCGCGCGAGGGCCTGGCGACGCGGCCGGACCTGAAGGACGCGTACGAGTGGCCGGTTTCGCTGAAGTGGGACGGCAAGAACCCGAAGTCCATCTGGCCGCACAGCCGCGTCATGGACCAGTCCTCCGTGATATGGAATGCGCTCGTGAGCCACTGGTGCCCATACGCGATACGCGGCTTCATCTGGTATCAGGGCGAGGCCAACGCGCGCGCCAGCGAGCGTTATGCGTCGCAGATGCACGCGCTCTACAACGGCTGGTCGATGAAGTTCGAGAACCCCGGCCTCAGGCTCTACTTCGTGCAGCTCGCGCCAAGGGGCGAAGACACCGTGAAGATATGGGAGGCGCAGTCGCAGTTCGCCCGCGAAGAGAAGAACGCCGCGATCACGATCATCAACGACATCGGCAACATCTACGACATACATCCCAACGAAAAGGGACTCGTCGGGCTGCGCCTCTCGCTGCACGCCCTGAAGCGCGACTACGGCTTCGACGACATCCAGGACAACTCGCCAACGCTGAAGTCGTGGAGGATCGAGGGCGACACATTCGTCCTCGACTTCAACGACGCCGCGAGGCTCTACATGTACACGCCCGACTTCTCGCTCGACACGCCGTTTGAGATCGCGGGAGAGGACGGCGAGTTCAAGCCCGCGAAGATCGTGAACCTGCGCAAGGGCAAGAACGGGACGGGGCGGCCGCGAGGTGGAATCGACGGAACGAACATCGTCGTGAGGGCCGAGGGCGTCGAGAAGCCGGCCAAGCTGCGCTATGCGTATTCGAGCCCGTGGAAGGGCACGATATACAACGAGGCGGACTTGCCGCTCGGCGCGTTCCAGGTCCCGTAGTTGACCCCGCGAATGCAAAATGGTATCATACTCAGCCTTGACGCATAGTCAAGAGAAAGGAAAAGAAAAGATGAAGTTCACGTATGTTCTCGCGGTCGCGGCGGCTCTCGCCGGTGCCTCCGTGTTCACTGGCTGCGAGAAGAAGGAGCCCACGCTCTCGGAGAGGCTCGAGCAGGCTTCCAAGAGCACGTCCAAGGCTGCCGACTCCGCGTCCAAGGACGCCCAGAAGGCCACCGACTCCGCGTCCAAGGACGCCAAGAAGGCCGCCGACTCCCTCAAGAAGTAATCGGGTCTTGGAACGAACATGCAACAATAGGGCTTCTCGCAGGATTCCTGCGCGAAGCCCTTGTTTTTGAGACTGAGGATGACACTGACCAGATGCTTGACGATCGCCTCGCTGCTTGCCGCTGCGGCGCTTTCTGCGTCCGCGCTTGAGATCGAGTCGGGCGACAGCGCGCCGGAAAGGCGCGCCGCGGCAGAACTGAAGAAGTACATATCGCTTCTGTCTGAGACGGAGCCTGACGCGAAGTTCAGGATCGGGGTTAAGTACCTCGACGAGTTCCCCGCCGACAAGGCCGCAATCGGCGGCTGGGACGGATACGCCGTCCGTTGGAAGGACGGCTTCGTCTACATCGTCTCGCCGCAGCCGCGCGGATGCCTCTTCGGCGTGTACGACTTCCTCGAGCGCAACTCCGACATCATCTGGGCGCGTCCCGACGAGGAATGCGGCACGATCTACTCGCGCACGAAGACGTTCGAGATCCGCGAGGCGGACTTCGTGGAGGTCCCTAAGTTCCAGATGCGCGGCTGGTGGTTCTGCGGGCCTCAGCGCCACGCGGCGAGCGAATACTGGCACGCGCGCGTCAGGTGCAACTTCGGCTGCTGCAACCAGAAGTTCCCGGACGTCGTGCGCCGCGCCATCGAGTGCGGCTTCATGATCGGCGGCGCGGCGGGCCACAACCTCCCCGAGTTCATCCCCGACGGGATGTTCGACACGCATCCAGAATACTTCGCCGAGATCGGCGGCGCAAGGCGGCGCGACAAGGGCAAGACGCAGTTCTGCTTCTCCAACATGGACGGCGCGGCGGTCGTGGGCTCCAACGCGGTCGAGGCCATCGGCAGGAAGCTCGCCAAGATGAAGTCGGAGTTCGGCGTAGCGTTCGACCACTGGGCGCTCAAGCAGGCCGACAACCAGCGGCTCTGCGAGTGCGCGGCGTGCCAGGCCGACATCCCGCTCGGCGGCGGGCGCTTCTCGCGCAGGGGCGACGGCAACTTCCGCTCGAACCAGATATTCCGCTACCTGAACAAGTCGGTCGAGGTAATCGAGAAGGCGTATCCCGACATGCGAGTCGACACTTTTGCGTACCAGTTCAGCGCGCCGCCGCCGGACATCAAGGTGCATGACAAGTTCAACGTCGCCTTCTGCCCGTTCATCAAGAACGACCGGTTCGCCGTCACGAACGAGGTGAACGCGAAGTGGGCGGAGCGCGCCGAGAAGTGGTCGAAGGCGACGAAGAACGTGATGTGGCGCGAATACTGGGGCTGCGCGTCTTCCTATCCGCGGCAGAACTCCATCGTCGCCGCCAAGGACCTCGAGTGGATAAACTCGCATCTCGGCTTCACGCGCGTCTACTCGGAGACCGTCCCCGACCTCAACAACCGGGGGGCGAAGGCGAAGGGCTCGGACTACCGCCGCCGCTGGGACGCTTCCGCGATGGAGCACTGGGTCATATCGCGGCTCATGTGGAATCCGTACGTGCCCGTCGAACGGCTCCGCGAGGAATACGTCTCTCGCACGTACCGCAAGGCCGCCGCGCCGATGCGCAGGTTTTACGCGCTCATCGCGAAAACGTGGTTCTCCGACGCCGTGCCGTCGAACTACTGCGACGACCCGTACGGCAGCGCCGCGAGATACATGGTCGGCGCGGGAATCGCGAAGGAGCTGCTTTCGCTCCTCGACGAGGCGGCGGAGCTTGCGAAGGACGACGTTCCCGCGGTCGGCAGGCTGCTCGCGCGGCAGAAGGCGCACTTCGCCGACCTCGTCGAAAACGCAGGCTCGCCCGAGGAACCGCTGACCGTTCCGCTCGTGACGGACGGAGACTGGTCGAAGGCCGCCGTCGTCGACGGATTCGTGAAGGTCGGGCGCGGACGCGGCAAAGAGGCGGTTCCCGTGTCGAAGGGGACGCGCGTCCTGGTCTGCCACGACATGAAGAACCTGAAGGTGAAGTTCGTCTGCAGTGATCCCAATCCGGACAAGCTGGAGGCGAGGGACCCTGCGAAGGCGGTGCGCGAAGCGTTTCCAGGCGGCGACCACGTCGAGTTCGCAATAACTACGAAGAAGGGGACGTACTGTACGCACTTCGGCGTCGACTGCCGCAACGGACGGGCCGACATCCGCAACGGAGACATCGGCTTCAACGCGAAATGGGAGTCGTCCGCCAAGGCGACCGACTCCGGATACGAGGTCGAGCTTTCCGTCGACTTTGAGTCGATAGGCGCGGAAATCACGATGGAGAACCGCTTCGGGGTCTGCTTCGCGCGCATGGCGCTGCCGCACGCGGCGGGCGAGGCGAAGGAGTTCTCGTCGTGGAAGGGGGTGCACCCGCAGTCCGCCACCGCCTTCCCGCAGATATTCGTAAGCATGGAGAAAGCCGTCGGGAAGGCCGACGACGCCCGCCTTCCGCGGTGGATATCCGTCATGCCGCTGCGAGCGGACATCATGGACGACGTTTGCGCCGACGCGGCCGCGCTTGGCAACGAGACGATCGTGGACGGCATAGCGTGGTCGTTCGCGCTGCATCCCGTCGGCAACCCGCCGGAGGACAAGGCGGCGACCGCCGCCGCCTGCATCAGCGAGGCCGCGGCGAAGATAAGGCCGACGTCGAAGGTGAGGCTCGGCGTCCTCCTGCAGGCGACGATGGGCCACGGCGGCATGCCGGCCGCAGCCGCGCCGTTCAGGCGGGTGACGGATCCGGACGGAAAGACGATCTACAGGATGTGTCCGTCGGATCCGGGTTTCCTCGACTATCTTGCGCGGACTTGCCGGAAGCTCTCCGCGGCGAAACCCGACTTCTTCATGGTCGACGACGACACTCGGCTTGTGCGCGGCAAGGACGTCCCCGGTTGCTTCTGCGACTGGCATGTCGCCGAATTCGGACGCCGCACCGGGCGCGACTGGACGCGCGAGAGGATAGCCGCGGAGTATGCGAAAGACCCCGGTGTCGAGGCGGCGTGGGTCAAGCTCATGGTAGATTCGCTTTCGGGCGTGCTCCGGACGGTAAGGGAGAATTTCGACACGGCGATTCCCGGCATGATCTGCGTGTGCGCGACGCACCACCACCTCGAGTACGCGAAGGACTATGCGCAGATACTCGCCGCGCCGGGGCAGACGCCCGTAATACGCGGCAACGGCGCGCCGTTCCACAACTGCGGCAAGGACCTGTTCCACGTAGTCGAGATGCGCAGCCGCTATGCGCGGCAGCTTGCGACGATTGGCGAAGGGGTTGTTCTCATGCAGGAGGCCGACAAGTGTCCGCACACGCTGTGGATGTGCTCGGCGACGCGTCTCGTGGACCACATGGTGATGACGGCGCTCGACGGGGTGAAGGGCGCGAAGATCTGGATAACGAGAACGGCCAACTACCGCGAGAAGAGATCCGCCGAGGCATACCGCCGGGCCTTCCGCGAGAACCGCGGCATGATGGAGTGGGCGGCCAAGACCGACTTGAAGCAGGGCGGAGTCGTGGTGCCGCCGCTCGGTCCGGTGGGCGACAACTTCGGCGACAGGTATCTCGGCATCATGGGCATCCCATACAGGTTCGGCAAGGCGCGAAAGGGCGAAGTGACGGCGTTGACGGCCGCGGCGCTCGAGCTCCTGAAGGAAGACGAGATCGACGAGATCCTCTCCGGGCTCGTCATAGCCGATGCGTCGGCCGCGAAGTGGCTTGCCGCGCATGGACGCGCCGCGGACATCGGGGTCGACGCGAAGGACTGGGAGCTTTCCACTGTGCAGTTCCACGAGCTTGCCGGCGGCACGCGCCACATGGGTCTTCGCGTAGGGCCCCAGCTCGCCGATCTCAATGCGATGCGCGGCGGAGCCAAGGTCCTGTCGAGGCTTTTCAGGAAGCAGACGGCGCGCAGCGAGCCGGAATGCGTCGCGCCCGGGGCGGTCTTTTTCGGCAATGCGCGCGGCGGCAGGGTGGTGTCGCTGGCGCAGCCGGTTCCGGACGCCGTGCCGATCAGCTACGCGCAGACGATGCTCACCGAGACGATGAAGGAATGGTTCGTCGGGCTCTTGCGCGAGCTTGCCGGCGGGACGCCCGGCGGCGCGCACTATGTCGGGGCGGGCCCGGCCACGTGCCTCTCCGGAACGACGGAGAAAGGGGAGAGGATCCTCGTGCTGAACATCCTCGATCTCGACGGAGACGACGCGCCCGAGTTCGCCTTCGACGCGGCGCCGGCGGCGGTGGAACGGCTTGGCGGCGACGGGGCGTGGAGCTCGGTCGGGATGTCTCGCGGCGCCGGCGGCACAACGGTTCTGAAGACGCACGTGTTCCCCCAGTCCCCGGCGATATTCAGGCTGATTCCTCGGTGACAACCGCAGCGGATTTTTTGTATAATCTACGCAACTTGGAATCGCAAGGAGAGCAACAGCGAAGAACCCGAACTGAAGGCGAAGAAGGGGAGACGTTGGTCTTGCCTGTTTGGCTGGAAGCTATGCGATCCAGTCCTCGAGACGAATGTCGGGGATGTGTGAGAAATGCTTCGTGTTGTGCGTGACAAGGGTAAGGTTGGACTGCTTTGCGATTGCCCCAACAAGAAGATCAAAGTCATCAATTGGCCGCCCCATTTTCTCAAGTTCATGCTTCAGGCGGCCGTATGTCTCAAGCGCCGGGTCGATGGAAAGCATCTCGAAGTGTTGAACGATGAAGTCTACGTCTTCAAAATGTTCGGGTCGTTCGCTCTTCGCCGCACCATAGTAAAGTTCAGCGACTGCAATGTCAGGAACAAGGCAGTTTTCAAGCCCGACGTCAATGACCTTTCTGCGGACGCCAGGAGAGTCCTTTATCAGGGCTATGCAGATGTTTGTGTCCAGGAGATACTGCATAATCTCTCCTCACCATGACACATTCTGTCGGTCGGTATGCCTTGAGTTCCGAATAGAAGCGGCGATTTCTTCGGCATTTCCTGAGCCGCCCCAGTCGGTGTGAAGTGAATCGAAAATGTGAATGTCGGCGGCGGCACTAGGCCGAGGTGTTACGTTGCACGGAACAAGAATCACCTGAAAGGAGTATGACGCATACTCCTTCGGGATTTTCACCGTGACCGTGTCGTTTAACGGTTCTGCATATGTCCGCAGCATTGGCATCGTTGATTTCTCTCCTAGTGAACTTGCGAAGAGTATAACATAAAAAACCCGCCGCCGCAAGGCGCTGGACAGATCAGGGTACGGCCAACGCATTAAAAAACGATCCAGGGGCCCCGAAGGGGAAGGATCGGTTTTTAATGCGTTGGCCGTAGGGTATAGCAACCACGCCCTGAAATTTGGTATAATCTACGCAACTTGAAACCACAAGGAGAGCAACAAGCGAAGAAAGAGAACTAAAACAGACAATTTAGCGAACTGCTGAACGACGCCACCTCGGAAATACTACCACACGTTTCCAACGTCGTATGTAGTTTGCGGAGATTGCTCCATGGACAAAGCCGAAAACCAGATTGTAGTGTACCAGCCGAATGAGACCGTTCGGCTGGACGTGTGGCTTGAAGACGAGACCGTGTGGCTGACGCAGGCGCAGCTGTGCGAACTGTTCCAGCGCGATGTGTCTGTTATAAGTCGCCACATAAAGAACATCTTCGTGGAGGGAGAGCTGGAGAAGGAAAGCAATTTGCATTTTTTGCAAATTGCAAATTCAGACCGCCCTGTTGCTTTGTATAGCTTGGATGTGATCATTTCTGTTGGCTACCGCGTGAAATCCGTAATAGGAACAAGATTCCGGCAATGGGCAAACAAGGTGCTGAGAGAGTATATTCTGCGAGGGTATGCCATCAATGATCGGATTGAGAGATTGGAGCAGAAAGTCCTTAAGCATGACGAGCAGATTAGTCTTGTGTTACAGACGGCATTGCCGCCGATACAGGGCGTGTTCTACGACGGACAACTGTGGGATGCGCGGGCGCTGGTGCTGAAACTTGTCGCGTCCGCAAAGCGGTCGCTGATTCTCATCGACAACTGGGCGACGGCGGAGGTGCTGGATCTCTTCGTGAAGAAGCGCAGGGGCGTGAGGGTGACGATCTTCACGTCTGAGCATTACGACAAGAAGCACATACCACACCGCAAGATTTCCGATGCCGACGTCAAGACCTTCAATTCCCAGTACCCGAGACTCGCCGTCCGCTACAACGAATCTTTCCACGACCGTTTTCTCATCATCGACGACAAGGAACTTTACCTTATAGGAGCGTCGCTGAAAGACTTGGGCAAGAAGTGCTTCGGCTTCACAAAGATGGATCCGGGTGAGATCCGCCGCATCAAGAAAGAGGCGTTCACGCCGTGATGTCCTGAAATTTGGTATAATCTACGCAACTTGGAACCACAAGGAGAGCAACAAGCGAAGAAAGAGAACTGAAACAGACAATTTAGCGAACTGCTGAACGACGCCTCACCGGAAAATACAACCACACGTTTCCAACGTCGTACGCAACAAGGAAGCCCCAAAGCTTCTGTCTTGAACAATTGCCAGCAGAACGCGTCCCAACATGGGCGCGTTCTCCTGTGTGTTCAAGACGGGCCTGTGGTTGGGCTTCCGGTGAGGGCATGGATTGAGAACGCGCTCTTTTTCATGCCCTTTGGCGGCTGCGATGCGGTGAGCATCACAGCCATGAAAAAGAAATCAAACGCAAAGTCCGAAATAGTGGGAGTGCGCGTGTCCTCACGCGCCGCGCAAGTAGGGCGCGATGGCCCCATCGCGTCGAGCGATGATGTTTTAGCCACAAAGAACACAAAGAGCACAAAGGTCGGTAGGGCGGTTTCGATGAAACCGCCAGTTGATGGTGTTTCTCACGCGAAGTCCGCAAATGCGGGAAGGACGCGCTCCAGCGCGTCCATGAACAAGAGTTTTGTCGATGATGGCGAGATTCAATCGCAACATGACTCCGTTTTGTTGCAGTGCGGCGACAGCCTAGACGTTCTCGCGAAAATCGAGGGTGGAAGCGTAGATTTGATTTTGACAGACCCGCCATACAACCTAGGATTATTCATGAAGAAGCGGGGGACGAACATCGGTAAGCTTCGGTCGAATCATTTTGTGGTGGCGTCATGGGATTTGCTTGATTTTGAGGAATGGACGAAAAAGATGGATGCATTCTTTTCCCAAGCGGCAAGAATACTGAGAAAACGTGGCGCGGTTTTGATGTTTATGTCGATCATCAAACTAGAGACGGTAAAGCAGCTTGCAGAGAAACATGGGTTCTATTACAAGACAATAGGAATTTGGCATAAGACGAATCCAATGCCGAGAAATATGAACCTACATTTTGTAAATTCGACGGAGAGCTGGATATATCTTGTCAATGGAGCCACTACAGGGACGTTCAACAACAACGGGAAAATCATACATGATTTCTTTGAAACGGCGGCTGTTAGAGGGGCCGAGAGAAAGTGCGGGGTACATCCTACTCAAAAGCCACTCGTCTTGATGGAACATTTTGTCTCTTTATTGTCGAATGGGGGAGACCTTGTGATAGATCCGTTTATGGGAAGTGGCACAACGGGCGTTGCCTGTAAAAATCTGGGACGGAGATTCATCGGCATTGATGTCTCTCCCGAGTATTGTGAAATCGCGAGAAGGAGAATCTTTGAATGAAGATTGCAGATTTGTTTTCCGGCGTGGGTGGTCTGTCCCTTGGGTTTAGACAGGCCGGCTTTACAGTTGCCTTTGCGGTGGAACATGATAAAGAAATCGCAGATGCATATTCACGTAATGACGATACGGCTGTGATGTTCAATTCTGACATAACTAAACTCAACCCCAAAGAGTTGGCAAGGCAATTTGGTAGAATAGATGTTATAGTTGGGGGACCTCCATGTCAGGGGTTTTCGCAAAAGGGGAAAAGATTAAGTGTCAATGATGATAGAAATTTTCTTTTCAAGCAGTATGTGCGCTTTGTTGCAGAATTCCGCCCTAAGTATTTTGTTCTTGAGAACGTTCCGAACATCATAACTACTGCCAATGGGTTTTTCAGGGATGAGATAATCCGCGAGTTCTCTAAACTTGGTTATGATGTTAAAGCGGATGTTTTTGATGTTGCAGATTTTGGTGTTCCTCAACACAGGCGCAGGGCAATTTTCCTAGGCCAGTTGAAGCATCTCGACGTTGAGTTTCCGAAACCAACTAAGCATAGGGTTACTGTAAAGGAGGCACTTTCAGATTTACCGCGCCTCCTTTCTGGCGAATCATATGTTGATGGGGTATATCCCACGAAACCACAGACAGATTATCAACGAAAGATGCGTAGAGGGTCACGTGGAATAATGAATCATGAGTCAACGAGACATTCCAAGCTTGCGTTGGAGCGCTTGTCAATGATTCCCAAAGGCAAGGGAAAGGAAGTGTTACCACCAGAACATCTTACGAAATCAATCTATAGTGGAACATGGTGTAGATTGATAGAGGATGATCAGGCGGCAACGATAACAACGCGCTTCGACACCCCATCTTCTGGGCGTTTTACCTTGCCCGACCAAAATAGATGCATAACGGTGCGAGAAGCGGCTCGTTTGCAGTCGTTCCCAGATTCATTTGTGTTCTATGGGTCAAAATGTGCTCAGATGAAGCAAGTCGGAAATGCGGTGCCGCCTGTATTCGCTAAAGCCATCGCCAATGAAATTTTGAAAGCGGAAGGAGTAAAGAAATGAGCAAGGTTCTGCCTGTTGCGGTACATGATCGTCCGGAGTTAAATCTTCGGCAGGGCATTAAATCGTCGCTTAACCACTGGCGACAATTGATAGCGGCATCATATCTGTTCTATCAGTATGTACAGGATGGTGGAGACAAGATTTACAGCAAGGAGATAAACACTAACGGGAAGGTTTCTCTTGGGGTTGGTGATGCCTTTGCAGCTTGGTTGACGGGAAAGTACAACGCAATTGCGAATGTTAAGGTGCTTGTTCAGACGTGTCCACTGTATCTTGCTCAGATAGAGCACCTACAGGTCGGGTTGCAGTTGTTCCTAAAGCTAGCGCAAGTTGCGTTTGCTGATGTGTCACTGCCTGATGCATCGGAAAGAACTGGAGGGAGTAGATACAACAAGACACTTAGCTTTTCCACGAATATGAAGATAATGGCTGATGTGATTTCCAGCCATTCTGAAAACGATAGAATAAACTTTGTTGCGAAATGGCTTTCTGGAAATGACGAATCTATCATCGCTAATCAAGTGAAGAATGTTTTGGCATCTTTCACTGAGGAATGTCAGTTCAAGATCAGGACTGGCAGTGGCGAGGTGTTCTTTCAGCAAGATGGCATTTATGAATGTTTGCGAAATCCAAATGATTCCGTAGAGAGTTCCGATGCAAGTGAGCCTGTTGGACCTTTTAGGATCCTCAAATCGTATGTCAGAGAAGGGATGCACCCCTATCTTGAAGAGAACTCAAATGGATTTGTTGTAAAGTCATCACTAAACGCCTTTACGTCATATGCTGATATGGTGAGGACGACATTGTCATTAATCCCCAAGAGAACGACAATATACCAAGAGATTACGCTGTCAACGCAACCAACTATGCTTTCTCCACAAGACCTCCCTCTTCAACTAATCACCTACGGCGCACCGGGGACGGGGAAGTCGTGGAGTGTGAAGCAGGAGACGCGGGGCAAGAGTTGCATTCGCACGACTTTCCATCCTGATTCGGACTACTCTACTTTTGTTGGGGCGTACAAGCCGAGTATGGAAGTGGACGAATACGATACGGTCGTGACGACTGGCGAGAAGATTGCTGGAGGCACAATCAGCAAGAAAGATGGCCTTGTCCGACAGAAGCGCATTGTGTACAAGTTTGTCGCGCAGGCGTTTCTTGAGGCGTATGTCGAGGCGTGGCGCAAGTGCGCGGCGTTCTTGACCGCACAAGATGACGATGCGAAGAATGCCGCTGTGCAGTTCCTTGTCGTCGAGGAAATCAATCGTGGCAACTGTGCGCAGATATTCGGCGACATCTTCCAGCTACTTGATCGCGAGGATGACGGCTATTCGTCGTATGCGATTAAATCCGATGCTGACATGCGTCAGTATTTGAAAGATGCGTTCGAGCGCGCGCCGGCACTTGACCTTACGGGAGTGAATTTAGGCGACCGGGATGTGACTCCGGACGAAATCAAGAGCGGCGAGAAGATGCTTCTTCCCCCGAACATGCTCATTCGTGCGACGATGAACACGTCCGACCAGTCGCTCTTCCCGATCGACAGCGCGTTCAAGCGGCGTTGGGACTGGAAGTACGTGCCGATAAAGGATGAGGGGAAAGGCTGGTTCGTTTCTGCGGGAGGCAAGAAGTTCGACTGGTGGAAGTTCCTGCAGACCATCAACGAGATCATATATTCGGAGACGTCGTCAGCGGACAAGCAGCTCGGTTACTTCTTCATCAAGGTGAGAGAAGGGAACTCCGAGATCACTTCTACAACCTTTGTCGACAAGGTGGCGTTCTATCTCTGGAATGACGTGTTCAAGGACTGCGAGCTCGTCAACGACGCATTCAAGCTGAAGGATGCCGACGGGAAAACGGCTGGCAAACTCATGTTCACGTCGTTCTTCAAGCCCGACAGCGAAGAGGTTGACGAAGCAGTTGTGGAGAAGTTCCTTTCGACGTTGCTGAAAGACGTCCCCGACGCCATAACGTCGGCGACGAGTTCGGGCGACGGGACGGGGACGAACGATGTGCCGACCATAGAGGACTGATGCGCGTAATCATTGAAGATTACCAGTACGACGCCTCCAAGGTCGACAAAGTGCTTTGGGAAGGGGCGTTCCAGACGGTGGACGGACTCGTCTCCATCGGCTATGTCGGCTATTACTGGAACGATAGGTTGAAGGATGCGGTCTTTTTCCTTCCAAAGGTTCTTGTCGACGAAAAGGATCTTGTGTTTCGCAAGTACAGGCCAGAGGACATCATTCACATCGAGAATTCACCTTTGGAGAAGGACGAGAAGGACTTCCTCTACGGTTTTGCGGTCTGGATATACCGGACGCTCGTAGTCTACAAGAAATCTCATTCGGACAGTAAGATCATCTTGCATGAGTTTGTGTCACAGGCGGGACGCGGCAAGAAGCGCCTGAGCAACACGTTCCTTGACGTCATTTTGTCGCTGGTGGACTTTCTGCGGCGCAACAGGGATTTCGTCATGTTCACGGCGAAAGTGCGTCACAGCGGGTTCAACAAAGTGAGTTGGCCCAAGACAGTTGCGAAGAAGTCGCCTGTCTTTGACGGGGCGGGCGTTCCGGTGTATGCGCAGGCGGTTAACCGAAAGAAGGAAGTCGACCGCGAAGAGGAACTGCTGGTCATTTTCCATTCTATCTTGTTCTATATAGCAAAGACCTACGGGTTCGACGTGAAGCCAGATCTCAACTATGAGCTGATAACGGGTGCAAAATTCAAGCGATACCTGGCCGGTTTCGGGCGCGCGCGTCTGCGCGCCATCAAGTACAGGTATTTTTCCGACAAGTTGCTGGAACTTTGGGACCTGTGCTACGTATTTTTCGACCATTCGCACAGCATCAGCCTGACTTCGGTGCGCAAGGAGTATCTGCTTGCGAAGGATTTTAATATCGTGTTTGAGGCGATCATTGACGAACTTGTGGGCGAGCCGAGGGAGAACCTGCCCAACGGGTTGAAGGATCAGGAAGACGGGAAGATCGTCGACCATATGTTCTCGCACCAGAGCCTGACGAACAACGACGAGCGTGATCACAAGGTTTACTATATCGGAGACAGCAAGTATTACAAGTGCGGCAACAAGGTGGGCCTTGAATCTGTCGCCAAGCAGTTCACTTATGCGCGGAATGTCATCCAGTGGAACCTGAACATCTTCCTTGACAACTTGCCGCAGGACGAAGCCGACCGAAGGAGATTCCCGAAACTGCGCGATGACGTTACCGAAGGGTACAACGTGATCCCCAACTTCTTCATCAGCGCGCGGATGAATGAAAAGCTGATATACGACGAGGGGGACATCTCGCGTCGGGCAGACGTGAAGTTGCAGTCGCGGCAATTCGAGAACCGGCTGTTTGACCGTGACACCTTGCTTGTCGCGCACTACGACATCAACTTTCTGTTTATCGTTGCGCTGTATGCACGAAACAACTTTGCCTCAAAGGAGGCATGGAAGGAGAGAATGCGGGCCAAGTTCCAACGGGACATCCAGGAAATGCTTGAGGAACGGTTCGTATTCTACGCGATGACGCCGCTTTCTGGAACGGATCCGGAGGAGTTCTTCAAGACGCATTTCCAGCAACTTCTGGGCAAGGTTTTTACGCCATACAATGACACGCATGAGCAGACGGTGTATTACTCGTTGGCGTTGCTCAATCACGAAAGGGCAGACTATGCCTTCGCCAAAGAGGAGAACGAGGCGGTTCTGGAATGCATCGGCGAAGCGTTCGAGTATAAGATATGTCCGTTGGGAGTGAACCCTGCGAGTTGTGGCCTCACGCCACATTCGCCCGCACCGCATGTGACATGTGCCGCAGACAAGAGGACGCGACACTTTGTTGAGAACTATTTGGACGACTTCTTCCTTTTCGGTTGTATCAAGAACGAGGCGCACAGGGAATGGATATTCTCCCGCGCAGGCAAGCTGAAACGAAATGATGTGTACAACGTCCGACTTGGCTCTCGTCCGGGAGCCGTTAGGAAGGCGCACAAGGAGGTCCGCACGCCGAAGTTCATCATCATGTACAACCAGGATGATGACAGCAAGTACATTGTATATCGCGTCCGAGGCTCTCAAGTGTGGACGAAGGAGCGAATGCTCAGCAGCGGGTATGATGCCCCGCATGGCGCATATTTCTGCTATGTGCTTGACGAGGAAGTGTCGCTCGGCGCATTAAATGTCTCGGCCATTCGCAGGAAGTACAAGTATCTGATAGATCCCAGACATCCGTTTTCTCCTCTGTACATATCTGGGAAACAGTTGCTGGCCGCAGGAGAATAACAGAATTCTTTGCTCAAATCTGGTGCGGAGGAAATAATCATCGCACACAATCATCCGTCCGGCGGTTTGGAGCGGTCGGAGCATTTATGATATAATACGCACAATGATGAAGCTACGCAAGAACATGTCGGACAACGGGGTGCGTCACAGGAGTTGGGCGTTTGTGGCCATGCGGGGATTTGCCGCCGCGGCCATGCTCCCCATGATGACCGGCTGCTTCCTGCTCGGCCCCGACGCGGGGAACCAGGCTGAATCCAACAAACACCAGAAGGCAAACGCGAAATGAAAATCGTAGTCCGCATATTCTCGTTCCTCCTCCTCGCCGCCGCAGTCGCCGCAGTGTTCCTCTACGACGGCGGCAAGCCGAAGCAAGACGACGCCCCGCTGCCGGTCAGACCCATCAAGTCGGTTGTCGTCGGCGCCACGAAGACGCTGTCGGAGCTGCACTTCCCCGGCGTGGTCGACGCCAGCACCGGCGTGAGCCTCTCCTTTGAGGTCAGCGGCCGCATCGTCGACTTCCCCTTTGCGCACAGTCGCGGGCAGCATGTCGAGGAGGGGACGGTCCTCGCGCGCATCGACGACCGGGACTATTCCAACAAGGTGGCGAACGCGGAGGCGGAGCTCACCTACGCGGAGTCCAATTTCCAGCGCATGAAGGCGGCCGTCGCGAAGAACGCCGTCTCGAAGGACGAGTATTCCAATTCCCGCGCCAGCGCCGAGAAGGCGCGCGCCTCGCTCGCGATCGCCCGCAAGGCCCTTGGCGACACCGTCCTGCGCGCCCCGTTCGCCGGCGTCATTTCCGACGTCTACGTGAACAATTTCGACACCGTCTCCTCGTCGACTCCCATCCTCAAGCTCCAGGACATGACGACGCTGGACCTGACCGTCTCGGTTCCGGAATCATACGTCCTGTCCGCCCCGGCCACAGTCCGCGCCAACTTCGACTTCGAGGCGTCCTTCGACTCGCTTCCCGGCCGGACCTTCCCCGTCCGCGTCAAGGACGCCGCTCGCGTCGCCGACTCCGCCACGCAGACTTATCGCGCCACGTTCTCGCTCGACGCTCCCAAGGACATCGACGTCCTTCCCGGCATGACCTGCACCGTCTCGGCCAAGGTCCCCGACAAGAACATCGCGAAGGTCGCCGAGGGCAGCCTCTCCGTCCCGTTCAGCGCCATCGGCGCAGCCGCCGACACCAAGTCGTTCGTCTGGCGCCTTGACGACAACGGAAACGGCACCTACACCGCCCACCGCGCCAACGTGGAGCTCGGCGACCGCTTCGGCGAAAGCATCCTCATCCAGTCGGGCGTTTCCGCCGGCGACCGCGTAGCCGTAGCGGGCGTGACCGTCCTCACCGAGGGCCGCGTCGTCCGGCTCACCGACGAATCCGCCGCTGCCAAGTAATCTCCGCATCTTCGCGACGCCATGAACATCGCACAATTCTGCATCGACCACAAGGTCCTCACATGGACGATTTCGCTCGCCGTCTTCGCGGCTGGCGTCTCGGCCTACCGGACCATCGGGCGACTCGAGGATCCCGAGTTCACCATCAAGTCCGCCCAGATCATCACCTACTGGCCAGGAGCTACCGCCTCCGAGGTGGCCTCGGAGCTGACCGAGCCCATCGAGACCGCGGTCCAGCAGATGGGCCAGCTCAAGCGCGTCACCTCCACCTCCTACCCCGGCCGCTCCGTCGTCGCGGTCGAGATGCAGGACCAGTACGACAAGTCCACCCTCCCGCAGGTATGGGACGAACTCCGCCGCAAGGTGAACGACAAGGCGCCGTCCCTGCCCTCCGGCGCCGCCGCCCCGATCGTGTTCGACAGCTACGGCGACGTCTACGGCATGTATTTCGTGATTTACGGCGACGGCTATTCCATGGCCGAGCTGAAGGACCACGCCAAGATGCTGCGCCGCGAGCTGCTGCTCTGCGACCAGGTGGCCAAGATCGACATGATCGGAGACATCGACGAGGTCGTGTATTTCGAGATATCCCGCGCCCGCCTCGCCAACCTCGGCATCTCCATCTCCGAGATCAAGAGCCTCATCGCCGGGCAGAACGACCCCGTCGAGTCCGGGCACCTCACCATCGGCGACAAGTATGTCCGAATCGACCCGACCGGGAAGCTCGCCTCCCTCGACGACCTCGGCGAGCTCCTCGTCGTCCACGGCGACGCCGAAGGCCATCCTTCCATCCGCCTCCGCGACATCGCGACGATCCGCCGAGCCTACGAGGACCCGCCCTCGGCCATCCTCCGCCACAACGGCCATCCCTGCATCGCCCTCGGCGTCTCCACCGTGGCCGGCGGAAACGTGATCGTCATGGCGAAGGCCCTGGAGAAGCGCATGAAGGAGCTGGAGTCCACCACCCCAATCGGCATCGAGGTCGGCGTGGTCTCCAACCAGGCGGAAACCGTCGACGAGGCCATCTCGAGCTTCATGGTCAACCTGGTCGAGGCGGTCGTCATCGTCATAGCCGTGCTGCTCTTTTTCATGGGTCTCAGGTCCGGCCTCATCATCGGCGGCGTCCTCCTCCTCACGGTGATGGCCACCATCGCCGTCATGAAGCAGATGGGCGTCTTGATGGAGCGCATCTCGCTCGGAGCGTTCATCATCGCGCTCGGGATGCTCGTGGACAACTCCATCGTCGTCAACGACGCCGTCCTCGTCGCCGCGCAGAAGGGCATGAACAAGGTGAAGGCCGCCTGCGACGCCGTCAGGCAGAACATGTGGCCGCTCCTCGGCGGCACCGCCATAGCCATCCTCTCCTTCGCCCCCATTGGCGCCTCCCAGGACGCCTCCGGCGAATACTGCCGCTCGCTCTTCTACGTCCTGATGGTCTCGCTCTTCTTCTCGTGGCTCTTCGCGCTAACCGTCACCCCGCTCCTCTCCGTAGATTACCTGAAGTCCGACAAGAAGGGCGGGGACGACGACCCGTACGCAGGCGGCTTCTACAAGGCATACCGCGGCTTTCTCGCCGGCTGCCTCCGCAACCGCTACCTCGTCCTGGCCGCGCTGGTCGTGATGCTCATCGGAGCCTTCAGGGGCTTTGGACATGTCGGGCAGAACTTCTTCCCCGACTCCACGCGCAAGCAGATGATGGTCCACTTCTGGATGCCCGAGGGCTCGTCCATCTACGCAACGGACAAGGGGCTCTCCACCCTCTCCGACCACGTCAGCACGCTGGAGGGCGTCACCGGGACGACCCAGCTGACCGGGACGGGCGGCCTTCGCTTCATTCTCACATACGCCCCGGAGAACGACGACGAGGCCTACGGACTTCTCTTCGTCGACCTCGACGACTACAATCGCGTTCCCGAGATCTCCGCCAAGATCGACGAGTTCGTAGCCGAAAACCTCCCGGACGTCATGGTCTCCTGTCAGCGCTTCATCCTCGGCCCCGGCGACGCGCAGAAGATACAGCTCCGTATCCTCGGCACCGATGCCGACACCATCCGCGGACTTGGCGAGAAGGCGCTCGAGGTCTTTCGTGCCGACGGCCATCTCGTCGAGGTCCAGACCGACTGGCGCAACCGCACCGATCTCATCCGACCCATCGTCTCCCCCGTGCGCCTCCGCACCCTCGGCATCACCCGCCAGGAAGTCGCAAACGCCTTCAAGACGGCCACCGACGGCGTCTCGATCGGAACCTGGCTCGAGGGCGACGAGTCAATCGACATACGCCTCCGGGCTCCCGAATCGGAACGCAGCGATCCAGACTCCCTCTTTTCCGCCTGGTTCCACCCCGACGGGCTCGCCAAGTCGATTCCCCTGATGCAGGTCATCTCCGATTTCAAGACGGTTTCCGAAGATCCCATCATCCAGCGCCGCAACCGTCTTCTCTGTCTCACGGTCAAGGCGAATCCGGGCCCCGGCGACAACGCAAACGCCGCGTTCGCCCGCCTTTGTCCGCGCATCGAAGAGCTGGCCAAGACCTTCCCCGAGGGCTATGTCGCCGAATGGGGCGGCGAACATGAAAACTCCGCCGAAGCCAATGCGGGCATTTTCCCGAAAGTGCCGGGCATCGTCGCCATCATGTTCCTGATCACGGTGTTCCTCTTCGACTCCATCAGGAAGCCGCTCGTCATCTTCTGCACCGTGCCGCTCATCCTCGTCGGCGTCGTGGCCGGGCTGCTCTCCTTCGACCAGCCCTTCGGGTTCATGGCGCTCTTGGGCCTCCTGTCGCTGATCGGAATGCAGATCAAGAACGCGATCGTCATCATCGACGAAATCAACGCCCGCACTGCCGCCGGCGACAAACCGCTCGATGCCGTCCTCTCCGCCGGCGTTACCCGCTTGAGGCCGCTCGGCCTGTCCGCCGCGACCACGGTTCTCGGCATGATCCCGCTAGTGGCAGACCCGTTCTATGCCGCGATGGCCGTCACCGTCATGTGCGGCCTGGGCTTCGCGACCCTTCTGACCCTGGTCGTCATCCCCGTCAACTACGCGCTCTTCTTCCGTCTCCCAAGCCCGGAATGACATGGCAATGACCGAGATGGCGACATGAAAATAAAGAAGGCCGTATTCGACGTCATTCAGCCGGACGGCAGCGATTCGCCCGCGAACCGCTGGTTTGACAGGCTGATATCGATCCTAGTTGTAATTAGCGTCGCGGTTGTCTTTGCCATCACCTTCAAGTTGCCGAGGGGCGTGCGTGTGGCGCTTTGCATGGTCGAGACCGTGGCCTCGATAGTGTTTACCATCGAGTATCTGCTCCGCATATGGACGGCCAGCGAACTCTATCCGGGGATGTCGCCGATGAAGGCGAGGCTTAGGTACGTTGTTTCGTTCATGGCGATCGTCGATCTCGTGTCCATTCTCCCTTTCTGGCTGCCGATGTTCCTGCCGGACCCGGTGCACGGGGTTAGGGCGTTGCGGCTGGTGCGGCTTTTCCGCATCTTGAAGATCAACCGGTATTTCGACGCGATGAAGTCGCTGGGTGACGTCATCGTGTCCAAGAAACGGGAACTGATCGCTTCGTCCTTCGTCGTCGTCCTGCTGATGATGGTTTCGTCGCTGCTGATGTATGCGGTGGAGAACGAGGCGCAGCCAGATGTGTTCCGGAATGCGTTCTCGGGGCTTTGGTGGGCTGTCGCCACGCTTACGACCGTCGGATACGGCGACATCTATCCAGTGACCGCCATAGGCCGTATTCTCGGCGCGGTCATTGCGTTTTCGGGGATCGCCATCCTCGCCATTCCAACGGGCATCGTCACTTCCGGACTCATGGAGCGCGTTGACAAATTAGGGCTTGCGGACGAAGCCGAAGCACGCGCAGGCAAGGACGAAGAGCACGACAGGGAGCTTCGCGAGCAGCGGGAGTTGCTGCAGCGCCTCGAAGAAAAGCTGAACCGGCTGATCGAGCTGAGTGCGCGCTGAACGCGTTTTGCGGGGTGCAACGAGAAATTTATGGTGCGCCAATTTATCTGCATAGTCCATGTTGGCATGTTTGGCGCTACGCGCGACCACGAAAACCCGTTGCCTTGCCGACCGGCGCGTTGCGCCGATTGCGATACCGGAATGCCGCAACGGCTCGAAGGCCTTCGACCTTCTCCGTGCGGCATTCCGGCATCGCGGCCTGTCGGCCGTCGGCAAGGCAGCGGGACACGAAAGCCGCCTGCGCGGTCCACGAAAACGCCCTTACGGGCTTCACGAAAGAAAACCACAACATTGGCGATCTGAAGCCTGTGGTTTTCGTGTGCCACGAGATTCGCCCGCGCCGGAGGCGTAGGGTTGCCCGACGAGCGACGCGAGGAGCTTTGCGAAGCAAAGTCGCAAGAGGCCGAGGTGGCTTTCGTGCCGCGGGCATCTGACGCAGACCGAAGGTCGAGCCGACGCGGTGACGGCGGGCGAAGGTCGCCCAAGCAGGGCAATCCCCATAACGCCAACGGAACCTCCTCGCGACCTTCAAGCCACGTCGTCGACGCGCCGGCTCAAGCGGCGAAACCGCGCGTCAGATGCGCCGCGTTTCGTGGTCGCGCGCCAGCGCATGTATAAATCGCTCGCTGCACCCCGTTTTGCGTTTTGGTTGCTGGAGCCATCTATTGCAATCTTGTCAACTGCCTTGTAACAGGGAATGCAAATACATATTCAAGCTTGCGCGGTGCCGTGACGGATTCTGTTTCGGTTAATTGTACCGTGGCTCGCAACAGAGTCAGCAAGGCTCGTGGCTTTGACAAGCGAGTCGCCAGCGGGAGTCCGACTGCAACACCTCAGAAGATCTACAACTGCGTGTCGTTCGAGAACAGCAATGCCGATATTGCCAATGCGAGTTATTGTACCATATCCAACACATATACAACTTCCACGAGCGCGGAACTTCTTTACGATGCCGTCAACGGAGACTTCCGTCTTTCGCCTGGCACGCCAGCGGTCGGAGGAGGTCTTACTGAGTTTCTTTCGCTCATATCGCTTCCAGAAGGCATCAGTGCGTACAAGGACTATGCCGGGAACGACATCGATCCGGAATCCGAGACGTGCGACCCTGGCTGCATCCAGGGCGCGGTTGTCGCGAACGGCGTGACGCTTCAGGACGGGATGTCGATTTCGATTGACTGGAAGTGTCCTGTGGCCGGGGTGGCGCGCTTCGGCAGCGTCCGCGTGACGGGAGAGGGCACCCTCACGGTGACGAGGGACGGCGTGCCGTTTGCGACATACACCTCCGAGGACGGCGAAAAGGAGTTTTCCTTCATGCCTGCCGGCACCGACGTGTCGATGACGTTCTCGTTCGTCGGCGAAGGCTCCGCCGACGTGTTCGGCTTTTCCGCACAGTTTGGAACTCTGCTCTTGATAAAATAACAATGAAAAGACCATTCTTTTTCTGCGCCGCTGCCGCTGCGGCGCTGCCGCTGTTCGCCGTGGAGCCTATCTGGTGGGGCGCGCACGGCGCCGCGTACTTCCCGGTCTCTAGGGGCAAGAAGGGGAGGCGCGTGACGGACAAGGACCTTGCGGCGATCGTCGCGAACGTCGGCAAGATCAAGGCCGAGGCCGAGCGGCTGGGCATACCGAAGGACCGCTACGTCCTCGACTTCCCGGACGAGCCGCGTCCTGACGTGCTGGAGAACCTGCTGAAGGTCGCGCGGGCGGTGAAGGCGGCGCATCCGGACGTGCAGCTCTTCTGCAACCCGCTTTTCTTCAACGAGAAGGTGCGCACGAACGAGACGCTGATGGCCGACCTGCGCTCGACGTACAACAAGTGCATTGACTTCTCGGTGCCGGTCTTCCTCGCGGCGCGGCGTGACTGGGCGCGCAACGAGTTCTTCACGTCCGCCCACCGCGCGAACATGTTCTACGCCCAGCCGGCGCGGCGCATGGGGCGGCACGGCGCATGGGACGCGGCGGTGTGGGGCTTCAACGGCCTCGGCTACTACTGCTACTGGGAGTATGCGATCAGGTGCTACACCTGGGACCTTCGCACGAACGGCGCGTCGATCCTCGGCGCCACCTATCGCATGGTGTATCCGTCGGGCGACGGCTTCGCGATCACCCCGCTCTACGAGATGATGCGCGAGGCGGTAGAGGACTTCCACCTCGTGAAGACTTTGCAGAAGCGCGGGCGGGGCGCGCTTGTCGACGAACTGCACAAGACGACCTCCACGCTGCGGCTCGCCGCCGACTTTGACGATCTGCACGAGCGCCTCATGTCCGCACTTGACTAGCCCGGGCGGCTGGCGCATCGGGCTGCCGCCACGCAGCGCGACAACGCCGCCTTGCCCTCCGACGCTGCTCCCGACCCGGATCTCGGCGGTCCCGGCGGCATGGCTCTCTGGCAGTCAACCGAGTCTCTGGCTTTTGCTTTCGCATACGACCACCGAGGTGAACCAGCCTCCCCGCAGCCATGCCGCACCGCCGAGAGTCCTCTCGCTCGCACGTCGGCCCGTCAAGGCGGCCTTGGGCTGCGCGCTCGATTCGCGCCGGGGCGCGGAGAGACGGTGCCGCACGAGAGCACTTTCGCGGGTCCGACGGGGTTTTGACCCCAGTGCGTACGGGCGAGCGCTAAGCGCGAGCGTCAAAACCCTGTCGAGGGCGCCCGCGAAATGCGGCTCGGAAGGCACCGCCACGAAGCGCCCCATGAGCGAATCTTGTGCCTGCCCGTGGTTCGCGGATGCGCCCGCCTTTACTGCCATGACATGAATCTGCTATAATACGGGCGTTGCGCCTGCAGCATGCAGGCTGGCAGCGTGGTCTCGTCCGCTGTAGGAGGGGTATGGCAAAAAAGATTGTGTTTGCGGGCGCGGCGCTTGCCGCGACTGCGGCGTTCGGCGTGTTGCCGTGCAGGTTCCTGCACGAGATGACGGGCGAGTACGTGACGCCCCACCATTCGTTCAGGGGGTCGGACGCGGAGAAGCCGCTGAAGGTGCTGTTCCTGCTGGACCGCGCCGGCGGACGAGACGCCGTCGAGGCCGTGCAGAGGTTCAACATCGAGCCGACTTACTTCCTGATGGTCACCGGCGACCGCATCGCAGTGGAAAACATGTACGAGTCCGCGTGGACCGGGACGACCATATACGAGAAGACACGTGAACTCGACGAGAAGCTCGACGCCAAGTACGATCTCTACGTGTTCGGCGACAAGACGCTCTCGAGCGTCAACGAAGAGCACCGCTACCGCATACTGAAGGCCGTGCGCGACGACGGCGCGGGGCTTCTGCTGGTCGGCGACATGGGTCTGCCGCGCATTCCCTACAAGAAGGCGTGCGCCGAGAAGCTGCCGCCGCCGTCGTTCGCCGCGTCCTTCGCGCGCGAATACGAGAAGACGGCAATCGATGCGTACAGGCTCGGCAAGGGGCGCGTCGTCAGGATGTGCTGCGGTTCGCCGCGGCCGGACCATTACTACACGCTCGTTCCCACATTCACGATTGACGACCTGTGGCCTGCGAAGTACGAGAACGCGATCGCCTTCGCAGGCGCGGCGATGCGCTATGCCGCCGGGCGCGACGACGTGCCGTCGCAGCCAGTGCGCACGCGCATCAGGAACCGCTTCAACGAAGTGGTGCCAGACGCCTCGTGCGCCGGCACGCACTTTCGCGACACCATCGGCGCGAACGGCGCGGTCGTCGTGGAGCGCGTCGAGACGCCGTCCCCCGTCGGCGGCGTGGAGGTAGACGCCCCCGAGGTCGTGAAGCCAGGCGAGCCGTTCTCGGTCAGGGCGACGTGGAAGGCCGCTAGCGCGTCCGTCGCCTCGGCGCGCGTCGAGACGCTCGACTCCCCGAAGCTGCGCGTCATGATGCGGCGGACGATCCCCGTGCCGCCCGGCGCGACCTCTATATCGGCTGACATCGCTGACGCCCGCATCTCGACAAAGGCCGGATACGTGCGCGTGACGCTGCTCGACGCCTCGGGAAGGCCCCTGGAGATAGCCGAGACACTGCAGTTCTTCCCGTCAAGGAACCTGCCGGACTACGTGCAGATGGGCTGGGGCACGACCCTCGCAATGCACGCTTTCGCCGGTGCGCCGGTCCTCGTGGACCGTCTTGGCTTCGAGTACGGGCTGACGCATACATCAAAAGGAGGCACGGGCATCCGCGCGGCGGCGGTCATGAACCAGTCTGCCGTTCCGTACCTTACGCGCGTCAGCATCGTCGCGGCGCCAAACGGCTCGTCGCGCCAGTCGCAGTGGTTCTTCCTCGACAAAGAGGCGACGGAGCGGATGAAGAAGATCGATGGCGACCTGTGCTTCTACCGTCCCGAGGTCAAGCAGCTCTGGGCGGACGGCATACGCTACGGCATGGAGAACCTGTCCAAGTACGCGCCGGGGTTCTACAACCTCGGCGACGAAAACGGGCTCAACGTGGCCATCGGCTTCGGCGAATACGACGACAGGTACTTCCGCGAGTTCCTGAAGGCGAAGTACGGCACGATTGAGAACTTGAACCGCAACTGGCGCACCAACTGCACGGACTTCGCATCCGTGCCGCACATCAGGCCCGAGGAGGCGAAGGCCGTCGGGAACCTGGCGGCGTGGGGCGACCACCGCGCGTACATAGAGAAGATGTACGCCGACATCCACGCATTCTGCCGCGACGAGATACGCAAATACGACCCGGGCGCGCCCGTGGGCGCCGAGGGGTCCATGCCCGGCGACCTCGAGCTTACGTTCGAGAGGCTGGAGTTCTGGGGGCCGTATTCCAACCTCGTCGAGGACGAGGTGCTGCGCTCCCTCGGCGGCGACCGCATAAGGATGTTCTGGTGGGGAGGCTACCCGGCGAGCCACGGCGGCCGCGGCAGGGTGCCGTTTCCGCTGCCGCTCATGAAGGGCCTCGCGACCGGAACCGTCATGGGCAGCGCGTGGTTCAGCACCTGCCTCGGCAGCTGCCATGGATTCTTTTACCCAGACCTGAAGGTTGCGGACGATGTCGCGGCGTACCTGCCGTGGCACGACAGGTTCAAGGACGGCCTTGCGCAGCTTCTCATACGCAACCCGCTCAAGGACGAGGGCGTCCTCGTCTACTGGAGCCATGCATGCCGCACGGCGTCGCTCGCGTCCGAGAAGTGCCTGTCGCCCAACGACGGCATCTCGACGCTCATACAGAGCTTCTACCGCACCGGACGCTCGTTCGAGTTCGTCTCGGCGCGCACTCTTGCGCGGCTTGAGAAGGCGAAGGTGGTGTTCCTCTGCGGCGCGACGGCGCTCTCCGACGCCGAAGTCGCCGCGCTCCGCGCCTTCGCCGCGCGCGGCGGGCGCGTCGTCGCCGACGTGGAGCCGGCCGTGATGAACGAGAACCTCGCCTGGCGCGACACTCCGGCGCTGAAGGGGCTTTGGGGCTCGGGCGGATGCGTTCTGCTCGGCAAGAAGCTGTCGCTTGCCGCCGCGCACGAGAAGAAGCCGGGGGATTTCGACGGAGAGATCGCGGCGTTCCTGCCGCCCCCGGCCGCTTGCGTTCCTGCCGCGCGGATGGACGACAACGCGATCATGCGCACTCGCGGCGGCAGGGACTTCGACCTCGTCACGGCGATGTGGCCGGCGACGAACCTCGGGGCGAAGGTCCCCGTGAAGCTGCCGGGCCGTCGCTTCGTCTACGACCCGATGGTCGGCTTCGTGGGCGAGTCGTCGACGATGACGCTCGACTTCTCTAAGGCGCCGTTCGTGAGCCGCGCTGCTTTTGCGGAGCGGCAGGAGGCGCCGTCGTTCTCTGTTTCCGGCGCGGCGCGCGGCGGCGAGGTGAAGGTGAAGACACCCGCGCTCGTCTCGGGCCGGGTCTACAACCTCACCGTCCTAGACGCGGCGGGGAACGTGCGCTGGCGGTTCGTCTTCGACCGCGAGGCCAACGCGCCGAAGAACATGTTCGTCGCCTACACGGACCGACCTGGCGAATGGCGGGCGACGCTCATGGACTGTGCAACTGGCCTCAGGACGGAAAAGACGTTCAAGGTGGCAGAATGACAACAACAATACTGGCGGGGATTGTCGCGGCCGTCGCGGTGTTCGACGTGCGAGAGTACGGCGCAAAGGGCGACGGTAGGGCGGACGACACGGCGGCGATACAGGCGGCCGTCGACGCGGCGTCGTCGGCGGGCGGCGGAACGGTGGAGTTCGCCGCAGGCGTCTATATTTCGGGGTCTGTATGGCTCAGAGACAACGTGGACTTCCACCTTGGAGTTGGCTCGACACTGAAGGGCACTGCGGATCCGAAGGCCTACTGTTCCGCCGACTGCTGCCCGCAGAACTCCGCATCGCCGCGAAACAGCGAGAACACCTCCGGCGGGCACCTGCTGCTTGGCGTCGGCGTCAGGAACGTCACGCTCCGCGGACCGGGCAGGATAGACGGCAACTCTCCTGCGTTCTTCCTCGACGCGGCGGGCAAGACCTACCCGAATTACCACGTCATGCCGTTCCGCCCGGCGCAGATGGTCTGGTTCGTCGACTCGCAGGACATTCGGATCACCGACCTCGAGCTCGCCGACTCGCCGTACTGGAGCTGCTTCATACTTAACTGCGACCGCGTCTGGATCCGCAGGTGCAATGTGCACACCGAGCGCCGCAAGTTCCACACCACGAACGGCGACGGCATCGACATAGACCGCTCGCGATGGGTGACCATCTCCGACTGCGACATCGACACTGCCGACGACAGCATCACCTTGCGCGCCTCTGCGACGAAACGGCTTGCAGACCCGCACGACTGCGCGTACGTGACGGTGGCCAACTGCAACCTGGCGTCGTCATGCGACGCCGTCCGGGTCGGCGTCGGGGAGGGGCGCATACACGACGCCGTCTTCTCGAACATCACCGTTTCCGACGCGAAGGTGGCGGCTTTCAACTTCGTCGCGTCCTGGAGCCCGTCGTCGCGCGGGACGGACATAACCGGGATACGCGTCCAGAACATCCGGATCGTCGCGCACGACTTCCTTCGCATGCACCACATGTGCGCGACGAAGGCTCTTTTCCGCGACATCGTTTTCGACGGCGTCTCCGGGACGGTGCGCAGGCCGTCGCGCATATACGCAAGGAGGACGCGCCCGTTCGAGAACATAGCATTCCGGAACGTGGAGCTGCCCTGCGGATTCGTCGGAGTCAACGCCGACGTGCGGATCACGGGCGGCACTTTCGCGCCCAAGGACATTTCGGCGGAGGAACGCGCCAGGATAGAGGACGACATGGCCAATGGGCGCAACCCGCTCTATTGAGCGAAGTGCCCTGCGCCTACGGCAAGTCACTTGCGCTTGTCCTGCCGCCACGCGCGCATCGACTTGCCGAAGTGCTTCTTGAACATCGACTTGAATGCCGAAGCCGTGCGGAATCCGCACCGCGCAGCGATCTCGTCCGCCCGCATGCGCGTGTCCTTCGCGAGCCGTGCGGCCTCCTTGAGGCGAACGCCGAGGATCGCATCCCTGATGGTTCCGCACGAGGCGGCCTTGAACGCGAGTTCAAGCGCCCTGACCGTCACTCCCATTTCGTCCGCGAGCTGCTTTGCGGTAAGCCCAGTCAAGGCGCGTTGGCGGATTGTGTCTAGCGCGCGTGCCGCCCGGATCCGCTGCCCGGCGGTGTTGCACGTCGACATCCTCTCGGAAAAGCCCGCTATGCCGTATTTTTCGCGCAGGGTCGGGGCGGACGGTTTTTTCCTGCGCATGATCTCGTTGAGCATGGCGGCCGCATTGTAGCCGCCGCCAAGGAAGTCCGGTTCGATGCTTGAAAGCGTCGGCCGCGTGTTCTCGCAGACTGTCGACTCGTTGTCGATGCCGATGATGGCCATCTGCTGCGGAATGAATATTCTCGCCCTGCGGCAGGCGTCTATGACGGACTGTGCTATGGTGTCCGAACAGGCCAGGAGGGCGCATGGCTTTGCAAGCGCCTTCAGCCATTCGTCAAGCCGCTTCCTGTTCGTGTAGTGGCAACCGCCTGGCGGCATCTTTTCCTCGTAGACGGACAGTTCGAAGCCTGCCTTAGCCAGCCTGCGGCGAAAGCCGGTCTTCCGGTTGTCGGAGTTGACCGTGTTCGGGTCGCTGTCCGGCGAGTCGACTATTCCGGCGAAGGCAAACGATTCGTAGCCGCGCGAGAGGAAGAAGTCCGCCGCCCGGTCTGCTATCGCGTGGTCGTCGCACGCCATGAAGCCGTCGGCGTCGATGAACCCCGAGTCGCCTGCGTCGATGATGACGGCGGGGATCCTGCGGCGGAACTTCCTGCGCAGGGCTTCCACGACCTTGATTCCGCCGGAGATTATTCCGTTCGGAGGCGAAGTCATTGAGCGCGCCAGGGAATTCAGGTCGGCGGGCGTCTCTGGGCGGGAGTAGAGGTGTATCGCCCACCCGTCGTGCTGCGCGGCAAACTGGAACACGCCCGCAGTCTGGTCTCTACTTGCCTTCGACTTGCGGTTCAGGAACACTGTCACCGAGAAATTGCGCCTGCTGTGGGAGGTCATGCCCCGTAGTATAGCATTTTTGCGGATTGCGCGGCAATCCGGTTCGCATTTATGTTCGTTTTATTTTCGCAATTATCCATGTTGACATTTGCCGAGCATGGCTGCAATATGATATGATTCCTCCCGCAGGGCCACAGTGGCCTTGCTGGTCAAAAGGAGATTAGGAATGAACAGACGGGATTTCATAAGGAACGGCGGCGCGGCGACCGTCATGGCGATGGGCGGCGGCGCGTGCGCGAGCATTTCCGGCGACGCCGGCAAGCTGGCCTACTTCGGCGGCACGCCGGTGATGAGCGCGGCGCAGAAGCCCGCCGGCTACGGCAGGCTTTTCGCCTGGCCGATCGTCAACGACGCGATGCGGAAGGCGTCGGACGGCGTGCTCGTCTCCGGCAAGATGTCCGGCCGCGACATCACCATCAAGTTCGAGAACGAGTTCGCCAAGTGGCAGGGCACGAAGTACGCCCTCGCCTGCCTCAACGGCACGACCGCGCTCAACACGGCGTTCTACGCGGTCGGCGTGGGGCCGGGCGACGAGGTGATCTGCCCGACGGTCACCTTCTGGGCGAGCTGCATGGGCGTGGTCAACCTTGGCGGCACGGTGGTCTTCTGCGACATCAAGCCGGACGACCTCACCGTCGACCCCGCCAGCTTCGAGGCGAGGATAACCCCGCGCACGAAGGCCGTCGTGGTCGTTCACTACATGGGCTGCCCGTGCGACATGGACGCGATCATGCCGATCGCGAGGAAGCACGGCATCAAGGTCATCGAAGACGTCTCGCACGCGCAGGGCGGCCTCTACAAGGGCCGCAAGCTCGGCACCATCGGCGACATCGGGGCGATGTCCCTCATGAGCGGCAAGTCCTTCGCCATCGGCGAGGCTGGGATGCTCGTCACGGACAGCCGCGAATACTACGAGAAGTCGATATGCTGGGGCATGTACGGCAGGATGCCGTCCATACTCCCGAAGTCCACGCTGGCGAGAGTCCGCGAAGTGCCGTTCGGCGGCATAAAGAACCGCCTCAACCAGTGCACCGCGGCCGTGGGGCTCGAGCAGCTCAAGAAATACGACGCGGAATGCGCGGAGATCGAAAGGGCGATGCGCTATTGGTGGGACGGGCTCTCCGACGTCGACTTCCTTAAGATCATATACCCGAAATACCCGGACAGCAACAAGGCCGGCTGGTACGCGTCGCGCGGGCGCTTCCTGCCGGAGCGCGCGCCCGGAGTCGACAACCGCGTGCTCGTGGCGGCGCTGAACGCGGAACTCGGAGGACTTGGGGTGTTCAACGCCGGCGCGAACTATCCGCTGCACTGGTCGAGCGTCTTCGACGACGAGGACATTTTCGGCAACGGGCAGCCTCCGTCGCGCCGCTTCCTGCCGGCGGGCGTGACGTCCAGAAAGCTCTCCGGCGAGCTGCCCGTCGCGGAGGTCATCAGCGCCCGCGTCATCGGCGACCCGTGGTTCAAGCACTGCGACAGACAGATAATCGACCTGTACATCGAAGCCGTGCACAAGGTCGCGAAGAACATCGACAAGCTGCGCGGCGTCGAGCCGAAGAACCCCGCCTACGCATTCTGGGCTCCGCCCGAGAAGGCATAAGCCAGAAAGGGAAGTCGAATGAACAAATCGCATTTGCTGCTTGCTCTCTCTCTTGGACTCGGCCTCTGCGCCTTCGGGCAGGGAGCCCAGGGCTGGAAGGCTGGCGTTGCCCGAGTCAAGATCACGCCGGAGAAGCCCATATGGCTTGCCGGCTACGCTTTACGCGACCATGTCTTCGAGGGCGTGCGGCAGGACATATGGGCCAAGGCACTTGCCCTGGAGGACCGCGACGGCAACGTCGGCGTGATCGTGACAATGGACCTCTGCTTCATCCCGAGGGCCATGTCGCTCGAGATAAAGGCCGACATCGAGCGTAAACACGGCCTCAAGCCCGGCCAGGTAATCCTCAACGCGTCGCATACGCACAGCGGTCCGCTTGCAACGCTGTCGAAGTGGGTGCTCTTTCCGCTTAGCGACGCCGAATGGGAGGACGTGTTCGCCTACACGCGCCGCCTGATAGGGGATGTGTCGGCCGTCGTCGGCGAGGCGCTTGCGAAACGCGAGACTGCCACGGTCATGACGGGCGGCGGGACGGTCCGCTTTGCCGTCAACCGCCGGCGCAACAAGGAGAGCCAGCTCAAGACGACAACGGAGCTCGTGGGGCCGGTTGATCATGCGGTGCCGGTCTTGAAGGTCGAGGACGCCAAGGGGGCGCTCAAGGCCGTCCTGTTCGGCTACGCCTGCCACAACACCGTGCTAGACGAGTACCTTGTGTGCGGGGACTACGCCGGATACGCCCAGGAGGAGGTGGAGCGCATGCACCCCGGCGCCACGGCCATGTTCTTCCAGGGGGGCGGCGCGGACCAGAACCCGCTTCCCCGGAGGAAGGTGTCCCTCGCCATGCAGTACGGCAGGGAGCTCGCCGCGGCCGTGGAGCAGACGCTTGCGGACGGGATGAGCCTGCGGGAGCCGGTGCTCGTGACGAAGTACGCGGAGGCTACGCTCGCGATGGAGGAGCCGATGTCCGCCGAAACGCTGGCGCGGCACTCCAAGGAGGACGGCTGGATCGGCCGCGTCGCGCGCACGATGGCGTCCGAGTTCGCCAGGAAAACGCCCGGAACGGAGTATCCGTATCCCATACACTACTGGCGCGTCGGAGACCAGAAGCTCTTCGCGCTGGGCGGCGAGATCGTGTCGGGATATTCGCGCGAGATCAAGAAGGCCCACGGCGACGACGCGTTCGTGATGGGCTACTGCGACGACGTGATGAGCTACATACCGACTCCTGAGATGTGGGACGAAGGCGGCTACGAGGTCGCGACCGCGCACCTGGTCTACATGCTGCCCGCCCCCTGGAGGCGCGACGTGACGAAGCGGATACTCGACGCCGTCGACCGACTGGTCGCGGAGGACGGGCAGGCAGGTTGCTGCACCAAGGCAAAGCAGCCATGACCGGCGGGCTTTGCATGGCCGACTACGCCGTTGTCGTCGCGTTCTTTGCGGCGATGGTCGGCGTTGGGCTGTGGAGCAGCCGCAGGGCGTCCGACGCGGGCGCGTACTTCGGGAAGGACCGGTCCGCCTCGTGGTGGCTCTCGGGCATATCGTTCTACATGAACAGCTTCTCCGCGCTTGCGTTCGTGATGTACTCCGCGCTTGCGTACAAGTACGGATTCCTCCCCGTCACCGTGAGCTGGCTCCTCGTGCCGTCGATTCTAATAGCGTCCCGCTGGCTGGCGGTGCGCTGGCGGCGCGCGGCGCAGGAAAGCCCGATCGACTTCATAGCCAGGCGCTACACTCCGCGCATGTGCTCTTTCGTGGCGTGGTGCGGACTCCCGATGCAGGCGCTCGACAACTCCCTGAAGCTCCTTGCGATAGGCACGGTCGTAGGCGTCGGCATGGGCTTCCCGCTGTTCTGGTCGATATGCATTTCGGGCGTCATCATAATCGTGTACACGTTCCTTGGGGGGCTCAAGGCGGCGCTTGCCTGCGACTTCATACAGTTCTTCGTCATCCTCGCCGTGGTGTTCGCCCTGCCGCCGCTCTGCCTCGGCAAGCTCGCGGCGCTCGATGGCGGCTCGGGGCTCGCGCATGGCCTGTCGGTGTTCTTCGACCGCGCGCCCGAGGGCTTCTTCTCGCTGGTGACGAGCGAGTACAACTGGATGTACCTATTCATCGTGTTCTTCCTGAACTTCATGACGCTTTCCACCAACTGGCCGCTCATACAGCGCTACGCGGCCACAAAAAGCGACAGGGACGCGAAGAAGATGACATACCTCGTCGCGGTCCTCCTGGTCGTCGGGCCGCCGCTCATGTTCTTCCCCGCGATGGCGGCGCGCATCTTCCTGTCGACGCCAGTCGCAGACGCCGACATGAACGGCGTCTACGCGATACTCTGCCGCGAGGTGCTGCCTGGCGGGATGATGGGGCTGGTCGTCGCTGCGATGTTCTCGGCAACGATGAGTTCGCTCGCCGGGAACTTCAACGCCGTCGCCTCGGTGGTGACGAACGAGCTCTACGCCAAGCTAGACCGCAACGCGACGCCGCGGCGCCTCATGTGGGCAGGCAAGATCGCCACGGCGGCCGTTGGCCTGGTCGTCATAGGCCTTACGTTCGTGATGCAGTACGCGCAGGGTGCGAAGGACCTCTTCGCGCTCTCGAACCAGGTGTTCAGCGTGTTCCTCGCGCCGATCACGCTGCCGATGATAGCGGGCGTTCTGCTCCGAACGATATCGAAGCGCGCGGGTCTTCTGGCGCTGGTCGGCGGCATCGCGGTCGGACTCGTCCTGTTCTTCGCGGCACCATGGCTTTCGGCGCACTTCGCGGGAATCCCCGACATGCGGGGCGAGGTCCCGATGACTTGGCTCACGTCCGTTGCCACGGTCGTGCTGCTCTTGGTCGGCACAAGGCTTTTCCCGGATCGCCGGGATGAGCGCGGCGAAGTCGATGCGTTTTTTGCAAAGCTTGAAGACAAATAGAAGGAACGGAGAAGGCTGAAAATGGGCAAGTTGGCCATAACGGGCGGCGAGCCGGTGCTGAAGGCCCGGGACGAGCGGCTTTTCCACTGGCCGATCGTCAACGACGCGATGCGAAGGGCGCAGGCGGACGTGCTGGAGGCCGGCAACATGTCCGGCACGGACATCGCACGCCGCTTCGAGGCTGAGTTCGCCGCGTGGCAGGGCAGGAAGTACGCGCTTTCCCACAACAACGGGACGAACGCGCTCAACGCCGCTATGTACGCAATAGGCCTCGGGCCGGGCGACGAGATAGTCTGCACGACGGTCACCTACTGGGCGAGCTGCACGGGAGCGCTCGCCCTGGGCGCGGCGGTGGTGTTCTGCGACATCGACCCCGAGACGCTGCAGATGGACCCCGCGAGCCTCGAGGCGCACGTCACGCCCCGCACGAAGGCCGTGATGGTGGTCCACTACATGGCGCACCCCGCGCCCATGGACGAGATCATGGCAGTCGCCAGGAAGCACGGCCTCAAGGTGATCGAGGACGTCTCGCACGCCCAGGGCGGGCACTACAAGGGCAGGATGCTCGGCACGTTCGGCGACGTCGCGGCGATGTCGCTCATGAGCTGCAAGTCCTTCGCGATCGGCGAGGGCGGCATGCTCGTCACCGACGACGCCGAAATATTCAAGAAGGCCGTCGTCTTCGGGCACTACGACCGCATCGTCGACGTCTGCACCGACGAGGAGATGGAGGCGCCGAAGAACGTCCCGTGGGGCGGGCTCAAGAACCGCATGCACCAGACGTCCGCGGCGATAGGGCTCGAGCAGCTCAAGAAGCACGACGCCGAGATCGCCGAGATCGACCGCGCGATGAAGTACTTCTGGAAGGGCGTCTCGGACGTCGCCGGGCTGAAGATGGTCTACCCGAAGGAAGAGGGCAGCGACAAGGCCGGATGGTACGCCTCGCGCTTCCTCTACGACGCGGAGGCCTTCGGCGGCATATCGAACGTGACGTTCTGCGAGGCGCTCAACGCCGAGGTCGGCGGCGGCTTCTCCTTCGGATGCAACATGCCTCTCCACCTTTCGAGCGTGTTCTTCGACGTCGACATCTACGGACACGGCTGGCCTACGTCGCGCGTGTTCCTGCCGGACGGCGTGGACCCACGAGCCGAGACAGGGCCGCTCCCTAACGCGGAGAAGATAAACATGCAGGTTCTCGGCGAGCCGTGGTTCAAGCACGAGGACCGCGCGAAGATCGACCCGTACATCGAGGCCGTGCGCAAGGTCGCGGCGAACGCCGAGGAGCTCCGGCCGATCAACGACACCACGCCGATTCTCGGTGGAATCGCGCTTTCGAAGAGGAAGAAGTAGTGGGCTGACAGGCCGTCGTAATACGCTTTGGGAGGGTGCAAAGCACGGCCCATACAATTAGTTGTGCCCGCCCTTGTCGGCGGGCACAATATTTGGTATAATTCTCGCACATATGAAAAGGTTCTTTCGCGCTGTGCTTCCTGCGTTCCTGCTTGCCGTCTCGGTCGGGCAGATTTACGCGTTCACTAACTTCTCCGACGAGATCGCCCGTTGCATAGGCGAATCGCAGAAAGACGTCCAGTTCGCATTCTCGCTCGGGATATTCTTCCTCGGCATGGGCGCTGCGTTCTTCGGCAAGATAGTCGAAAAGAACATCCGGCTGTCGACGGTCATCGGCACCGCGCTGTTTATCTCGGGGCTCTGCGTGACGGCGGTGGGCATCGAAGTGAAGTCGCTCGCGCTCATATATCTCGGCTACGGCTTTCTGGTGGGCACGGGCACCGGCGTGATCTACATATCCCCGGTAAAGACGATGATGCTCTGGTTCCCGGAGCACAAGGCCATCGCGGCGGCCTTGCCGATCATCTCGTTCGGCCTTGGCTCGACGGTGTCCACCATCGTCTACAAGGGCTTCGGGTTCGGCGGGCCCGGCTCGCTCTTCTCGATGCGCTTCCTCGGCTACTACGACTTCTTCAAGGTGGCGGAGGACCCGGCGGCCATAGCCTCCGTGTTCTACGCGTTCGCGGCGTTCTACGTGGTGCCCATGGCAATTGCGACGTTCATGCTCAAGAAGCCGAAGATTCAGGTGCAGAGCTTCGGGCACGGCATACCGAGCCTCGAGTTCAAGTACGTGCAGCTGGCGAAGGACACGTTCTTCCTCCGCGCGTGGCTGTTCATGTTCCTGAACATATCGGCGGGTCTGTGCCTCATACCGCTCGCAAAGCAGATGATGAAGTCGCCGGCAGTCGGTTACTCGGAGGGGATCATCACGACGATCATCGCGCTTTGCGGAATCATGAACGGCGGCGGGCGCTTCCTGTTCGCGTGGTGGTCCGACAGGCTGGCGCGGCGCATCAACATCCTGCTGATAATACTGTCCATTTCGGCCGGCATAATGACCCTTTCGTTCTGGCCTCCGATGATAGGGCTGGCGCTCCTCGTCATAAACGCCTGCTACGGCGCGGGGTTCTCGGTGATACCGGCGATCCTCGCCGACCACTACGGCATGACGAACATCTCCAAGATACACGGCGCGGTGCTCTCGGCATGGGGCTTCGCCGGGCTCGCGGGAAACCAGGCCGCGATGTTCGTAAAGGGGCACATGGGCGGCGACGTGGCGGTGGTCGCCATGCTCGTCATCGTGTATTCCCTGAACTTCGTCAACGTGCTGACGCTGCGGCGGCGCTGAGTTCCTAACATGCGCCTTCGTCCCCGCCACCTTGCCTCCGTGGCAGCGCGCATCGCCTTCGCAGCCTTTGCGGTCTGGTGCGTCCTGGTCGAGATCGCGGAATTCGCCGCCGGGAGACTTTTCGGCATGGTGCTCGACGGGGACTGGTTCCTCCTCCTGGTCGGCAGCTCGCGGGCGGCGATGGGGGAGTTCCTTCGCATCTACGGCTTGCCGCTTGCGGCTGCCGCGGCCGCCATCCTAGTGCTTGCCGCCGCCATAGTCGTGGTATCGCTTCGCGCTTCCCGCCGCGTGTTTCTGGCCGTCGTCGCGGTGGCCGCCGCCGCAGTCGCGGTGCGCGTCGCACAGGTAGGGTCGGCCAGGGCGTGGAAACCAGTCTATGTCGCCTTCGACACGCTGCGCAGCGCCCGTTCGTATGCGGGAATCGCCGCCGCGGGGCGCTGGACCGACGCGCGCGCCGCGCAGGCGCGCAGCCTGCCCGAGGGCGCAACGAACTACGTCGTCGTAATAGGCGAGAGCATGACGACGCACCGGCTTTCCTTCTTCGGCTACGGCAAGCACACCACGCCCGGGCTGGAGCGCCTGGGCTCGGCGCTGTCCGTGCAGGGGCCCGTCCGCGCTCCGTCCCCATACACGGTGACGGCGCTTGCGCGGCTGCTGATCGACGACGGCGCCGCCGCGCCGGTCTGGTTCCGCCTGGCGGGCTACCGCACGGCATTCGTCGGCGCGCACCACCGCTGGGCGCGCTACTGCTCGGTGGAGGCGTCGATATTCGAGGCATGCGAACCGAAGTTGTACTTGAGCGAGCTGATGAAGGGCGAGCACATATACGACGAATACCTTCTGCCGCATGTGAGGGAGCTCATGGGGCGGAAGGGCCCGTTCGCGCTCTTCGTGCACATGATGGGCAGCCACTTCAGCCAGGTGGACCGCGTGCCGGCCGGCTTCGCCGCCGACGAGGGGCTGGACGACTACGACCGCAGCATCAGGTACTCGGACATGGTCCTCTCCGAGATCATCGCGGCGCTTCCGCCGCGCACAGTGCTGCTGTACATCTCGGACCACGGTGAAAGCACGGACACCGGGCGCTGGCGCGACGTGGCGTCCGAGGCGCTTTGGTCTGTGCCGGTCTTCGTGTATCCCGCCGACGCCGCGCCGCGGATCGAAACGGTCTCCGACTTCGTGTCGGCTTGGCGCGCATGGACAAGGTGACAATGCGCGCGGAACGGAGGGCATAGGCGGCATGGCCGGCGAGACAGTCAAGAGCGAAGCCATATGCCTCGACATCCGTCCGTGGTCGCGCACGAGCCATGTGGTGGAGTGGCTGACCCCGCACGGGAAGGTCCGGACCCTGGTGAAGGGCGCGGTGCGTCCGAAAAGCGCGTTCCTCGGGCAGTACGACCTCAACTACACGTGCGAGCTGGTGTATTACGCGCGCGCTCGCGGCGAACTGCACGCCCTCCGCGAATGCGTGCCCGTCCGCCTGAGGGAGGAGCTTCGCGGCGACTACCGCGCGCTGGCGCTTGCCGGCCATTTCCGCCGGCTCGCCTCCGATTTCGCGCCGGCGGGCCCCGACTGCGCCGCGTGGCACGAGTCGCTCGCCGACGCGCTCGACAGGCTCTGCCTGCGCGCGCGGACGCCGTCGGAAGCCGTCGGGGAGCTTCTGCGCTTCGAGCTGGCCGTGCTCGGGCTGATGGGGCTGAAGCCCGAGATGGAGGCGGAGTCCGGGGGCTTTGCGCTGCGCGGAGAGCGGCGGATGCCGGTCGGCGCCGAGGTCGCCGCCTATCTCCGCGACCCGACGCGTCCCGTGAAAAATATCAGCATCCCCCTTGACGCGGCGAGGGTAATTGGTGTATTCTATCAATTCCACTTGGACTGTGCCGTCGACGTGCGGCGGACTGTCCTGGGGATGGTCTGTAAAACAAAATGAAAGCAGAGGGTCAGATGATGGTCAAGACAATGGGCGCGATGCTGCTCGCGGGCGCCGCGGTGGTAGCCGGATGCGGTTCGGACGCCGAGAAGAAGGCGGACGACTCCGTGGCGGTGTCGGTCAACGGAGTCGAGCTGCGGCAGTCGACGATCGACGCGGATGTCGAGAAGATGATGAAGGCGCAAGGCGACAAGATCCCCGCGGAGCAGCGCGGATACGCCCGCCAGATGATGGCGAACCAGCTCGTGCAGAGCTTCATAGTGGAGAACGTGCTCGTCGCCAATGCGAAGGCCGCAGGGGTCGCGGTGACGGACGCCGACCGCAAGGAGCGCGAGGCGGAGTTCCTCAAGGCCGTCGCCCGCATGCCCGACGCGCCCAAGAGCATAGCGGAGTACTTCAAGAAGTTCCCGCTTGGCGAGGAGCGCGCCCGCGCCGAGTTCGAGAACGGCATCCTCATCGACAAGTACATCAAGGAGAACCAGGCAAAGGCGGCTCCGGCGAAGGACTACGAGGCCGAGGCGCAGAAGATGATCGACAACGTCGTGTCCAACAACGCGACGGCCGCGACGTCAGAGGCTGACGCGCTCAAGAAGATCAAGGAGCTCAAGGCCCAGCTCGACAAGGTTCCTGCCGCCGACCTCGCGGCGAAGTTCGCCGAGCTGGCGAAGGCGAACTCCGCATGCCCGTCTTCCGCGAAGGGCGGCGACCTCGGCGAGTTCACCCACGGCCAGATGGTCAAGGAGTTCGACGAAGTCGCCTTCGCGCAGCCCGTCGGCAAGGTGTCCGACCCCGTGAAGACGCAGTTCGGCTACCACCTCGTCATGACGACGAAGAAGACCCCGGCCGTCGAGGCGAAGGGAGACAAGCCCGCGTCGCCCGAGAAGGTCCAGGCAAGCCATATCCTCGTCAAGACCGAAAAGGCGCAGAAGGTGCCGTCGAAGGCGGACGTCGTGGGCTACCTTAAGAAGCAGGACGAGCGCAACTTCATGCAGAAGTTCGTCATGGACCAGGTCAGGCAGGCCAAGATCGAGGCGAGCGAGGCATACAAGCAGTTCCTGCCCCAGAGCAACGAGCCGCCGAAGCCGAAGGCCGCCCCTGCGAAGGCCGCTCCCACGAAGACCGCCCCCGCGAAGGCAAAGGCCGCGCCTGCGAAGACCGTCGTCGAGACGGCCCCCGTGAAGGCCGTCCCCGCGAAGAAGCCGGCCGGCAAGCCAGCGGCGGCCAAGCCGGTTGAAAAAAAAGAGGCGAAATGATATACTACACGCCCCTCGACGAAAGGAAGAAGATCAAATGAGCCAGCATGCATCACTTAAGGGTTCGGGCAAGATTACGTCCAAGCGCAATGTCCTGAAGCGCTTCGAGCGCGTCAACCTCCTGCAGAAGCGCGGGGAGTGGAAAGAGGGCAGCCGCGGCCTCGGCCTCAAGAAGACCAAGCCCGAGTAAGTCTTTAGCGTTTCGCCTTCGAAAAGCCCGGGATTGGCGAGAGTTTCGGCAAAGTGCCGTCTCTTTACAATCCGTTAACATCAATGGGCTATAATTTGCGGCGTCCTGAAGGAACAGGAGGGTCCTGTTCGGGACGGACGCAAAGAAAGGAAGGCGAAACATGAAGAACAAAGGAAAAATCACAGGAGCTGTGGCGGCCTCGCTGGCGGCTGCCGCGATGATAGGGTTCGCCGCAGCCACCTGCGACGGCAAGAAACAGGTGCTGCAGAAGTCGTCGGAGGCGACGGTCGTCACCAACGAGAACGGCAGCATATCTCGCACGTTCACCGAGAGCACGGTCTCGACGAACGGCAACATGGTCACCGAGCGCAGGCGCGAGACCCGCACGACTCTCGACTCCGACGGAAACATGCTGGAGTCGTCGACGAGCGAGTACGCGCAGAGCTACTCCGTGGGCGACACCGGGATGCTGCCGCTTTCGGCCTCGATCAACGACAAGTGCGCGAACGGCGAACAGCATGTCGTGGCCGACTCGTTCATGGGGCTTAAGTTCGGCGACGAGTTCAAGGGGACTAACTTCGTGAGCGACGCCGACGAGCCGACGCTTCTGCGCGCGACGTTCACGCCCAAGAAGGCGCTGGCGGGCTTCGACGACTACTACGTCTACGTGACGCCCAAGACGCACAAGGTGGTGAAGGTGTACGCGTGCGCGAAGGAGGCTGTGGACGCAGACGCGAGCTGGAGGCGCAACTACCTGATCGAAGCCCTGCAGAAGCGCTACAACACTTGGGCGCGTCCGCGCAGCTGGTGCAGGCCGGTCTACTCGTTCGACATCGGCGGCGGACGCTACGTGACGGCCTGCCTGTCCGGCGCGTCGCGCGACTACGAGACGGTGGTCGTCGCATGGGACGACGCGCTGCTTACGACGGCTGCGGACGAGACCGAGGCCATGCGCGCTGAGTCGCGCAAGAAGGCCGCCGAGCGGCGCCGCAAGTGGGTCAGCGACATCATCGACGCGTTCTGACGCGTCCTTGCGCAGCATCTGCGCGCGAATGGGCACGCCCCGCAGTTCGGCCTTGGCCGAGCCGCGGGGCCTTTTCATGCCCCTGATGCCCCCGCTATGGCTGGCGCATCCGCGAATCGTGCATGCGCTCAATTCGCTCGTGTGGCGCTGCGTGGCGGTGCCTCCCGAACCGCATTTCGCGGGCGCCCCCGACAGGATTTTGACGCTCGCGCTTGGCGCTCGCCCGTGCGTATGGGGGGTCAAAATCCGAATCGGGAGCAGCGTCGGACGGCTAGGCGGCGTTGTCGCGTTCCGCGGTGGCTGCACGATTCGCGGATGCACCGATATGACTTTCACTGCGATTTCCAGTATTAGGCGCGGCGAATTATGGTATAATATGCGCCAATCATCCAGATACAGAAGATGGCGTTACATTCATATTACGTTCGGTATCTTGACCGGGACGGCAGAACGGCATACCGTTTTGTCATGGCGGAGAATGCATCGGAGGCCCGCGCGAAGGCATCCGAGGAGGGCTGCGACGACGTGCTGGGGGCCCGCCGTGCCAATTTCTTCAGGCGCAACCTGCTGCGGCTGCTCCTGATTGTTGCGATAGTCGTGGCAATTGCGTATCTAACCTAATTCAGAGGAGGGCTAAAGGCATGGACAGACGCGAGTTTCTTGGAATGGGGGCGTGTGCGGCGGCTCTAGCGGCCGGCGGATGCGTCGCAGTAGGCGGCGGCGCGGCGGCGTCGGGCGGAGGGCGGCGGAGCTGTCCGTTCAGGATAGGCGTCGCCGGCTACACGCTCGTCAAGTTCTCCCTCGACGAGTCACTCAAGCTTCTGCAGAAGTGGGGGGTCTCCGAGTTCTGCGCGAAGTCGTTCCACTACCCGATGACGGCGTCGGCAAGCGAGCTGAAGGACCTTGTGCGCAAGACGGCCGACTTCGGCGTGCACCTGTACGGGGCAGGGCCGATCACCACCAAGAGCGAGGACGACGCGAAGCGGGCGTTCGAGTACTGCGCCAACCTCGGCGTCCCGACGGTGGTGGGGGTTCCCGCCGAGGTCGTGGACGAGTCGAAGGGTTGGGCGGGCCTGCGCACGAGCCGCCGCATGTGCGAGGTGTGCGCCCGCCTCGCCGACGAGTACAAGATGGACTTCGCGATCCACAACCACGGCGCGAACCCCAAGACCGGCAACCCGAACCTGTATCCGACCGTGGAGGGCACCGCGAAGGTGCTAGAGGGCCTTTCCCCGCGCATCGGACTCTGCGTCGACATAGCCTACACCCACGCTGACGGCTTCGACCCCGCGGAGGTCCTGAGGCGCAACGCAGCGCGCGTCTTCGACGTCCATCTCCGCAACATCGCGGTTGCCGGCAACGGCTCTTCCGGCGCTGCTGCGGACGCCGGCCTCATCGACTACGTGCGAGTGTTCCGCGCGCTCAAGGACATCGGCTATTCTCGCGTCTGCGGGCTTGAGCTCGCGAACGCCTACGGCGAGCAGAACGAGGCCAACCCCGGCGCCGACCCGTCTTGGGTGCCTCGCTCGCTCGGATACTTCCGCGGGCTCGCCGACGCGGTGTGACGGCGGCGTGGAAAGCGCAGGAGGGCGGTCGATGGAACCTGTCTGGGTTGATCTTCAGGTGAATGGATACGCCGGGGTTGACTTCAACGCCCCGGGGCTCACCGAGGAGGCGGTGCGGACGGTGACCGAGCGTCTCACCGCCGACGGAACCGCGGTCTTCCTGCCGACTCTGGTGACGGGCGACCCCGAGATGCTTATCGCTACGGTGCGCACGGTCATGGCGGCGCGGCGGCGGTACGCAGTCTGCGAGCGCTCGATACCGGGCTTCTTCATGGAGGGGCCGTTCATATCCAACAAGCCCGGCGCGGTGGGCACGCATCCGGTCGAGTGGGTGCGCCCGCCCGACCTCGCGCTCTTCGGGCGGTTCCAGGACGCGGCCGAGGGCCTGGTTAAGATGGTCAACGTCGCGGCGGAAGTCCCAGGCATGCCGGAGTTCGTCCGCGAGCTGTCCGCGCGCGGCGTCACCGTGTCGCTCGGTCACCAGCTCGCGAAGTCGCCTGCGGAGATCGAGGGTTGCATCGCGGCCGGCGCGCGCGCCTTCACGCACCTCGGCAACGGCATACCCAACGAGGTCGACCGTCACGACAACATCATCTTCACGGCGCTCGTGGAGGACCGCGCGTCGGTGATGTTCATCCCGGACGGGCACCACCTTCCGGACACCATGCTGAAGCTCTACGCGCGAGCGGTTCCGATCAGCCGGCTGATCGCCGTCTCCGACGCCCAGTATCCGGCCGGCATGCCGCCCGGGGAGTACGAGGTCTGCGGCGCGCATGCGCGGCTGGAGCCGAGCGGCCTGCTGTGGAACCCCGCGCGCAACTGTCTCGTCGGCGCGACGACGCCCATCGCGCGGATGATGACGCTGCTGCAGGAGCGTGTTGGCCTTACGGAGGCTGAATGCCTGCGCATCGGGCGCGACAACCCCCTTGCCCTAGTCGGCCTTGGCTGACGGCGCGCTTCGCAGGCCGCTGTTATTTGGTATAATATGCGGAAATGAAGAAAACGACAGTCGCCGCGCTCGCTGTGCTGGCCGTGTACGCGGCCACGGCTGTCTTCGGCGAGATCCAGTACCGCGTCGCCAGGGCGCGCGACGTGACGCCGGCCTACAACAGGGTCGACGCGACGCACCGCTACCAGCCGCCGTCGGCGGCGCACTGGATGGGCACGGACAACCTTGGCCGCGACGTCGGGCTTCGCCTCGCGCAGGGCGCGAGGATCGCGTTCCACGTGGGGATAATGACAAGCCTCATCGCCATTCCGCTCGGAGTCCTGCTCGGGCTGATAGGCGGATACTTCGGCGGCGTTCCCGACTCGATAGTGAACTGGCTCTGCGCCACGGTCGCGTCCATGCCGGGGCTCCTGTTCATACTCGCCATATCCCTTGTCGCGGGGCGCGGACTTACCGGGATATACCTGGGGATAGGGCTTACGACGTGGGTCGGCACGTGCAGGACGATCCGCGCGGAGGTCGTCAAGCACAAGGACCGCGCCTACGTGCAGGCGGCGCGGACACTCGGCTACTCGAACGCGCGCATAATGTTCCGCCACATCCTGCCCAACGTCGCGCACATAATCCTCATACAGTTCTCGATCCGGTTCCCGTCGGCCGTCTCCACGGAGGTGTTCATCTCGTTCCTGGGGATAGGCGTGCAGGGCGAGCCGTCGTGGGGCATAATGATCAACAACGCCCGCCTCCGCCTGTGGCAGGGCGTCTGGTGGGAGATGGCCTTCACCACCGCCGCGATATTCCTGCTGGTGCTAGTCTTCAACCATCTGGCCGACGTCCTCCGCGACCGGCTTGACCCCGCGCTCAGAAGTGAAAGGTAAGTCATGACAACGATCGAGCTGAAGCGTCCACTGATCGTGTTCGACATAGAGTCGACCGGAGTTTCGCCCCGCCGGGACCGCATAATTGAGCTGGCCGCCGGCAAGGTGCTGCCGGAAGGCGGTGAGGACTGGCGGGTGTGGCTTCTCAACCCGACCGTGCCGATCCCGCCCGAGACGACCGCGATACACGGCATATCCGACGAGGACGTGAAGAACTGCCCGACGTTCGCGGAGCGCGCCGACGAGATATTCGACTTTTTCGCCGGATGCGACATCGGCGGCTTCAACTCCGACAGGTTCGACATACCGTGCCTCGAGGAGGAGTTCGTGCGCGTCGGCAAGAACTTCGCCGCGGGCCAGCGCCGGCGAATCGACGTGCAGCGCATCTACCACCGCAAGGAGCCCCGCGACCTCACTGCCGCCGTGCGCTTCTACTGCGGCCGGTCGCACGACGGCGCCCATGGCGCCGAGGCCGACGCCCGCGCGACGCTTGACGTGTTCAAGGCGCAGATGGCGCGCTACGCCGACCTCCCGCGGAGCGTCGACGAACTCGACGAGTACCTCGTGCCGCGGGATCCGCTGAACGCCGACCGCAACGGCTGCTTCCGCTGGAGGGACGGCGAGTGGGTCGTGAACTTCGGCAAGAAGCGCGGCACGCCGCTCCGCCAGATACTGCTCAACGAGCCGAACTTCCTGCGCTGGATGGTCAAGGGCGACTTCGAGGCCGACGCACGCATGATCGCGCTCGACGCCCTGGAGGGCCGGCTGCCGCCGGCCCCGGCGGCGAAATGAAGCGAGGGGCAGGGCGGATGGCTTCGTCTACGACGCTTCACATGGACGTCACCGCGGCGCTTCTCCTCGCCGCGCTGACCTGGTACCCGGCGGACGGCTGGAAGCCCGCCCCGGACCCCGACGCGAGCCCGCGCGCCCGCAGGGGCGGCACGGTCCGCTTCAGCGGCGGCCAGGGCCCGAAGAGCTACAACGCGTTCGTCGACAACAACTCGTACACGAAGATGACGTTCGACCTCATGTACGAGAACCTAATCGGCGTCGACTCGCAGACCCTCGAGTTCGTGCCGTGCCTCGCCCGCCGCTGGGCCGTGTCGGACGACGGACGCGAGTTCGTGTTCGTTCTCGACGAGCGTGCGAAGTGGTCCGACGGAAAGCCGATCGCCGCGGAGGACGTGAAGTGGACCTTCGACGCGGTCACGGACCCCGCGACGGACACCGGCCCGTGGAGGACCATACTCGGGGTGTTCGAGAGCCCCGTTGTGGAGGACGTGCGTACGGTGCGCTTCCGCAAGAAGGGCGACTCCCCGAAGGACTGGCGCGACCTCGTGAACTGCGGCATGTTCTGGATACTGCCGCGCCACGCATTCGCCGGCCGGCCGTTCAACACGGTCTCGCTGATCGGCATGCCGGTGTCGTCCGCCTACTTCCTCCACCGGGTCGACGAGCAACAGTCGTGCGAGTTCCGCCGGAACCCGGCTTGGTGGCGCCGCGACTTCCCGACGACGCGCGGGATGTACAACTTCGACCGCATCGTCATGCGCTACTACGCCGACAACGAGAACGCCTTCGAGGCGTTCAAGAAGCGGATGATCGACGTCTACCCCGTGTACTCCGCCCGGATAATGAACGCGGAGACGAAGGGCGAGAGGTTCGCGCGCAACTGGATGCTGAAGCGGCGCGTCAGGAACCACGACCCCATCGGCTTCCAGGGCTTCGCTATGAACCTTCGCCGTCCGCCGTTCGACAAGCTGAAGGTGCGCCAGGCCATGGCGAAGCTCCTCGACCGCGAGATGATGAACCAGACGCTCATGAACGGGGAGTACTTCCTGCTGCGCAGCTACTACACCGACCTCTACGACGCGGAGCATCCCTGCGGGAACACGTTCTGGACCTACGACCCCGAGGGGGCGAAGAAGCTCCTCGTGGAGGCCGGCTATCCAAACGGATTCCGCTTCGCGTTCCTCTCCCGCTCCGGCGGCGAGGACAAGTTCCTCGCGCCTTTTTCCGCCGCGCTCGCTAAGTGCGGCGTCAAGATGGACATCGTGCGCAAGGACTTCGCCGGCTGGATGCGCGACATGGACACCTTCAGCTTCGACATGACCTGGGCGGCATGGGGCGCGTCCATAATCCGCGCCCCCGAGACGACGTGGCATTCGAAGGAAGGGCGCCGCCAGGGCGGGAACAACATAACGGGCCTCGCCCTGCCGGAGGTGGACGCCATCATCGAGAAGGAGAAGACCATGATGTCTGTGGCGGAGCGCGAAGACGCCTACCGGCGCATCGACCGACTCGTGTCGGACGCAGTGCCGTATGTGCTGCTCTGGCACACCTCCGAGCACCGGCTTCTGTACTGGAACAAGTTCGGGATGCCCGACTCGGTGCTGGGGAGGTTCGGCGACGAGAGCGGAGTGCCAAGCTACTGGTGGTACGACGACGACAGGGCGCGCGAGCTGGAGGAGGCGATCGAGAGCCATACCTGCCTGCCGTCGGTGCCGCTCAGGGTCGACTATAAATCGCCCGTGTCGCCATGACTTGTCGTATTCGCGAAACTCCAGGTACTCTCTGCGCTCCCGGCCTCTCTGCGCCTCTGCGTGAGATGTTCAACTGATGTAGATGGTGTAGAGGCTTCGCCGCTGATTGCCTTTCTGCCAGGCCAATAAGTTGCCGCGACCTCTTTTCCATCGGCTGGTTTCGGGCGGGGCGGAAGAGGCGGGGATGAAGGGCTGGCGCGGACACGCGGTTCATCCCACCTGAATGCGAAAAGGCTCATTTTCGCGGGGCTTGCCCCCTCCGGTTCTTTTGCCTTTTGTCTGTTTTGTGCGCCACTTGCGTGGCGCTTTCCCGAAGAGGCGATAATTACCACGTGAGTCCCTTGACGGATGTAGGACGGCTTTGGTATAATTCAAACCGCAACCCACAAAAGCAGAGATTTGAGGACTGAGAATAAAATGCTGATGACTACATCTGAATGCATGGCCAAGTATGGCAGCTTCTACCAGATTGCTCAGGCAGTCCGAAGTGGAGAGCTGCACAAAATTGCCCACGGGGTCTATTCAGACAACAAGCGATACAGGGATGTGGAACTGCTGCTCAAGAAGTATCCGGCGGCAGTAGTCACAATGCTCAGCGCCTATTACTATTATGGTCTTACGGACAACGTACCAGACAAGATTCATGTTGCGGTCGAACGCGACGGCACGAAGATACGTGATGCCAATGTGGTGGAGTATTTCGTGCCCAAGGGGACGGGGGGTATTGGCGTTGTCAACGCAGAACTTCACGGCATGGAGCTTCGCATCTTCGACAAGGAGCGGCTGCTAATCGAGACTGTCAGAATGCGGACAAAAATGCCTCTTGACCTCTACCATGAGGTCGTAGGCAATTACCGCAAGGAGGCTGCCGCGCTTTATCCGGCAAAGATGGAAGACTATCTTGATTCGTTCCCGAAGCGCGACGTCATCTTTGATGTAATCAAAAGGGAGGTTTTGTGATGGATTTCTCGGTGTTCAGGGGCAAACTAGTTGCTGGCGGTTATTCGGATGATACAGCAGACGCCAAGATAGCTCACGATATTGTGCTGAAGGCCGTGCGCGACTCCGGCTTTCATGACAACCTGACGGTCAAGGGTGGCGTCGTAATGAGCTCGCTGACTGATATTGCGAGACGGGCGACTATGGACATGGATCTGGACTTTCTGCGATATCCTCTGGCAAATGACGCCATACGCAAATTCGTATCTGGTCTGAATCGTGTCGCGCCATGTAGAATCCGCATTTCCGGCAAGATCGAGACATTGCGTCAACAGGAATACAAAGGGAAGAGGATTCACCTTACACTGATTGACGAGGTGGGTGTCACCATCGAAACGAAGATAGATATTGGCGTTCATACCAGAACTGAGGTAGAACAATACGACAGGTCCTTCAAGATAGTGGTGGACGACAGCGAGGTGTCGCTTCTGGTGAACCCGAATGAACAGATATTCGTCGAGAAGCTGAAAAGCCTTCTGCGCTTTGGAAGTGCGTCCACGCGCTTCAAGGATATCTTCGACATGTACTATCTTTCCAGCCGTACGAGACGTGATGTCATCGGTAAGCTACTAAAGGACTACATCTTCGACGATAACGGAATGCGGGAGAACTCCACATCAGACATTGTGGCTCGGCTTGTGCGTATCTTCCGCAACAAGACATTCATGCGCAGTCTGTCGAAGCCGACAAATGCATGGCTTGACGTGCCGGCAGAAGCGGCGACTTCGGCCATAATGGCATTCATATCGTCGATGGAGTGAGGCATGACATTCTTCTCTTCAGACCAGCATTTTGGGCATTTCAACATCATCCGCCTGAGCCATCGACCGTTCGCTTCGCTCGACGAGATGAACGAGGTGATGATTGCCAAATGGAACGTCAAGGTCATGGCAGACGATACGATATACATTCTTGGCGATCTATTCTTCAGGTCTGCTATGGTAGAGCCGATATTGAAGCGACTCAACGGGCGCAAGCACCTTGTCCTCGGCAATCATGACCACTCATGGACGGGGAGAGTCCGATTGGGGGACTACTTCGAGAGCGTCCAGACAATGAAGGAGATTGTCGTGGACGGCAAGCCGGCGACGCTTTGCCACTATCCGATGCTGTCTTATCCACAGGCGCGGCGTGGCTACATGATATACGGACACATCCACAACAACACGGGCGACGACTACTGGCCTCTGATCATGCGACGTTCCCGTATGCTCAACGCGGGCGTTGACGTGAACGGATTTGAGCCCGTTTCCTTCGAAGAGCTTGTTTCGAACAATGCCGCGTTTCGCCAGCTCCATGCAGATACCGCTCGAAGCAATCCCCTGACGATGTTCTGCGCCGAGGCATGATTAATGTTGTGGCATTCCCTTGGCATAATTGCACAGAGGAATGTGACGTATCTGTTTCTTCGCGGCTGGTTTCGGGCGGGGCGGAAGAGGCGGGGATGAAGGGCTGGCGCGGACACGCGGCGAGATGTTCACGTCTTGATCAGGTGTTTGTGCATTGCAATGCCGACGGCTTCGGTGCGGTTTGCAGCGCCGATCTTCGCAAGTATCGCTCGTACGTGGTCATTGACGCCGTCCAGTCTGATGCCGAGCTGCCGCGATATGTCGCGGTCGGAAAGCCCGCGGACCATTGAGGCGAGAATCTCCTTCTGCCGAGGGGTAAGCTCCGGTATGGGGGGATTGGCGGCGAACTGCTGCTGTATCTCGGCGGATATGAACTCGCCGCCCTTGGCCACTTTGCGTATGGCTTTTACCAGCTCCGCATTGTCGGCGTTCTTGAGTATCGCGCCCTTCGCACCGGCCGCAAGCGCGTGGGCGATTCCGTCGGACGTGCCGAAGGTGGTGAGCAGGATCACGCGAGAGCCCGGCGCCTTCTCGGAAATCTCCGCCGTCGCCTCGACGCCGTCCTTCTTCGGCATTACGAGGTCCATGATGATGATGTCTGGCCGCAGTCGCACGGCTTCGCGCACGGCCTCGATCCCGTTCTTGGCTTGGCCGACAACCTGGAAGTCGCGCTCCGTGCCGAGAAGCGCGGCAAGCCCGGTGCGCACGATGAGGTGGTCGTCTGCGATGAGAATGCTTATTTTGTCTTTCATGTGAAAAGGTTGATTTTGACGTTGGACGTTAGACATGGGACGAGGGAGAGGCATTGGTCGGCAAGACATCTCGTCTCGTGTCTAGTGTCTCGCGCCTCGCTGAAATTCTTGCTGTCGCCTTCGCTCCGCTTCCCGGCGAGCTTTCGATGTTGAACTCGCCTTCGAGCGCCTCGATGCGTTCTGTGATGCCGACGAGGCCATAGTGGCCCTCGGCGAATCCTGGGGCCGTGGCGGGGTCAAAGCCCGTTCCGTTGTCGCGCACCGAGAAGAGCAGGTTGTCGCCGTCGATGCTGCCGGCTATCCAGATCTTCGTGGCCTTTCCGTGCCGGACGGCGTTTATCGCCAGCTCCCGGATGCTTCGCAGAATGGCGTGGGCTGTGTTGTCGGATATCCTTTCTCTCGGCACATTGAAGCGAATCGCGACGTCCACGCCGATGACATGCGGAGCCAACGTCTGGCGGATGGCCTCGTCCATACTGGACTCCTCAAGTGCGCGGTTTCTGAGGTCCCAGATGCAGTTCCGGAGCTCGTCGCGGCAAGACTTGAGCGTGCGCGTGGCCTGGCCGAGATGCTCGCGCATGGCCTTCGGGTCTATTTCGACGAGCTTGCCCGCCGTGTCGATTTCAAGTGAAACCCCGGTCAGGTTCTGGGCGAGCGAATCGTGTAGTTCCACGGCGAGGCGGGTGCGTTCCTCGACCTTGAGGTCGGTTGCGAACTTCGCCATTCGCGCGGCGTTTCGCCGTTGCGCCATGTTCCTCACCACAACGCCGAGGAGAAGCGCGAGCAGTCCGCCGATGACGACTGCAAGGCGTCGCGGCGTCCACCATGGCGGACGCTTCAGGATTCTTATGTCGGAGGGCGTTCGGATTACCAACGTTATGCCCGTGACGTGTGGGAAGGCGGAATAGGAGTGCCAGTTGTCGCATTCCACGATGCAGGTGCCCGTCACCTCTATTACGCTGTCGATGCTGATGTCGTCAAGGACAGATCTGTTGGCGCTTACGTCGACGGGAATCGTCTCGGTGTCGCATTTCAGCGTGACGAGCGCGTACTGCGTGTCGCTTGACGGCCTGTCCTGTACGGTTCCACGTAAGCGGAATGTACGACCGTGGAGAGTTGGGATTATGCGTTCCGAGCCGTTTTCGTCCCTCAGAAAGCCGCGAACATCCTCTGCTGCGTCTTCCTTTATTGCGGCGAGATCGGCACGTCGCCAGATGGCGTCGGAAAGATTCATGCGGTAGAGGTCTGTTCTCACAAGTCCTACCGCTTCTATTGTCGCGCCATATTCAGGAACGGAACTTCCGGAAAGCTCGACTGTGTGGACGTCGCCGTTTCCGCTCTTGATGAGCATGCGGTTTCCGTGCCATACGGCGATCACCTTGCCGGAAAGTCGCCGTCGTTCCAACGGCGGTATGTCTTCGGGATTCGGGAATCGAATGGTGACGACTTCAGGGACGTCAAACGGATCGGGAGGCGCCGGGCGGATGACTTTTATGTCGTTGAAGTCTAAAAGATTGATGAACCGTCCGAGCGTGACGCGAAAGCCGTAATCCCATGGTGCGCACAGTCCGGTGACTGCGACGAACGCGCCGGTCATCCTCTGCACTGCATCAAGGTCTGCGCAGTCGGAGTGCAGCGTCATGTAGATGGATTTGTCGCCGTCAGTCAAAATCATGTAATACCACAGCGGGTCGATGTCGTCGCGAAACACTTCTTTGATTGTGCCTTGTACCTTTACGGGAAGGTTGTCGTATTTTCCGCTTTTGATCTCTGCGATCGACACTTCGGCGACTGGTGGCGGCTTTCTGTGCGTTTCAACTGTAAACTGTGAACAGATGGCAATGCCCATTCCAGATGGGTATGGGTTAATCGTGCCAACGGCGCGTATTATGTCGCCGTTCTGAAGCTGTTCGGTATTGGCATTGCCTTTGTATTCGATGCGTGTTGAACCAGAGGCGTCCGTTATAAGAAAGCATGAATGGTTTGGAACGTAGGGGGATATCATGCCGCGCAAATCGAAGGACGCACCTTTGACCGACCGGTGTACGGCAGAGGTGACATCGACTGCGTTTGTCAGCATGACGACTGATGCGAACAGAAAAGACAGCGTACTCATCATTGCCTACTATTTTAGCATATTCCTCGCATCAGCATACCCCCCTAATGTTAGGGGGTGCCGTTTGCGCTCTCTGTCAGCATTTCATGTATCGCATAGAGGGGATAATCTTCTATGACTCCTGAGTTGTTGCGCTTGGACATTGAGAGCCGCAAAGCCCTTGCGGGACTGTATCGTGCGATGTAGGATGTGAGCGACTTTGCTTTCAGGTTCGTCTCTGCCTTTGCCTCTACAGGGCATATTGATGTGCCAACCTGCACGAGAAATTCGATTTCAGCCTTCGCATCGTCTGGTGACCAGTATCGTGGGCTAAACCCGTATGCGCATAGTTCCTGCGCTACGAACTGCTCCGTAAGCGCACCTTTGAAATGGGTGAATATCTCGCTTCCCTCCAAAAGCGTCTGCTGCGGAAGATTCGTCATCGCGCCAACAAGCCCAACGTCATGCGCATACAGCTTGAAGGCGTTGAACTCCTCATATCCGGCAAGTGGCATGAGAGGGGCGGAAACGCTGTGCACCATACGTATCATTCCGGCGTCGTCCAGCCAGTTGAGGGCGGCTTCGTATTCCCTCGCACGAGCGCCAGCCCTCAAGGCCGTGTAGATGAATTTCTTGTTTTCCTTGGCAAGCTGGGCTGGTATTGCGTTCCAGAGAAGTCTTATCCGCTCAAGCATTGCCCCATCGGCATGCTTGGCGAAATCCTCATCATAGGATTTCAGTATCTCCTTCTGGGTCGCTCTTACCGCCATGAAGCCGTCATTGGACATGTACGCGAGAATCGCCTCTGGCATGCCGCCAATGAAGTAGAACTTCTTCAGCAGTTCGCAGAAGGAGTCGTGGAACGTTCCGATCATCTTCCAGTCGCGCCGCCTTAGAATGTTGCATTTCGCATTCTCTCCAATGGCCAGAAGGAACTCCTCGAATGTCATAGGCGGCACATCAAGGAAGGACACCTTGCCGACAGGAAACGATGCCTTTGCGGAATCGCTTTTCTTGCCTTTCTTCTTGCGGTTCAGAGCCAGTCCGAGAAGCGATCCCGCCGCCAGCACCGCAAGCTCCGGCATGTCTTCGTTGAAGAACTTGAGTGCAGTGATGGCTCGTGCCGACTCCTGTATTTCGTCTATGACAAGAAGTGTCTTGCCCGGTTCAATCGATTTGCCCGTCTCAATGGATATCACTTCAGTTACTGTCTTGGGATCAAGGTCGATAGTCTCGAATCTGGTGCGCAACCGTTCGTTCTTCATCAAGTTCACGCGCACGGTGTCGTTTGGATAGTATCTGTGGGCAAATTCGTCCATGAGCCAAGTCTTTCCGACTTGCCTCGCCCCCATGAGGATAAGAGGCTTGCGCCGTTTCGACTTATCCCATTCCTCCATTTGCTTAAAGATGCTTCTTTCCATGTTCCTTTATGCCTTTCCTTGGCTGTCGGCGCGTATTATATCACATTTTCGGAACGAAAGATGTATGCTGCCTACACATTTTCGGAACGAATATCAAGGCGATGCATCACATTTTCGGAATGAAACTGCAACGGCATACCCCCTAATGTTAGGGGGTTTTGTCAGGGGAATGGGTTATGGTATAATTCATGCACAAGGAAAAATAATAATGAGTTGTCTGAAACGGACATGGATAATGTTTTTTACGGCTGTCTGTGCAGTCGTGGTCCATGCTGTTGACAATCCGTCGTTTGAAGGTGGTTTCGACAATTGGACGGCTGGCAAGAACATGTCAATAGACGGAGAGGTGTTTCATTCTGGCGGAGCTGCGGCGAAGGTTGTAGTGGACGATCCGCTCAAAGATGAGGTTTATTTATCGCGGACGTTACCAATTATCGGAGGTGCAGGGTATGCGGCGTCGTGTTGGATTCGGACAGAGAACGTCGAGTTATCAAAATGCCGCGACACGTCTGTAGGTGCGGGCATGATCATTGAATGGGCTGATGCTGACGGCAGGTATATCGGCTGGGGGTCGAGCACCTACAATAATTTCGGCACCAGAGACTGGTTTCAAATCAAGAGTGGACCATTGCGCGCACCACCGAACGCCGCTCGTGCATTGATTACTCTTTGTCTGCGAGGCAAGGGTACTGCATGGTTTGATGACTTCTCCTTCAACAAGTCTCTTGAATCTGTCAAGAAGGCGAGTCCGATAGACGGTATAGTGCTGACAAACAATACTCCAGCGTTCGCTTGGACCATGTGCACGGGTGTGACCAACTATGTGCTTCGCCTTTCGCGGAATCGGACATTTCCCAACGGAGGCGAGATTGTCATTAACTGTGGGGGGCGTCTCCGCTATCAGCTCTGGCGACCGTTGGTCAAAGGGCGGTGGTACTGGAAGGTGACGGCGACCGGTATGGACGACAATAATCCATGGAGTTTTGGACAGGAGGCGGAGGAGTCCGCCGATTGCTTGCCGCCGCTTGTCATAGGTACGGCGGCACGTGTCACAAGCTCCAAGCAATCTTTCTCCGTCTGGGTCAGCGATTCTTCTGGTGTGATGCCTTTCGCTGAGTACGCCGGAGGCAAGTCGTCGGCGCGGGGGGATATTCGAGACGGTAAGTTCAAACTTGTCATCTCGCCGCCACCAGAAGGTTGGAAGCGCGGTATAACTGATTCGGACATAATCACTCGTGATGCTGCCGGAAACATTGGACGATTTCGGTTTTACCTACTGAACGCCCCTAAACCTGCGAATGTTGTGACAATGGATCACAATGGAAATTATCGGTTGAACGGTGCGCCATACTTCCCATTGGGCATATATCAGGTTACGAAGCCCTATCTTCGGGAGGTGAGAGACGCGGGTTTTGATGTCGTCCACATGTACCGCTGGGAAAAGATTGCTGAAAGCGAACCATGTCGAGACTATCTGGATGCCTGTGCCGAAGTGGGACTTCGTGCGTTCGTCGGCTTTGACCGTGGCACATACACCAAGAACGGTCTGAAGGACGGAAACCAACGCGCAATCATAAGTCGAATCGAGGCGTTGGCTGACCATTCCGCCCTCTTTTGTTGGTATCTTTACGATGAACCAGAGCTCTTGAGTCAGTTCGTTTCCCCCGACATGATGGCTGACTATGCAAGCCTGATTCGTGCGCTTGACCCGTGGCATCCAGTGGTCATGTCGACCTGGGCGAACGCCAATTACCGCAGTGCCTGGGATTCGCATTGGACGCAAAGCTACGGACGGCCGCATGATGTCTTCATCGATTTCGGCAAGTATCGTGCCAAGTTGGGTGACAGTCCGATTACGTTGATACTCGGAGCGTATGACGATGGCTTGTCTCGCAGACTTAGGCAAAAGGAGCTGATTGATCCTGATGAGTTTTGGTTGGACGTCGCATGCTTCCGTGCGTCTGCCAACATTGGCATTGCCAACGGAACAAACGGACTTATGTGGTGGTGGTTCGCCAAAGAAGACGGGAGTTACTACTCTGCCAGCAAATCGCCGCGCGCCTGGCGTGACTTGACGACAGTAGTGCGCGAGATTGCTGCGCTAAGACCTCTGCTTGCGGAAGCTGGCGAAGTGTCGCGTGGTGTTTGTGGTGATCCAGAATCGGAAGTTGTCTGGTGGGCAAAGCGAACATCTTCCCGCACAGTGGCATTTGTCGTCAATACGTCGGATAAGTCTACAAATGTCAACCTGGACTTGCCGGGCCTTGGCTGTCGAAAGATAGTCCTTGACAGATATGAGGTTCGTCAGATTGACGACAAATGACTTGACTAACAACAAGGAGAAAGGAACGAACAAATGAAATCAAAGGTTGTGTTGCTTATGCTTGTCCTGACAGAGACAGGACTAACTAATGCTGCAAATGTTGCGTATACTGGCGCAGGTGCGTCGGGTGATATTGCCGATGCCGCGAACTGGGGCGGCAGTTTGCCGGGAACTGACGATGTTGGCGTGATTGACGTCGCCAGTTATGGCAACGACTTCGTGCTGTCCAGTGATGTGTCATTCGGCGGACTTAGTATTTCAGGCAATTCCTTACCGGTGACGATTGAGTCTACGCATACGCTGACAGTAGGTGGCGGGGGCATTGTTGCAGGTTCCAATGGCGGGGTGACGCTAAAGTTGCCACTTGCCGTTTCGGCGGCGTCAACATGGAACTTCGGCGGCGGTCCGACGAAATTCTACGGTACGATTTCCGGAACGTCTGAACTTAAGATTACGAACACGAAGGGGCTCTGGCATTACGTCGCCCCACGATATTCTGGAAAGATCTCCTATTCAAGCAACGCTGAGTGGAACAACAGTTCGTATGGCAAGCCGACGCGGATCAATTTCTACGAGGCAAACGCTCCATGGGCTGATTCGATAGGCGTTTGGAAGTTTGGCTTGTTCTTCAACGGCGAGACTTCGTTTGCAACGCTTTTCTCTGGCATGAACAGGATATATGATTGGTGGACTGTATGGATGGGTAAAGTCGGAGACGAAGGCGGTGCAAGTGGGGCAGGTATGCCGACCCTGACGATCGGTCCTGGTGAGAATGTCTTCCTTGACACGCTCATAAATGGCGGCGGCACAGTGCTTCAGAACGGTGGTTCGATTGAATTTGACAATGCGAACGAATCATTGGTTCTCGGCAATATGCATATGTATGACTATGTCTGGAATGCGCCGTGTCGTTATTATTTGAATGACGGTGTTTTCAAGGCAAAGACAGTGAGCATGGGAGATCGTGGCATGGGCGAGATATCTTTTGAACAGCGTGGTGGCAATGCAGCCATTTCCAAACTGCTTGCAATTGGATGTGGTGATGCCACAGACTATACTTGTCTGGCTGGCTATGCGCTCGGCGGCGGTTCGTTGACCGTCAGCGGCGCGACTGCTGGTGACGGTGGGCTTGTACTGGGTTATGCCAAAGGGACTGCCGGAAGCGGACGAAGCTTTGTGAGGCTCGACGGCGGCACGGCTGATTTCGACCGCGTCATGTTCGGCGGCAACGAGAGCGGGGATCTCGACAGTGTGAACACCTATGGCCTGTTCTGCCTGAACGGCGGTGCAATGAGCCTTGGCAACGGTGGAATTGTTTCTGGATCGAAGTGGAATCCGTTGGCTTCACGTGCCTGGGATAGTTCGTCATTAGCGGACGTTCATCTGGACGCTGGAACGGTTGCCGCTACGGCGGATTCCTTCTCGAATTTGCCAATGCAGCTGGCGAAACCAGGAGAGATATTGGAAATTGACGTTCCATATGACAAGACCATGTCGGTGTTTGCGCCAGTTTCTGGTGAGGGAACTGTGGTGAAACGCGGTGTCGGTGCGCTTTTGCTGACCGATGCAAACGACTTCAAGGGTAGTCTCGATATACGGGAAGGCAAAGTGAGGGTGATGACTGGAACTGTTGGCGGGAATGCTGCGCTAGGCGACTGCTGGCAGTGGACGGCGGATTCGTTGAGCGATGCTGGGGTAGCGGACGGCGAGGCGGTAAGTTCTTGGACGGATACCATGCATGGTGTGACGGCAGTCAATGCAACATTGAGTGGGCAGCAAACGCCGTTCTCGTCTCCGGTGCTGAAGAAGGCTGTCTTTAATGGCCACGCCGCCTTGTCGTTCAATTCGTCGATGTTGCAGGTTTCCGCCAACCAGAATCCGTTGGTGGATGCAGAGTCTTTGACAATTGCCCTCGTGTTCAGAATGGACAACGAGGCCACGGCCTCCCTTACAGGACACCGTTTCTATACGTCAAATACCCATATGATGAACGGAACAGACGGCTCGTTCAACGGTGGGTGGGCACCGTGGTTCAACTGGGTCACAGGCAACCGTGTGCAGTTTACCGTAGATTCCGGCTACTATACAGCCGACGAGCATCGCGTGACCTCTTCAAAAGGCTCTCTCAAGAATATGGTTCACGTCTGTGTTGCAACGGTTGACCGCAACAGGATTGTTCTGACGACAGAGGGTGAGACAATCAAGATTCCATGGTCTGGCGACTTTAAGAATCTTTATCGGCGTAACGGCAATTCTTGGGGTGCGGCCCTGCCTATTCTGATTGGCGCCGTATCCAGTGAGTCAGGTTGCAACTATACGCTTGCTGGCATGAACATTGCCGAATTGAGGTTGTACACACGTGCGTTGGAGGACGGCGAACGCGCAGGGCTTGCTTCGGAACTCTCCCTCAAGTACAATGGCTCGGCGGAACTTGCGCTGTCTTGCTGGAGCGGAACGGATGTCGCGCTGGCGGGAGAGACGTCCACAAGGACTGTTTCTGATTATGGGCAGGTTCCGACAGCGTTTCGTACCTGGACGGCGGATGCGATTGTAGCAAACGATGGCGCGGCGGTTTCTTCTTGGTGTTCAGTTGAGAATCAAGGAGATATGTTGTCGACATCAGCTGGGTTAAATGCGCCTGAACTTGTCAAGAACGCTATGAACGGCCATGCGACAGTCCGATTTGACGCGCTTGGCAGAACGGCACTATCGATGCCGACGTCAGCCGACACATGGTTGCCTGATTGGAACAACTGGACTATTGCCGTCGTATTTCGGACGACTCAGGGAGCGACAGGGCTGAAAGGCGTAACGGATGGCAACGGCATTGTCTCCATAGCCAAGGACGATACGGTTGCAAATTCGTTCCAGATATCAATGGTGACCAACGGCGAACTCAAGACCGTGTCTTCTAGCACAATTACGGCATGCCACAGACCCATGTCCTTGGATGATGGGCGTCCGCATGTTGCTCTTGTGACGAGCGACGTGTACGGTCGTTGCTATAGTTGGGATTCAAAACGCCGTCGCATTATCAATGTTGACGGAGTCTATGATGTCGTGAGTCTTGGACAGAATCCAGAAACAGGATGCCGCAGTGGTTTCAGTTTGAATCTTGGTTGCATTGTTGGCGACAAGGGGCTTTTTAGCGGCGAGATTGCAGAAGTCCGAATTTACTCGACGTCTGGCACTGGATCGATCAGCGTGCAACAGATGAATGCTATCGTGAAGGAATTGTCTGAGAAGTATGCCGTCCGTCTGCATCCGCAGGGTGACTACGGCTACGGTTCCGAGTTGGCGTGTGGTCTTGGTGCATCGACGGTCAAGGTGGCGGCTGGAGCTTCGCTGGTATTGCCGGCGGCGGTAGAATCCCCAGTCACAATCTGCAACGGCAGTTGCATCTATCTTTGCGGTAGTGTTTCTGGGGCACTGGCGTTGGAGAATGGATCCAAACTGAAGGTTGATCTTTCCGCTGTCGGCAGCGCTTCGATAGAGAAGCTGATTATTCCTTCCGGTACGATTAACATCGAGGTCATCGGTGCCAGCCATGCTTTGAGGAACTGGCAGCCACTCGTTGCGTGCGGTACGGCGGTAATTGGCGAACAGGTAAAGGCGCTGGTGCTTGGAGATGGCAATGGAGAGGCTGTCTTTGAATCCCGCAACGGCATACTGGGAGTTAAGTTCAGCCGCGGCACGATTCTTTGTTTCCGGTAGTATTGACAGGCTGATTGAAATTTAGAAACCATGTGGGGACCCCGGGAGCGGACTTTGAAATGATGACGTTTTCGACATTTCTGGCAAGATATTGAGTCGGCGGAGGGACAGCCCGCCGCATGCCGGAAGTGTCGCTGACGTCGGGTTTTGAGAAGCCGCCGTCGCCCGTGCCGGCCGCCGAGAAGGGGGCGGTTGGCTGCTATGTGCAGAGTGTCCCCATGGGGACTGCATAGAGGTTCTTGCCGAAAGGAAGAGTGTGTTCCCCCGTGTACAGCACAATGCCGATGAATCGCCGCTGCTTGACGATGTTGTCCCTGAACCATGCAAGATGGGCAAAGTCTCCCTTGCCGACTGCGGAGCCGCTCTTGACCTCTATCCCAAGAACGCATCCGTCGTCGGACTTCACGACGAAGTCTATCTCCCGCTTTCTGGAGTCCCGTATAGCATAACTCCGCGATAAATTCCATTAGTGTGTTGCGTAAAATTCCATTAGAGATACGTTCAGGATTCCATTACTGACAGCCGTTCCGATACATCACATTGCATTTCAGCCCTTCCGGCTTCGTGCCGTAATCCAAAGGGTGTCTCCCCAAATTAAACCGAAGTTCCACGGGGTTGCTGCGCGGAGCGCTGCAACCCCGTGGAACTTCGGTTTAAAGGCGTTCGGCGCGAGGAACATTGCTGCTGAGACGCCGTTTGCAGCCGTTGCGGGCGGCAGCGTACCTGTTTCGTTCTCGGGCGCGTTTGCGGGCGAAAAGGACACCCTCGCAGTCTGCACGGTCTCTTCGACCGCGGCAACGCCTACGTTCGCCCTACCGTCTGGTCATTCCGGTCTAAAGGTGGTCTCTTCTGCTTGGCGGACGAATGACGATGGAACCCGAACGCTTGAATTGAAGTTCGCAAAGCTGGGTTTTGTCATCAGCTTTCACTGACGTCGTGCTATCTGACAAGATGAGTTCTGCTAATTTGCGCCTGACTTCGCTTGACGCCCTGCGCGGGTTCGACATGATATGGATCATCGGCCTTGAACAGGCCATGAGGGGACTCTGCGTGCTGTTCCCCGGCGGACAGGACTGGTGGTTCAAACGCCAGTTCCACCACGTTCCGTGGGACGGCCTTGCGTTCTACGACACGATATTCCCGCATACCCCCCGATTGATTGCGGCGGATGGCGGAGTTTTGGTAAAATACGCGGCATGAAATCAAGCATGAAGAAAGTGGTTGTGTCCGCGTTTTCGATTTTGGCTGCGGTCGAGTGCATTTCAGCGTACGGCGTAGTCGTCGTGCCGGCGCACCGGTTCGATGCTGGCGGATGGAAGCTCGACGCGCAGTTCATAGACGTAATTGGCGCGCCGTATCTGCTTGCGCACGGGCTTGGCAACCGCGTCATGGACGCGACGGCAGAGGTCGACGTGCCAGAGGACGGCGACTACCGCGTCTGGGCATACACGCGCAACTGGGCGGACGGTGCGCCAGGGCGTTTCAAGGTTGCGGTCGACGGTCGCATCCTGCCGACGGAGTTCGGCGCGGGTTCGCCCAGGTGGGGATGGGTCGCCGGCGACGTCGTGGAGCTCAGGAAGGGAACGGTTTCGCTGGCGCTCAAGGACATGACGGGCTTCGACGGACGCTGCGCCGGCCTTGCGCTCACGCGAGCCGGGGAGATCCCGGATGGTGCGCCTGATCCGCGCACAACGCCTGTTTCAAAGACGTACCGCGCCGAGTTCGTCGTCGTGGGCGGCGGAATGCCCGGCACGTGCGCGGCGGTTGCGGCGGCGCGACGCGGCGTGAAGACGATCCTCGTGCAGGACCGCCCGGTCCTCGGCGGGAACGCGTCCGCCGAGGTGCGCGTGTGGTGCGCGGGCGAGGCGCGCTACGACCTCATCCGGGAACTGCGCGGCAAGTTCATGAACATGGAGGATTTCGTCGCCCTCTCGGACGCGCGGCGCATGGGAATCGTCCTCAACGAGCCCAACCTGACCGTGATGCTCTCGACGCGCGTCTTCGCGGCGGAGAAGGCGGAGGACGGCGCGATCGCCGCCGTGAAGGCGTTCGACCTCAAGCGCGGGCGCACGGTGCGCGTGGAGGCGCCGCTCTTCGCGGACGCGACGGGCGACGGCTGGCTAGGCTTCTACGCCGGCGCGGACTTCCGCATGGGGCGCGAGGCGCGCAGCGAGTACGGCGAGCCGGCGTATTTCGCGCCCGACAAGGCCGACGGCGACACGCTCGGCGCGTCGCTGATGTGGACGAGCGCGGACGGCAACGCGCCGGTCGCGTTTTCCGCGCCGTGGGCCGAGCCGCACGCGCAGGGCGAGGTGAAGGTCAACGGCGAATGGAACTGGGAGTACGGCATCCACCGCGACATGATCGCCGATGGCGAGGCGATACGCGACCGGCTGCTCCTCGCCATCTACGGTTCGTTCTCTCTCGCGAAGAAGAACCCGGAGAACGCCAACCGCGTGCTGAACTTCGTGCCGTTCGTGCTCGGGAAGCGCGAGTCGCGCCGTCTTCTCGGCGACCACGTCTACACCGGCAGCGACGTCGTGAACAAGGTGCAGTTCGAGGACGCGATCGCGGCCGGGTCGTGGAGCATCGACCTCCACTACGACACGTGCAAGCCCGGGGTGGACTTCCTGACGGTGTGCAAGCAGCCGCACTTCGGGCGATACTGGATACCCTACAGGTCGATCTACTCCCGCAACGTACCAAACCTCTTTGTCGTCGGCCGCTGCTTCAGCTGCACGCACGTCGGGCTTGGCGGTGCGCGCGTCATCAACACGCTCTCGCAGCTCGGCTGCGCGGCGGGCGAGGCGGCGGCGCTCTGCAGGAAGTACGGCCTCCGTCCGCGCGGCATCTACTCGGAAGGGCGCGTTCGCGAGGTGCAGGACGCGCTCGGCGGAGACTTTCCCGGACGGCCGGACCCGAAAACGGCGGGCTGGCTGATCGTGGACGACGAGTCGGATGGCGTTATGTTCGGCGAGGGTTGGGTCAAGACCCATCTTGCCAACGGCGAGCAGTACGGCGACTATGCGCACCTTCCTGGCGGCCACGCATGGGGTCCTTCGCAGCAGGCGCTGTCCCGCTGCGGCGCGGCGACGTATCCGCTGCCGGTGCCGGCGAAGGGGCGTTATGCGCTGATGGGGCGGGTGCCGTTCATCCGCACGACGCCGGCCGGGTCTTCAACGGCCTTTGAGATCGTCTCGGGAGGCAGGACGACGCGCTTCTCGGCCAACCAGGCGCTGGATACCGGCCGGTGGCAAAGGCTTGGCACGTTCGAGCTCGAGCCCGGCGCTACGCTGACCATAATCCCGAAGGAGTCTCGCGGCAACGTCGCCGCCGATGCATTCGCGATTGTTCGACGGGACGGGCCTCCCGCCTCAGAGATTCCAAAACTAGGGAATCCTTCTATGTAAAATGACGCCCGGAGGGGCGTTTCGACGGGGCCGCTCCGCCTTTTGGCGGTGCGGCCCCTGAAATTTTCTTTCTTTTTCCGCGGATTCCCCCTTGACTTTTCGCAAA
>JAFRBA010000154.1 GCA_017405115.1 Kiritimatiellia bacterium
CCGCGCCCTCGCCGCGGAGGACGCGCTTCTTGCCGACCGCGACGGGGACGGAATCTCCACGCACGACGAGATATTCGTGCACGGAACCGACCCCGGGCTCTACGACTCGGACGGCGACGGCATAGGCGACGGCGACGAGGTGACTGCGGGGATGAACCCCCTCGCCCGCGACTCCGACGGGGACGGCTTTCCCGACGGCACGGACCCCAGCCCGACGTCCGCCGACGCATGGACGGACTCCGACGGCGACGGGCTGCCAGACTCCTGGAAGACCGCCTGGTTCGGCCCTGACGCAACGGTTTCCCCGTCGGCGGATGCGAACGGCGACGGGCTCTCGAACATCGCCTCGCTACTATGCGGAGTAAACCCCGTGGCCGTGCCGCCGGACGGCTTCGCCTACCCCAACGGGGCGGCCGCCGCGTACTTGAACGCATGGGAGCTGTTCCCGACTGCGTTCTCGTTCCAGCGCCCCGCCGGGCTTTCGGAGCTTGCAGTGCGCACATTCGCGGTTAGGCGGACGAGTCTGTGGGAGCAGTTCTACGTCTCGTCGCGCCCCGACGGCGCAGGCGGCTGGACGTCTTCGGACGTCGCGGTCAGCTATGGGCTCGACGGCGGGCCAGCGACCAACGCCGTCCCGGCGTCCGCATCCGACAGCTGGAGGCTTCCGCTCGGATCCGCCATGCCGCAGACAGTCTCGGTCGTCGTCTCGGCTACAGGTCAGTCGCCGTCGCTCTCGTCGCCGCTCTACCTCCTCCGGTGGGCCCCCGGCGTCGGGTTCTCCCCGTCGGAGCGCCTTGCAGTCGTCGAAGACGCCGACGGGCGAACGTGGGCGGCCGCGAAGCGCGACAGTGAGAGCGGCATGTACGAGGTTCCGTTCGCGGCGGACCTCTCGCGCATCCCGCACCATGGCGGCGCGGAAGCGGCGGTCGTCGCCGACCTCGCCTTGCCGCCCGTTGCCGGGCTCTCGGTCACCAACTGCGAGGGTCGGGCGTTCCTCGCGCCGGATCCGCTCCTCGCCGACCTGCCGCGCGTCGGCACCAACATGGCCGTGAGGCTCGTCCTCTACTCGGTCGAGGTCGAGCGCCCCGGGACCGTGTCGCCGGGGCCGCGCGAATCCCGGTACGCGAGCCCGTACCCGCTCACGTCGTCCTCGCTCCGCAAGTCCTTCCACAGGGCGTCCGGCGAAGCCCCCGACGGCACGGTGCGGCTTACGGTCCTTCCCGAGGCAGAGGGGGTGGGCTACGCGCTCGTGGAAGGCGCCGTGCGGCGGTCGGCTACGCTCCTGCCGCCGGCGAAGGTAATGCCGGAGATAGGAGGCGAGCCATGCACGAACGACGTGTACGACATAGAGGGCGATGCTCCCGACGGATACGACCCCACGCCGCCGGAGGACGACGACCCGGAGGGCAGCGAGGAGGACGACTGCGACTGCGGGGACGGCGGGCCGTCGCTCGGGTCGTTCCGGTTCCGCGTGCCTCTCGGCGAATCGGCCTCTGACGAGCACCTCGGATTCCTCTGGGCTGTCGACGACGGTCCCGCCGCCGTGACGCCGGCGAAGTTCAGGGTCCTCGCCGCGCCGGGGGTTGCCGTCGTCACCAACGCGGACGGAACGCTTTCCATCGACGCTTCGTCCCTCGGTGGCAGGACGGTCGCGGTGACGAACATCCCCCACGGCGTTGCGATCCCGGTCTGGAACGCGAGCGGCAGGTTCGAGCACGAGTGGCGGGTCTTCAACGAGGGCGGCGACCAGTCGCGCATCCGTGTGAGGCGCGTGACGGTGCTGGGCAACGCCACGATGGACGAGACGTACGCGGCTTGGGACGAGGACGAGCCCGAGGTCTTCTGGGAGACGCGCGGCCCGGCCGCGGCGTGGGAGAGGGTGGACAACATACGCGGCGTCGCGGTGACGCGGTACGAATGGCGCGACGCGCGCGAGCCGGAGTTCGTCTCCGAGGAGTACGACGAAACGAGCCTTGGCGGGGAGACTGTCCGCTCCGAGTTGCGGACATACGAGAAGGTGGGCGCTGGGTCGACTGCGCGGCGTCGGCTCTCATGCGTGTCCGGCTACGACGAGCATGGCTGGTACGAGGAGGCGCGGACGTACTGGCATGACGCCGACCATCCGGAAAGGAACGCGAGGCTCAGGTCCGTGCAGTCCGACAGGCGGTCGTGGGCGTACTTCGACTACGACTTGCGCGGTCGCGAGACTCTGCGCATCGAGCAGTTCGACGGTTCCCCGTTCCCGGAGCTCGAGGAGGTCTCCGCGTCCGCGCCGCTGCCGGACGGCTGCATGGCGACGGTGACCGTCACGTCCTACGACCCGCCCGATGGCGACGATGCGCACCGCAACGACTCCTTCGAGCCGAGGGAGGTCTCGGTGTACATTCGAAGGGGTTCGGAGCCTCCCGTGATGGTGTCGCACGAGGTGCGCGTCTACACCCGCGAGACGGACGCGGCTGGCAATCCGCTCAGGCGGATCGTGAAGACCGTCGGGCATGACGGCGCGGTGCGCGCGGAGACGACGGTCGAATACCCGCAGGACAGCATTGTGCCAGGCCATCTTCGCGGGCTGCCGGTATTCGAGACTTCGCCTGACGGAACGGTCACGACAACGGAATACGCGCTTTCCGGGGGCGGCCTTGCGGCGACAGTCCGCCGCTACGGTTCGTCCCCCCAGTCCCAGCCGTCCCAGTTTCCCACATACACCGTAACGGTCTCCGACGCCGCCTACAGGCTGCCGCTCCGCGAGGAGACGAGGCTCACTGCGACGGGCGAGGTGCTGGAATGGTCGGAGAGGGCGTACGACGACATCCACAGGCTCCGCTCGGTGACGTATTCTGACGGAACGTCTGAGACAAACGCCTACTCCTGCTGCCGCCTCCTCTGGCGGCGCGACCGGCAGGGCCGAAAGACCCTCCGTTCCGCACAGACCGGCACGGATTTGCTATACTACGCCGAAGAGGAGGTGTGGCTTGGAGAAGTGAAAAGTGTAAAGTGTAAAATGGAAAATGATGGTGGGCTCGCTACAAATGGATTTCGAGTGACCAGACACTACTTCGACGGCTTCGGGCGGGAGACGAACACGGTGACCCATCTCGGCCTCGTTCCCGGAGAGGCGTCGTCCATGTCCTCGCCATACCAGTCCCACCCATCCTACACGTCCCAGAAAACCACAATCTATTCCAGCGACACCTACGCCGGCGTCGACTGGCGCGGGCTGGAGACCTATGGCTACTTCGGCCGGTCTGCGGAAGGCGAGGAGAGCTATGAGAACGTCTACGGCGAGAGCGGCGGCGAACCGTTCTTCCGCACTACGTCGACTTTCCGCCGACGCAACGGCGGAACTGCCGCCGAGACGCGCTGGGACGACAAGTGGCGGTGCGAGGCGACAGTCCCCGACTACCTTGCCGACGGACGACGCGTCGAATATTCGACTACCGAGTCCTCGGACCACGGCGTAGTCACCAACTCCATCGCGACCTACGACCTCCTCGGACGCCTTTCGACCGTCGCGACGCCCGGCCCGAACGGCTCCTGGCTCGTCGCCTCCAACGCCTACGACGGCGCAACGACAAGGATGCTTTCGACGACGCAGCATGCGGCAGGCCTTGGACCGCGCACAACGGACATCATCTACAGCGACCATGGCGAGCAGGTAGGCACGGTTCTCGATGGCGTGACGAACCGCACCGACGTCGCATATGCGCAGTTCTCCAACGAATGGTGGAAAGTCGAGACGGCGATTGTCGCAGGCCCTGCGACAAACTCCCTCCGCATCGTCATGACGCAGCTGACCGGGCGCACCGATGCCTGTCGCCGCCATGAGATCGAGTTGGGAGGGGCGAGCGTCCCGCTTGCCCGCCGCACCGAGACTCTTGTGTCCTACGACCCAGCTTCGGACATCGAAACCGAGACCGTCACCTCATCAGTCGCCCCGACCGTTGTCCGCCGCTACCGCCACGGCGTCCTGCTTTCTTCGGAAACAGGCGGAACGACCACCTTCAGCTCCTATGACGCCTTCGGGCGCGTCGCGGAAACGGGGCGCTCCATCGGGAATTCGTCGCCGCTGCCGGTTCAGGCGTTCGACTACACCCACTGCGGAGATCTCCTCGCCACGCACACATACACAAACGACATAGATGCGATCGCCGAGTCCTATGCCTGCGACATGCAGGGCAACCGGACCGCAACGACCAACGCGCTCGGCGATGTTGTCTTCCGCTCCTACGATCCGTTTGGGCGCGTCGTCGCCGAAGACGGCGCAACCTATCCCGTGCGCTACACCTACGACACGGTGGGACGCCGCACCTCTCTCTCGACCACTCGCGACGGCTTGACTTGGGACACTACGACATGGGCATACGACGCTGCGACAGGCAACTGTCTCTCGAAGACTTATGCCGACGGCTCGACCGTTACGTACACCTACACGCCAGACAATCTCCCTCTCCGAACCACCTACGCCAGCGGACGGTGGAAGGAGAACGTGTACGACGCAAGGCGTGAAGTCGTCGGCTTCATTTATTCCGACGACGAAATAGTCTCGTTCGCCTACGATGAGTTTGGGAACGAAATAGCGGCATCGAATGAAGTTGCTTCCGCAGTATCGCTTCGCAGCGAACTGGGTGACTGCACGAACGAAACGGCCATTGTCGGCAATGAGAGCAAAGTGACCATGCGAGCTTTTGACGAGCATCGTCGGCTGACAGAAATTGGCGGCACGACCTATGCGTATAATTCAGACGGATTGCTTTCCTCAATCTCCAACGACCTCGCCCTTGTTGAATACGCCTATACCCCAGACCTCCTTGACGCGGGGTATTCGCTGACGCTTTCAAATGGCGTTGTGTTCACGCGCAGCCTTGTCCGCGACGACTTCCGCCGTGCGCTCGTGACTGGCATTGCAAGCTCAGGCGCCGGCGGCGCTACGACCGAGAGCCTTGCATATGAATACGATGCGCTCAACAGACCGACAAGCCGCAACGGCGACGCGTTCGGCTATAACGAGCGTGGGGAGGTTGTGTTCTCACGCAGAGACGCAGAGAACGCAGAGGAGTCGTATTTGTATGATGACATTGGCAATCTTCTGCTTTCAGCCTTGAACACCGCGACGAATACCTATACGGCAAACAACCTCAACCAATACACCTCCATCCAGGAAATCTCTGCGCCCTCTGCGTCTCTGCGGGAGACATCTTACGACCCCGACGGCAACATGCTCTCCGATGGAATCATGGACTTCACCTACGATGCGGTGAACCGCCTCAAGACCGTGTCGTCGAACGGCGTGACGCTCGTGACGAACTTCTACGACGCGAAATCCCGCCGTGTGAAGAAGGTGACATCTGAGGCAACGACAACATTCTTCTACGACGGCTGGAATCTCCTTGAGGAGCGTGTCGCATACACGAACGGCACGACGTTGACGATTCATTACCATTGGGGTAAGGACTTGTCAGGCACTTTGCAGGGCGCAGGTGGTGTCGGAGGGCTGCTTTACCTCACCATTGACGGCTCCATCTATATTCCGTGCTATGACAACAACGGCAACATAACTCGTTACCTCGACGCAAACGGCAACACGGTTGCGCAGTACACCTACGACGCCTTCGGCAACTCCATTTCTAAGTCTGGTCTGCTCGCCGACTCCTTCCGCCATCGCTTCTCGACAAAGTATTTTGATGCTGAAACTGGCCTCTATTACTATGGTTACCGATTCTATTCTCCCTCACTAATGCGTTGGCTCAACCGCGATCCGATTGAAGAGCGCGGCGGATTGAATCTTTATACGTTCTGCAATAATGCCATGTTTTGTAAGTTTGATGTGCTAGGGAGAAGTACATGTTGCTGTAAGGGGAAGGAAATTCCCTGTGATAAATTCTACAGATGGAAAGGTAATGTCACCACGTCTTCCTTAACATGGGGACTTGGTGCAACATTCTTGATGATTGATCTTAAAAGTAATTTTGTTTGCATGACATGTTCAAGTTGGCGTATTCGCATCAAGGCCGTATTGCTTACAGCGGCAATTGGTGCACCGTTCTCCCTTACTGGTTCCAATATTGAATTCGGAAATTTACCTCCAGATGCATTCGTTGGGTCCATTAGTTTGATAGGTGCCGGTGTAGGCGCAATGGGTGTTGTGGAAGCTTCGTCATTGCGAATAGGGAATGCTTGGGTAAATAGCATAGGACTTGTTGGCGGGGCAGAATTAGGTGCGGGTGGAGCGTATGGGTGGTTTGTTGGCTTTGAAATGGTCGAAGAATGAACGTGTAAAACAAATGAAACAGAGAATAATAGACTCCATCAAAGAGGATTGGTGCATCCAAACATGCCAGTTTGAATATTGGTTGCATATAAAACGGAGTTTTGTCTTTTGGCATTTGGCAGCGTTCATAGGATCGTTGTCATTGTGTTTCGTTGTGCGTTATCTTGGATTGCTTAGTGTCCCATGCTTGATTTCATGGGATTATCTTGTTTTGTTTGACAAGAAACACCGTATATACAAGGATGAATACAGGCCACAGCGATATGAATACATCGGCACTATATGGTCAACGCTTATCGTATGTTCAGTTATTATAGGACTTATAATCGCATGAAAATGTGGAGAAAGTGGCAAATGAAAATTCCTTGCATCGGGCATAAAGGATGTGTGAGGATGCAAGAAATGGGAGGGGAGTATGTGTAGAATTGCTTGTGTAAGTCAGGGAAAACACTCAAGACTATTGTTGTGCTTTGTCTGCACAGTTTTTTGCTTGATGCATCTTGAGTCGAACGGGTCGTGTGCGTATCGTCGACATCTCCAAGAAGAGGGGTTTTTATTGCACCAACTCAATGAGTTCCCGCAAGGATTTGGCGTCAAACAAGTCGAAATATGTTCACTTGGTAAATGCTATGAAAGTGTTGGGCAATTCGTCTTGAAGATACCGGATGCAATAGCCGGCTACAAAATTACTCATATAGCATCAGGAGCGTTTGCATACAACCAGAACATAGTTGCCGTTGAGATTAGTTCGAATGTCTGCCAGATTGGACGCGGAGCCTTCTGCGGTTGTTCAAACATTGTTTCGGTGTCAATGGCTGATTGCGCCTTTCACGCCATGCGTATTCTTGGTGAGTCATTTAAGCAATGTGTTAAGCTGGAGGAACTGAAACTTCCTTCCGGACTTGACTTGATAGATGTGCGCGCCTTTGCTGAGTGCAATAGTCTGAAAGAAGTAAGGCTTCCGGACTCGTGCAACAGAATGGTTGAAGATGCTTTCTCGAATTGCAGATCGTTGCGCTCCATTTACATAGGCAAGGTTGGCTCTCATGGTGAGAGTCGGCTATTGTCGGCCTTTCCCAGTTGTCCGGCACTTGAGGAAATATCGATCAACTCAGAAAACCCAGCTTATGCCATACTTGATGGTGCGTTGTACTACAAGAACCAGCAAGCTATTGTTAGATGCCCACCAAAGCATGCTGGCAAGAACTTCTTGATAAAGGATGGCGTGAGCATAGTTTGCCCGTTTGCATTTGAGGGGTGTCAATTCGAAGAAATCGTGTTGCCGGAAAGTCTTGGGGGGATTGGGCGAGGTGCGTTTTCTGGCTGCACAAACCTTGTTTCGGTTTGCTTTCCGGCAGGCGTGAAAGTGATAGACGATATTGCATTTGAGTCCTGTTCCAAACTCCGCTTTGCTGTGATGAATGGCGGCGAAATGCCAATGATGGGTGATGATGTGTTCCCTAAGGGCACAAGGATTATCATGCGTTCCGATTGTTCCATTCACTGTTGCGGAGATAGCAAATGAAATGGTGGGGGAACTACTGCAAATTGTAGACGACCGGGGCTGTACGGCCCCGTTCGTCTACAATTTGCAGTAGTTCCAGTTTTCTTGCGTTTTTTGGATCCAGAGGGGCCTCAAAATTTTTTTTCAGATTTAAACTTAATTTGAACTTCGTTTGGTATATTGTCCCGCACCTGAAAACCAAAGGGACAACCAGACGAAATGAAACACATGCTCTTGCTGGCCTCGTGCCTCGCCGCAGCGATTGCCGCGGCGGACGACGCCGTCGGCTGGATGCGCGTATGCGTTCCGTCGAACGACGTGGCCGCAGCGGTCCTCCCGTACGCGCCGATGGGCGGCGGCTGCCCCGGCTCATTCGTCTCCGGCCCGTTCGTCGGCGACGGCGGCGAGGCCTCGGATGTCCTGCGTGTATACGCTTCCGACGGTTCCGCGACGAACTGCTTCGCGTGGGCGGAATCTGGCTGGATCGGCCTCGCCGGCGAGACCGACTCCGCTGCGGCGTCCGCCGGCGACATCGTGGCGCTTCTGCCGCACGGCAGCCTGCCGTTCGACTTCTTCCTGTTCGGGCGTTTCGGGCCCGCCGCGCCCGCAGGCGGTTTTCCCCGCTTCTCCGGGATGGCCGTCGACCCCGCCGGCGGGTTCGCCGACCTTGAGGTCTCCACGGGCGGCATGGCGGCAGACCTCCTTGTGCGCGACGCGGACGACCTCGACGCGGAGCCCGCCGGCTGGAGCCACGTCCGGCGTTTCGCGGGGGAGGACGTTCCCTCCGCCTGGCACGACGCATCGCTGCCGGGCCCCGCCACGAACCGGCTCTACATGGTCTAGGACGCCATGCGCGACGCCGACCGGGACGGGATACCCGACGCGGTGGAGCGGTGCGTATACGGGACGTCGCCGCTCCTCGCCGACACCGACGGCGACGGCGTCCGCGACGGACTGGAGGTCGCCTGGGGCATGGATCCCCTCTCGGACGAAGGTTTCGGGCGATGGCGGTTCTTCGAGCCGTTCGAACTTCCCGACGTGGTGCTCGGCGAGCTGTCCGGGCAGCACGGATGGCGCGTGGACGAGCCCGCCGCCGCCGTCGTGCAGACGAAGACCGCCCGTGCCGGACGCGCCGCGCTCCGTCTGGCGACAGGCGAATCCTCCGAAGACTGCGGCACCGTGACGATTGAGCGCTCCGTCACGAACGCCGACGGCGTCGTCTGGGTTGACGCCTACTGCATCGCGAGCGCGACCCGTGGTCAGCCCGGGGATGTCGGCGCCCTATGCGGCGCGTGCGTGTTCTTCACGGAGAACGGGCACCCCGCGGCTCTTGACGGCGAAACCGCCGTGACAAACGAGAACGTGTTCGTAACGCTCGGCGAGTGGGTGCGCGTCACCATCCGGCTGGACTATCCGCGTCGGCTGTGGGATCTGTACGTCGGGGGCGTAGTGGTCGGCAGTTCCCTTCGCATGGGCACCATGTCCAGCTCATTCACCGGCATTGGCGTGCATGGCGACGGCGAGGCTTTTCTGGACGACGTCGCGATATCAGGGGCCAGGCCCCTCGGTCTCTCGTCTGATGGTGACGCGATGCCGGACGAATGGGAGTTCAGGCACTTTGGGTCCTTGGACAGAGACGGGTCGGGCGATGCGGACGGCGACGGGCTTTCCGACCTCGACGAGTTCAGGCACCGCACGAATCCGCTTCTGAGGGACACCGACGGGGACGGGCTTACGGACGCGGTCGAGGTCGATTTCTACGGCACGTCGCCGCGCGACGCAGACACCGACCGCGACGGCGTTCCCGACGCGGACGAAATCGCAGCTGGCACGGATCCGCAGTCCGCGGCCGGCGACGGCGGGGATGCGTTCGTGGAGTCGTTCGAACTTCCCGACGTTGCGCTTGGCGAGCTTGACGGGCAGCACGGCTGGTCCGTCAGCCGCCGCGGAGCCGCAGTCGTGCAGGAGAGCGTCGTCCGCACGGGCGCTGCCGCGCTGAGCTTGGCTGCAGAGGAGGGCGACGGCCCGGTCATGCTTTCGCGCCCAGTTACCAACGACGGTCGCGTCGTGTGGATCGACGTCTACAGTGTCGCGAAGGCGGCGGCGACGCCTGAAACGGACTTGGGCGCGAACGGGGTGGCCTTCGACGGGTGCGGGCATCCAGTTGCATGCATCGACGGGGCGTTCCTGACCAACAGGCGCGTTCGGGTCGAACTGGACGGATGGGTGCGCACGACAATGCGCATGGACTACCGGCAGCGCACCTGGGACGTGTATGTCGCTGGAGTCATCGCGTGGAAGGACCTTCCGATGTCGGCTTCGACCGGCGAATTCTTCGGGGGGATTGGCTGCGAAGGGGACGGCGTGGCCCAGATAGACGACATAGTCATCTCGCATTCGCGCCCGCAGGGGCTTTCCTCCGACGGTGATCCCCTGCCTGACGAATGGGAGATACGGCATTTCGGCACACTCGACCTTCCGGGCGGCGGCGACGCAGACCGCGATGGATTGAGGGACGCCGACGAGTTCATGGCCGGGACGGACCCCAACGCGGCGGACACAGACGGCGACGGGCTGCCGGACAGGTGGGAGGTGCAGTGCGGCACAGACCCTAACGACGCCTCGGACGCCTCTGCCGACCCCGACGGCGACGGAATCGACAACGCGGCGGAGTACCAGCTCGGCCTCGACCCTCTCCGACCCGACGCCGACCCGCGCATTCCGCCCGAAATCGAGATACAGACCGATCGGCCGTGGTATCTCGCAGGGCAGGCTGTCCACGTTGGGGTACATGCGTCCGACTCCGACGGCGAAGTCCGGGAACTTACGATTTACCTCGACGGAACCGAAGTCGCGCATGCTTTCGGTGGGAGCGCTGTTGCGGACTACACCGCGTCCGGCGCGTCGAACGTCGTGGAGGCGCTTGCCGCAGACGACTCGGGGAAATCGGAGCTCGCCCGCGCAGTCGTGCCCGTGTTCGCCGCAGACGAGGACGACGACGGCGACGGCCTGACGAACGCCGAGGAGCAGGCCCTGGGCACGGACCCGCTCTCGCCAGACACCGACGGCGACGGCATCCCCGACGCGGACGAAGTGCGCATAGGCACGAACCCCGTCGCAGCGGACGCCGGCGCCGACCCGGACGGCGACGGGCTCTACAACATCGAAGAATGGCAGCATGGCACGGATCCGCATCTCGCCGACACCGACGGCGACGGCTGCCCCGACGGACAGGAGGTGCTGAACGTCAGGAGCGACCCTCTCGTAGCGGACATATTCTGGGCGACGCCGTCCGACCGATCCACGCCGGTGCCTGCGGACGCCTTCGCCGCCGCGACCGGCACTTGGCGGAACGGCGGCGACGGTTCGGTGTTCGCGGCGGAGCGGGCCGGGTCGCTGACGTGGCGGCTGTCGGTCCCGGAAGGGGGCGCCGACGCACTGGCGGTGCGGATAGAGCAGCACGAGTTCTTCTCCCGGATTGCGGATTTCGACCTGTCTCTTCTTGTGGACGGTGTGGAAGTCTCAAGGCTCCTTGCCTCCGCTCCATACGGCGTCGGCGGGACGGCGTTCTTCTTCCTGCCCGCGCTGTCGCCGGGTGAACATGACTTTAGGATGGTGTGGCACAATTGGGCCGTAAACACGTTCCTGTCCATCAAAGACCTGCGCTTCGTCAATTTCGACGGACCGGACGCAGACGGAAACGGAGTCGCGGACTGGCGCGACAGCCGCAACCGCGCGATTTCCGGCTTCGACGAACCCCCGGTTGAGAGCCTCGTGTCCCCGCTTTGCGTGGAGGGCCATGCGGCATGGCGCGACGTGCTGGAGGTGGAGGCGAGATACGCAGACACCAATGCGTTCTTTGCTGCGGTCAGAACCATCGGAGATTCGTTTTACGCCGATGTGCATCTGGCGACCAATGGAGCGACGGAAGTTGTGTTTGCCGACTGCGCTGCGACAGATTCTTTCGCAGTTGTCTGGAAAGACCTCGACGTGTTCGACGGCTCGTATTCTACGAACGCGTTGATGATTCGTGCGGGAGACTCGCTGAAGATAGCTGGATGCGGGAGCGGAGAAAGCGCTGTCTCGGTTTCCGTCGCAAGCCATGGCGGCGACTGGTGCTTGGTCACCAATTGGACTCAGTTTGCGTCAACGCCTTACTGTTTTGAAGACGAAGGACAGTATCTCGTTTCCGTCTCCGCGACAAATCAGTCCTTTGGCGCCATTGAGGGATATGCCCATATAGAGGTCGTCAAGTCTCGCTTCCCCAAGCGCAATCCGGCGGTAATGCGCGACAGGGAGTTCTCGATGAGCTGCCTGGACCTCGACGGCAGGACGCTTCTTGAGCACGATGTGTCATTGCGTGTGTCGTCCGAGACGAACGCCTCCGGCTGCGTCTTGCTTACGCTTTCGACATCCGCAGACCGGGACCTCGGGCTGGTTTCGCGGCTCTATGCCGGCGGGGCAGTGTGCGATGCAATTCAGGTGACGCCAGTCTGGGCGGACAACGGAACATATTACCATGTCGTGCAGACCTACCCCGACGGTTCGCAGCTTGTGGAGATATCGTTGCTTCTTGGCACCGTGCCTCCGGGGACGAGCGTGGAACTCAAGATATTCGTCTCTGGGGTGACATTTGAGGACGGAACGCGCACGAAGACGCTCCAGCCCGACGATTTCGACGACAACGGCCATGTGTCGGTGCGATTCGTCAAGGCTCGCGGTGTGACAACGTCCGTCTGCCACCGTACCTACATTTACCAGGACGGGCAAAACATATATCATAATTAAGGAGTGTAGATTATGTTCAAGATAAACATTCTAATCTTTTTTATGCTGCTGTCTGGCGTGTTGGTGGCCGGGTCCGTGGTACAGACGAACCCACCTTCGGAGTGCAAGACTTCCGACAGTGAGTGCCAGTGCGAGAATGGTGAGGTTGGGTCTGGCTGCATCAAGATGAACATCGACATGGGCTCTACCACGCCGTGGACTGGCTCTCGAAGGTGTACGCTCAAGGTGTTCGCCGACGACCAGTCTCCGCAGGTCTTCACGCCTGAGTCGCTTCACGCCGTGTTTGGCTACACGTTCAAGCGCATAGGCAACAGGCTGCTCCCCGACAAGACGACCCCAAAGGAGGTCGTGTTCTCGCACCCCGACGGCGAGTCCGTGCGCTTCGTGTTCGCGGAAGGCGAGTCGCTGGGGCGTCCCGACCCTGGCTTCCACGTGAAGATGGACGAACGTCTCCAGATGGTCGACGCGCAGGGGTGGGCCTGCACGAACGGCCCCGTATACTACGACCTCTACGAGACGGACGGCACCGTTCGGCGTTTCCTCGCGTCGGACATGACGAACGAGCGCGGCAAGCTGATCTCCATCACCGACGCCAGAGGCCGCCGCGTGACGCCGTCCGACATGGGCATTGACGTCGTTCTCGGCCCGGATGGCGTCCGCCAGTTCCTGACGCCGTCGCGTCTGGCGGACGTCACTGTTTTGGATGATGGATACGACGTCACGGTCTATCCTTTGCAGGACAGCCCGGAGAAGGATGCCGCGACAGGCCTCTATCCTGTTCCCTCCGTCGTGCCCGTGAAGAGGCTTTCCGTGCGGAGTGCCAATGGCGGGAATAGGGCCGTCGTGAGCCTGCGAAGCGGCGACGACGACCCCAAGACTTATCTCTTCGACTACATAAGGGGCGACTGGTCGCTGACGAGGCCGTCAGGAGTCCGCGAGATGCGCGACCGCTCCACAAAGGACTCGTCTGTGGCCCGCACGGTCAAGGAGGACTATTCCCGCGACGGCGAGCTTCTAGCCCGTTCCGAGTACAACTACGTCTGGAAGTCGTGGGGGTTCGCCGCGACGAACCGGATAGAGGGGTTCGGTGGCGCAACGCGCACGACGGCGTGGACGTATGTCGGCTCCGGGGGCGGGAAGGGGTGTGTCGCGACGGAGTTGAAATCGTCGGGATTGCGGACTGAGTACGCTTACGACAGTGCGGACCGCGTAATTTCCATGACGCGCACTGGCCCCGACATGATGGCCGAGGTGACGACGCATGCGTACGAGTCAGTGGATCCGTCGGATGTCTTGCCGCCGATGGACACGCGCCCCCGCACGATCGTAAAGACGCTCGACGGCATCGAATGCGAGCGCACGTACTACGTGTATTCCGCGCTTACGGACGTCGTGGAGCGCGTCGGAACGCAGGGTGCTCCCTATGGCGGTACAAATGCGCTTCGCACAGTCACGGAGTATTATCCCGTAACGGGAGGGCCGCTGTCCTCAGCGGCCGCAGATGGCTTCGTCAAGTCCATACGCCGTGAAGACGGCAGGCTCGACCTCTACGACTACGCGCTTTCGTCGAATGTCTGGACGAAGACGGTGACGCACCTCCACGAGCAGGCTCCTTCGCCTGTAAGCGGAAAGACCACGCGCGACGTGACGCTGACCAATGCTCGCGGCGAGGTCATTGAAACACGAACCGAGGCATTCATCGGCGGAATTTGGTATACTATCGCCAGAAACCGCATGACGTACAACTTCGAGGGCAAGAAAATCACTTCAGAAAACCTCGCCGGTCAGGTCACGACCACGGCGTGGGACTGCTGCCACAAAGTTTCGGAAACTGAGCCAGACGGCTCGACCACGACTTGGGACTACGATGACGATGGGCGAATGGTTGCGACCTCGAGGCTCATACCGCTCGATATGACCAACGTCACATGGCTCACGACGTGCTACGAATACGACGACCTTGGGCGCCAGACTGCAACCTGGCAGACGAACTACGCCGAGCATGTTGGCCTCCCCGCGGCCCGCACGCGCTATGACGCCCTTGGCCGCGTCGTCGCCCGAATAGACACCCTCGGCAATACGATCGCCACGAGTTATAGTCTTGATGGGCGAACCATGTCTGTCCAGAACCCCAACACCTCGACTCGTATAACCACACGCTCTGCCGACGGCGACACGCTCTCGATAACCGGCTCCGCCGTGACGCCCGAGTTCCACACATACGGCATTCTCCCCGACGGGACGCGCTGGTCCCGCATCGTTCGCGGCGAAACCGCCTCATCCCCCCGCTTTACCAAGCGTTACGAAAACCTCCTCGGCCAGCCCGTCCGCAGCGATAAGAGCGGCTTCTGCGGCGCAGTCCTCGCAACTGTTCACGCCTACGACTCATACGGTCGCCTCGTCTCTACCATTGCCGATTACGAACCAACAATCGAATACACATACGACACTCTCGGCAACCGCATAGCGACGAGGAGAATGGTAGGCTGCGCTGTCCCCACCGCAGCGCAGTCCCCTGCGACAGAATGGCGCAAGACGGAAACAGTATCGTCGTATGTCTTTGCCGATGAGGCGATATGGTTCTTTCTGGGGAACATATTGTCCAGTTCCGATACATCAATTGCTCCGCAGGTTACCGTAACGGCTCGACAACTTACAGGAGTCTCGGCAGTGCTGCCGCTGAAAGTCCGCATCACCGATATTCGCGGAAAAGTCGCGGAAAGTGCACAGACAGTTTCCGCCTTAACTGTAACCACAATCAAGACGCGGCCTTTCGCCACAAACAAAGCATTGTCGGCTTCGCGCTATGGCACATCCGTTATGGATGTGTCTGTTTCTGCAGTGACCAATGCTTACGCATACGATGCACTTGGTCGGCAAGTCGAGAAGACGGACGGGCGTGGCAATATGACGAGGATAGAATACGATACGGCTGGACGTCGTTCGGCATCGGTGGATGCCATTGGCAACCGCACGGCATACGCATACGACCAATACGGAAATCTTGTCGCCGTCACCAATCCGCTCGGCAACGCAACAATCTACGAATACGACCTTCGCGGGCGCAAGACCTACGAGGGCGGCGCAACATATCCCGTTCGTTACACATACGATGTTTTCGGCAACAAGACAACCATGATGACCTATCGCAACGAGTCTCTCGGTCCGAATTCTGGCGACATCACGACTTGGCTCTATGACGAGGCGACAGGGCTCGTCACGAACAAGGTATATGCTGATGGTCTTGGCCCAAAGTATGAATACGACGCGAAAGGGAATCTTACGAAGCGCACGTGGGCGCGAGGCATCGACACGTTCTACGCCTACGACGGATGGGGAAATCTCACAAACACGTCGTATTCTGACAACACGCCGACCGTTTCGCTTTCATATGACGCTATGGGACGCCAGAGTCGCGTTGTTGATGCTGCGGGCACAACTACCTTCGCATACGATGGTTTCGGTGCGTTGACCAATGAAACCGTAATCGGCGTTGCAGGGACGAATGTCGTCGAGCGGTTCTATGATTCGTTTGGCCGTTCGCTAGGCTACGCGCTCAATGGTGAACGCCGCACATTGCTTTCTTACGAGCCGGACAAAGGGAGGATATATTCGATGTTGGCGGCAGGATCGACAAATGTGTTTCGATGGTCGTATCTGCCAGGCAGCGATCTGAAGGAGTCTTTGGAATATCCCAACGGCGACGTCGTGCGTTGGAAATACGAGCCTAAGCGCGACCTTTTGACGCTTGTGTCTAACGCGACGCACTCGACGTACTGCTACACGTATGACATTGCGGGGCGGCGTGTCTCTAAAAACGACGAGCTGTACGGCTACAATGTGAGAAACGAACTTATACTTGCGACCAACATCCTCACAGGTACAGAATTCGCCTACTGTTATGATGACATCGGCAACCGTCTCTGGTCACGGGAATTCGGGACAAACACGACATACACGGTAAACTCCCTCAACCAGTACACAAATATTGTGCGCAGTGGTATTGCCCAATATTCCGTATTCGATGCCGACGGCAACCAGACCGATGTTACGACTGGCAGCGGCCGATGGATCGTTGAGTACAACGGAGAAAACAGGCCTGTCATGTGGACTCGCCATGCGGACGGAACAGTAATCGAAATGTCATACGATCACAAGGGGCGGCGGGTGTGTTCCAGCACAGATACGTTTGTTTACGACAAGTATCTAAACATCGGTTACTCCATCTGGGATCCTACGGAACCTGTAGCTACCAGACCACTATTGCGGCGAGCCGGATTGTCACAGGTATATTATTTTCATGACGAAAATAAAAATGTGGTAGACGTCATTGGAAACAATTCTTTACACTATGACTACGCACCTTTCGGAATGATTATTAATTTTGTCAATGACAATGATAATCCGTGGTGCTTTAGTTCTGAGTTTAATGATGCACATCTTGAACTTGTATACTATAACTATCGCAAATATAGCTGTTTGCACGGACGATGGATGACGAGAGACCCGATGCTTTCATGGATGGATGTCTCGAATTTTAATTCTGGACGCATAAGTGATGAAGATAATTTAAAATGGTTCCCTTTGCTCTCGTATGGATTTCTGAGGAACGCACCAACGCAGAGTGCGGATTACCTTGGTCTGCTGGATGTAATATGTACTTGTATTGAAGCACCTGCGCCAATCGGTACGGGTATCGGTCCTGCTATTGGTGGTCGTAAGTGCAATATGATGTCGCAATTGGAGATTCTAACATTTGATCGTCAGTTTCCCTGTATGGCAGCAAAGAGATTTGATTATGTAGATGCTGTAGAATGTTTTTGTGCAGGACGTGTTTGTAGCACTCGAGTGTCATATATGTGTGTGGATGGTGGATTTAAACTTTTTCAGTGGCTCGTAATCTCTTCTGAAGTCTCTGGATGTGGGAGTAAATAATGGCCAATATGCCAGATGCCAATGCTAGTCCATCACATCCGGCGTATTTCAGATGTGGTGATTGGAACGAATTGCAAGATGACGATCCTGTCATCATGATTCCTTATGAAAACACATTAGACCAATCAAGTGTACTCCTCGTGAGCGGACTTGTAATGTTAATATCAACAATCCTGCTTTTTTTTGCAATAAGAAAACTTCGGAATCAAAGGATGTCTGATAGGAATGTAACTCCTACTGTAAATTGTAATGAGACTCTTTACGAGAAGAAAAGCATGTCTGGCTCGAAGCAATGAAGCACGCGATGTCGCCGAACCGTAGAAGGTATTTTGTGACATCATTACCACAGCAGTGAAACTAGTTGTGTCTAAAATGGGAAAAGATCAGACAAAGCACAGTTTTATCATAAGCCTAACCGCAATTGGTGGGGGCGCAATGCTAATCGCCGTGATAATTGCTGTAGCCGTTTCGCAAAGCACAAGTCGAGAGAGACCGCATTCGCCAGCTTCCAAGTCGTCGTCCTCACCAAGTGAAGTGCGCGCCAGACCTGTGCCTCGTGTGTATGCTCATGTTGCCGAGCCGAGCGGTGCAACTGCATGCCCTGCTGTTGGCATCGTCTGCGGAGAAGATAAGACAACAATCGAACGTTACGATCTGCGCAATGACGCGCTTCGGTCGATTGCGCGGAGGCGCGATCTGTCGGCCGACGACGTCGCCGCGCTGATGGAATATGTCGCCTCGGCGAATTGTGTCATGCGCGTCGAGCGCGAGGCTGCGCTTAAGAACGACGTCCTAAACCTGCTTCGGAATCAGAAACTCCAACCAGAAGGCCTTGCCGACTTGCTGTTGGACATGGTCGCGTCCAGGCAGTACGCGCCTGTCATACTCGACTACTGCATCCAGCACCTTGGCGCAATGGTCGGCTCGGTTTCCGACGACCTGACGAAAGCGCGAATCCGCGAGACTTTCGTTGCCGCCGCAAAGGACATCGGCGAGACGTATTCCGGCACTGCGCTGTATTCGCTCGCGGAAATGTCGAACAAATCGAAGTCGGAAAGCGACGAACTGCGCCGTCTGACGGTCTCCGCATGTGGCGAGGGCGCAAACCCCATTGCACGAATATCCGCCATTCAGCTTGCTGGCGAACGCGGCTACTGCGAAACACTGCCGATGCTGCGCGGCATTCTCGCCGGAACCCGCCGCGACGCCGTCCTCGACATGACTGTCGTCGGCTCGATTGGCCTAATGGGCGACGCAAATGATGTTCAGCTTCTTGAGTCGTTCCGCGCTCGCGGCGGACGTCGCCTGAAACCGGCCATCGACGCCGCCGTGCAGCGAATCAAGGAACGTCATTCCGCCAATCAAACAAAAAGATGATCTTCCGCAATTTTACATTTTTCATTTTCAATTCTACATTTGCTTCCGCGGTGTTGGCCGGCAATCTTGCCGTGCCGCCGGAGGGCGTCGACTTTGGCGAAATCGCGGCGGGGACGAACTCGGAGAAGTCCGTATCGGTTCGCAATATCGGGAGTCGCGAGATTCGCATTTCCCGCGTAAAGCCCTGTTGTGGCGCGGAGGCTGCGCTTTCCAAGATGATTCTGAAGGCGGACGAAGCGGCGGAGCTGACCGTTAAACTCTCGCCGTCTATTCCCGGGCAATTCTCGAAGACGGTACACATCTACTGCGACGATCCGCAGGGGCCTGTAGTCGCAATCCCGATAGTCGGTACGGCGGTTGCGTCCTCTTCGTCGAGCGTTGCCTCGCGCTACACCCTGCCGGCCGTAGTCCTCGCGGGATTCGCCGACGGGTTCAACCCATGCGCGTTTTCGATAGTCATAGCCCTCGCCGGAATCCTCGCCGTTGGCGGACGCCGCCGCCGCGCCCGCATGCTCGGTGGCTGGGCGTTCTGCCTTGGCTCGTTCCTCACCTACATGGCGATGGGGCTTGGCCTCATGCGGGCGATCCGCGCGCTCGACGGATTCTCCGTCCTGCGCATGGTCTTCATGGGGGCGCTGTCGCTCTCGCTCTTCGTCCTCTCGTTCCTCAGTTTCCGCGATGCCTTCCGCTACCGCCGCGCGAAGGTGCCGTCCGTCATCACGCTTCAGCTTCCGGAGCGTGTGAAGAAGCTAATACGCGTTGTCGCGGAGACGAGCTGGAGCGGCCCGACGGTTGTCGTGGCCGGCGTCGGCTGCGGCATCCTCGTGACGCTCCTCGACTCGCTCTGCACCGGGCAGATATACGTGCCAGTCCTGGCTCTCATATCCCGCGAGCCTGGCGCGTGGCGTTCATTCGCGCTTCTCGCTATCTACAACCTCGCGTTCATCGCACCTCTTGTCGCTGTGTTCATGCTCGCGGCGAAAGGTGCCGACGCCGCTCAGATGTCGCGCTGGTCGAAGCGCAACGTGTTCCCGTCCAAGATCGGCCTCGGCGTCATGTTCGCGGCCCTCGGCGCACTCGTCCTTCTCACGTAGCGCTTGCGACGCCCTCCGCCTCGTTTGACTTTGGGTACTGCGGCTGGAACGGGAGGCTCGCCGCAGTAACAAACGCCAACGGATTTGTGGTACAATACGCGTACGACATCATGGATCGCGTGACGAACATATCTTGGCGCACGGCCAGTGGCGCAACCCTCGGCGGCTTCGCCTACGAGTACGACGCGCTCGGGCGCATCACGTCGCGCAGCCACACGCTCGGCGACCCGTCCCAGCCGTCGTCCCCGATGTCCCAGTCGTCCCAG
>JAFRBA010000155.1 GCA_017405115.1 Kiritimatiellia bacterium
CGCGGAAAAAGAAAGAAAATTTCAGGGGCCGCACCGCCAAAAGGCGGAGCGGCCCCGTCGAAACGCCCCTCCGGGCGTCATTTTACATAGAAGGATTCCCTAGTTTTGGAATCTCTGGGCGCGTCAGAAATGCCTGACCCTGGGCTGCCAGCCAGCGGCCTCGTCGGGCGACACCTGGGCGAAGCACATGACGATCAGCCGGTCGCCCACCTTGCCGAGGCGGGCCGCCGCGCCGTTAAGGCAGCAGACGCGGGAACCGCGGCGTCCGGCTATCGCATATGTCTCGAAGCGGCTGCCGTTCTCCAAGTCGGCGACGAGTATCTTCTCGTACGGGACGATCCCCACGGCCTCCATGTCGTCCGGATCGAGAGTGAGCGAGCCCTCGTAGTCGAGGTTCGCCTCGGTTACGCGTATGCGGTGGAGCTTCGACTTAAGCAGCGTGATCAGCATATGCCCAGCCTCTCGCCGATCATCTTCTCCGTCACGACGACCTTGCGCATCTCGGCGTTTCCGGGGGCCTCGTACATGACATCCGTCATCAGCATCTCCATCTCGGCGCGCAGTCCGCGCGCGCCCGTCTTGCGCGCAAGGGCGGCCTTCGCGAGGGCCCGCAGGGCGGCAGGCTCGAACTCCAGGCTCACGCCGTCCATCGCCAGGAGCTTCTGGTACTGCCTGACAAGGGCGTTCTTCGGCTCGGTCAGCACCTTCACCAGCTCGTCCTCGCTCAGCTCGCGCATCGTCGTGACGACCGGCAGGCGCCCGGTGAACTCCGGGATCAGCCCGAACTTGACGAGGTCCTCGGGGCGGACGTCCTGCGGATTCACGGCGCCCGCCGCCGCCCCGGCGTCTTTCTCGGTCTCGCCGCCGCCGAATCCGATGACGCTCTTGCCGCGGCGGGCCGCGACTATCTTGTCCAGGCCCACGAACGCGCCGCCGCAGATGAAGAGGATGTTCGACGTGTCGACCTCTATGTACTCCTGGTCGGGATGCTTGCGGCCGCCCTTCGGCGGCACGCGGCAGACCGTACCCTCCACGAGCTTCAGGAGCGCCTGCTGGACGCCCTCGCCGCTGACGTCGCGCGTAATTGACACGTTGTCGGTCTTCGAGGCGATCTTGTCTATCTCGTCCACGTATATGATGCCTCGCTTTGCGAGTTCGACGTTGCCGTCGGCGTTCTGCAGCAGATAGCGCACGAGGTTCTCGACGTCCTCCCCGACATAGCCCGCCTGCGTCAGGACGGTCGCGTCGCCGATGGCGAACGGCACGCCGATGATCCTGGCGAGCGTCTTCGCGAGCAGCGTCTTGCCAGTGCCGGTCGGGCCGACGAGCAGGATGTTCGACTTCTCTATCTCCACGTCGTCGAACGCGTCCCCGGCCTTGTCGCGCGGCCTCGAGGCGGCCTCGAGGCGGCGGTAGTGGTTGTGCACCGCCACCGAAAGGACCTTCTTGACCTCGTCGTGGCCGATCACGAACTGGTCGAGGTACGCCTTGATCTCCTTCGGGGCCGGCGTGGGCGGCAGCGGCGGCAGCTCCTCCGACTGCTGCTCGTGGCGACGCACCATCTCGCCCGCATGCCGCACGCAGTCGACGCAGATGTTGCCGTCCGCGCCCGGTATGACGGCGACTTCGCGCGAGCTACGCCCGCAGAACGAGCAGACGAGCTCCTTCATGCCAGGACTTCGTCTACCAGACCCCATGCCTTCGCCTCCTCCGCGCTCATGAAATGGTCGCGGTCGGTGTCGCGCACGACGTCGGCCAGCGCCTTCCCGGAGTGCTTCGCGAGGATCTCGTTCAGCATCTCCTTCAGCCGCAGTATCTCTCTGGCCGTTATCTCTATGTCGGATGCCTTGCCCTCGGCGCCGCCCCACGGCTGGTGGATCATTATCCGCGCGTTCGGAAGCGAGAAGCGGCGCCCCTTGGTCCCTGCCGCCAGGAGCACCGCGCCCATCGACGCCGCCTGCCCGATGCAGTACGTGGCGACCGGGCACTTGACGAACTGCATCGTGTCGTAGATCGCGAGCCCCGCCGTGACGCTGCCGCCGGGCGAGTTCACGTAGACCGATATCTCCTTCTTCGCGTCCTGCGACTGAAGGAAGAGCATCTGCGCGCACACGGCGTTCGCCATGTCGTCGTTCACCTCCCCCGAGATGAACACTATCCGGTCGAGCAGCAGCCGCGAATAGATGTCGTACGTCCGCTCGCCCTTGCCGGTCTGCTCGACAACGTAAGGAACCATGTAAGACTTCACTGCCTCCTCCTTCGCTCTAACCACTACGCACTACGCACCAAGCACTACGCACCAGGCACTACTTCTTCGCGTTGGCCAGTATGAACTCCACGACCTTCTTGCCGCGCTCCTCCTCCTTAGCCTCGATCTTCTCGGCCTTGGCGATGGCGTCGATCACGTACCAGAGGCGAACCTGGCGCGTAGCGGTCTCCTCGGCGTCCTTCAGGATCTTGTCGCGGTTCTGCTCGAAGTACCCGGCGTCGAGGCCGGAGTACTGCGCGCGCTGCGCGAGCTCCTGCAGGTACCCGTCCATGGCGCGGCGCACCTGCGACTCGGGCACGTCGAAGTCGACCTTCTTCATCAGCAGCTCGACGACCTCGTTCTCGCGGCGCATAGACTCCTGCTCTACCGCGTTCTTCTCCATCGTCTCGCGGACGGAGGCCGCCAGCTTCTCGAACGACTCGGCCTTCGCCTTCTCGGCGAACTCCGCGTCGTCGGGCAGCACGCGGCGCCGGAACGCCTTGAGCGTGACGGTGTACTCCGCCTTCGCCCCCTTGAGGCCCTCGGGTGCGGACTCCTTGTCGAACTTCGCCTTGACGCCCTCCTTCGTCTCGCCGGCCTTCATGCCCTTGAGCGCCTCCAGTATCTCGGGCAGGAACCGGCCCTCCTCGACCTGCGTCCAGAATCCCTTGCCCTCGGCCACGATCTTCGCCTCCGGGTTGATCTCCAGGATCGGCTTCTTGCCGACCGTGCCGGAGTAGTCGATCTGCACGAAGTCGCCCTCGGAGACCGCGTCGCCTTCCTTCGCGTCCTCGTATTTTGCGTATGCCGCGCGCAGGCGGTCGAGCTGCTCCTTCACCGCCTCGTCCTTCACCGACACGTCGCGGGAGTCGACCTTGAGGCCCTTGTAGGTGGGCAGCTTGAACTTCGGCCTGACCTCGACGATTGCGGTGAAGCCGCCGCCGTCCGCGCCGCACGAGACGTCCTTGACGTCGGCCAGGGTTACCTCGTCGAGGCTCTCCGCCTTGACCGCGTCGGCGTAGTGCTTCCTCAGGAGCTCACGCTCGGTCTCCTCCTTGAGGCCAGAAGCGAACTCCTTGCGGATCAGCTCTATGGGGACCTTGCCCTTGCGGAACCCGGGTATCTGGGCCTCCCGCACAAAAACCTTCTCGACCGCCTTCACGGCGGCCTTCGCCTCCTCTGCGTCAAGCTCCACCGTCAGCTGAACCTGACACTTGCCCAAATCCTTGCAGCTGGTCTTCATGTTGCCGTCTCTGTCTCCTCTTGTTTGCAGATTTTGTATATTTTATCAAATTCCCGCGCATCCGTCCATGCCGCGCCGCAGGACTGCCGCGCCGCAGGACGATCTCCGTAATTTCCGTGGACACGCCCGCCCTCTCGGGGAAGCCCGCCCACTGCCCGGTGCCGGCGCTCACGTACAATGTCAGCCCGTGCTCCCAGTAGAGGCCCCTCACATGGCCCTCGTTGGCGCGCGCCACGAGCCTGTCAAGCCCTAGGATCGCCCCTCCGTGCGTGTGCCCCGAAAGCTGCAGCCTGACGCCCTGCGCCGCATGCTCGGCAAGGCGGGTCGGCCTGTGGGCGAGAAGTATCCGGAAAGGCGCGGCGGTCGCCGCGGCGGAGCTGATGTCCGTGTCGCCGCCGACCGGGTCGTCCTGCCCGATCACGGCAATCGCGTCTCCGCCGCGCCGAATCGTCGCCGCCGCGTTTCGCAGCATCCGGATCCCGAGCCTGTCGAACTCGACCGCCCACCGCGCCGGATCGCTGTAGTATTCGTGGTTTCCGTTGCAGCCCAGCACGCCGTCGCGCGCCACAAGCCCCCCGAGCGGCTCGACGTCCTCCAGATGCGCCCGCACCGTTCCGTCGACGATGTCTCCCGTCACCGCCACGAGGTCGGGGTCGCATGCGTTCGCAAGGCGCACGACGCCCTCTGTCCGCTCCGCCCGCGCGGCGGCGCTTATGTGGAGGTCGGAAAGCTGGACGATGCGGTATCCGTCGAACGCGGGCGGCAGGTCGGGGAAGAAGAGCTCGACCCGCCGGACGTCCGGCAGGCAGATCCCCGCGCGGACAGTCGCCACCGCCGCAGGCACAGTGGCGGCCGACAGGCAGCCA
>JAFRBA010000156.1 GCA_017405115.1 Kiritimatiellia bacterium
CGTGAACGAGCCCTCCCTCTCGCCTTCCGAATGGACTTTGTCGTTCACAAGGCGGAAGTTCCGTATCGCGACGGCTCCGCGCTGCGAATCGAGGCTGAACCGCGCGTAGCGGACAAGTCCCTGCAGAAGTTTCGCGCGATAGCGGCCGACATGGTCGAGCGTGTAGAGCTCGTAGCGGTCGATGTTCGCCGGGAGAATCGGCAGGTCCACGTTCGGCCCGAGATAGCGAGCGGAGGTCTCTCGCCAGAAGTCGCCCTTTTCCGAAAGCCCGTCCGGATGGCAGGCGTATGCGACGCGCAGAACGGAACCGCTCGCCGCCGCGTCGAGGCCCGCGACCTCGAACTCGGCATAGCCGCCTGCCGCACCAGGGCCGAAGTCGACGCGCTCAACCGCCGCGTTCGTCACCGTAAGGTCGAACGAAAGCCTGTCCCCGCGGACGAACGAAGTCCTGTCCCCACAAATGCCTGCCGCGAGGAGCGCTGGCAGCGCCGCGCGCAGCCTGGCCGTCACGGAGCGGCATGGGTAGATGAGGTCGCGGTCGTACCACCCGCTCCACCTGCCGGAGGCGTACCGCCCGTCGAGCGCGTCCCGCTCCTCCATGAGGGAAAGCGCCGACTTCGCGTGGCGCATTGCGCCAGACTCGTCGCCAAGCTCCCGCGCCTCGCGCGCGGCGGACATCTCCGCGAACGCCTGCGACGAAAGGCGCATGAACGCGGCGGGGTAGCCGAACCGCTCGAAGAGCTGCCGCCTCTGCGCATCGTCCATGCTTGCCGCCGCGCGGCCGATCTGCTCTTCGCAGCGTTCGAACGCCGCAGCCTGCGCGACGGCGCGGATGCGCGTCCTGGACACGTCCTCGAGGTTCGGCTCCTGGTCGTGCGTCGCCCGGTTATACAGGTTGTCGGGCAGCGGGACAATCCTGTCCGGGTTCTTCTCGTACTGCGATTCGACAGGCGCAGGGGTTACCCTTCTGCCCGACGCAAACCAGTCCACCTGCCTGTCCAGCCAGCGGCAGAGCATCCCGTCGTGGAGGATGGCAAGCGGGGCGCGCTCGCGGGGCGACCCGTAGGAAGAGACTTTGTCGCGGGAATATTCCGTTTCATACGCGGCGAAGTAGAGGTCGACGGCGCGGGCGACCGATTTGGACTTCCCGCCGAACCTCGCCTTCGTCCAGCGGTCGCGGAAGCCGCTCGCATCAAATGCACCCAGGTCGCGTGACATCTCGCCCGCCGCCGCCACCGTGTACAGGAACGGAAGCAAGTTGGAGACGTTGAAGAGGACAAGGTCCCTCGCGCCCTTTCCGTGCGCGAATCCCAGTATCTGCCGCGTCCTCAGAGGAGGCACGACCTCGCAGCGGTGGTTGCCGTGGACGAGCGCAAGGTGGTAGTAGATACCGAACCTCTTCGCCGGGTCAAGCGACTTCACGCCGCCGATGTCGGGCTGCAGCTTGAATCCGGCGGAGTTGTCGGAGAAGACCACGATCGTGTCGTTCGGGATGTCGAGAAGCCCGCGCGCGTAGAAGTCGGCGCCCTCCCACCAGAGCTGGGTGGCTGTGTGCTCCGGTCTGCGCCCTGTCGCCTCCTCGATCATCGCAAGCTGCTCGCGCATGGCGGCGGAGATCAGCCCGGCGCGGCGCCGGTCTTCCGCCTCGTCAGGCTTGCCCGCCGACGCGGGGACGCCATGCACTGCCCAGAACGGCGTGTCGCGACGCCCGCGGAGCCCTATCTGCCACACGACGTCGGGGAACTTGGCCCACTCGCCGACGTACCTTTTCCACGCCCTGCGCCACAGGTCCGGGTGCGAGGCGTACGTCGTGCCCCTGATCTCGGGAAAATGAAGGTCGAGCTGCAGCGCGCCGGCGCCGACGGGCTCCTGGTGGTGCATGGTGACGTATAGCCCGCGCGACGACGCGATCTCGACGAGCCGCCTTTCGTCGGGGTTCAGCACATCGACGTAGCTTGCGCATATCATCGTGTTGAAGCCGGCGCGAACGGCCGCCTCGTAGATTGCGTCCGCGACGGACGGCCCGAAAACGACGTGGTAGCGGGGATATGCTATCTTCCTTGTTCCGTTCTCCTTCGGCCTGAACCCGTTCAGGAAGTCCTCGTCGTTGACGAACCATCCCCTGAACTTGAACGACGGGTCGCCCTGGCGGATCGAGATGCCTTCTTTCCATTCGCGCACAACCGCCTTGGCCGGTTCGATGCCGCTCCAATAGTAAAACGGATCGACGCCGAGGCACTCGGAGGCGAAGCGGTACAGCCCGAACATCACGCCGCGGTCGTCGGAGCCGGTAATCCTGAGGACGTTCCCCTGCACTGACTCGATGGCGTAGTTCTCCCACCCGCTGCCGGACTTCGAGAGGACAATGGCGTTTCCGGCCGGCGAAGACGCATCCGGCGCCACGACGACGACATTTGGCCGCGCTCCGAATATCTTCTCGATGTCGCCGGCGACGTCCTCCGCAGCCTTGGCGACGAACGGACGCATGCCCGCTGGAACGACGATCTGCGGAACCGCATCCTTCCTTATCGTAAACGCCCCGGCGGTGGCCTGCATGGCCGACAGCACGGCGACGAGGGCTATGGACACTTGAAGTTTCTGAAATCTCTGCATCTTGTCATCCCTCCTTGTCCTTGAACTACTTTGCCTTCAAAGTTGGTGACAGTATATCACCTCCCCCCTCCATGACGCAAGGGTTTGCGTGGCTGAAGCGAAGGCGGCCGAAGCGCGACGGCTCAAAGTGACGCGGGCTCCCGGTCGGAGACCATATGAACGTCTGCGTCGGTTTCGCAGCAGCCCGTGTCCTGAAGAAGTTCGCAACCACATCCCCTGCGAAATCGACATCCTCAATCCCCAGAGACGCGAACGGAATCGCAATGTCGGCAGTCCAGCGGTTCCGCTCCCTGGATATCCGCACCTCGGAGCCAGACTCCCAGCCCAGGTCAAAATGCTGAGCGTCGCTCCAGCGCGCGTCCCATACCGCGCCGCCAACGTCGACGATCACCTGGAAGCACCTTACGGGATTGTCCGCGTCCGGGCTGAGAAACACCTCAATGCAGTCGTCCTCCCACATGCGATAGTCGTCATGCGTGTTGAACATCGAGACGAGCGCGTCCATGTCCGGCTCGTAGCAAAGGAACTTCAAGTACAGGTTGCGCCGGTCGTACCCGGCGTACAGCCATGTAGGCGGCTCGCCAAAGTCTGCATCCGCGTCCAGCAGGCGAACCGGCCTGGACTTGCCGAGATCTGCGGCCCCATTCACGGGACGAACGTCAAGCGTCTGCGTCCCTACCGACTGCATGCACGAAAGACGCTTCGCGCCGCGACGGAACTCCCGATCAACCACTGCGACTCTCCGTGCGTATGCGGAGTCAGCCGGAACCGCAGCAGCAGCCGCGTCCAGGCTTCTGCCTAGCGCGCGCAGCGTCTTCTCAGGGAAAAGAGCGTCCGGCGACGCCTTTGCGCTGGCCGCGTACCCCTTCTCCACCGCTTCAGCCGCAGTCTCCCAGAACGTGCGCATCTCCTTTTCCGCAGGACCGTAGAACAGCCTGTAGTACTCGTCAAGAACGGCCTTCATGTCCAGCTGCGGATTCCAGTAGAGCTTGGCCGTGAGATAGAGGTTGAGGTGGGACATGCCTGGAGTTCCCATGCGGTCGGTGCCGAACGGAAACATGTTGCCAAAGTTCTCCGCCTCGATGAACTCGCCATGTATTTTCGGGTTCGCGGCCATCTTGCGGATTTCGCCGGCGATGATGTCGGGGTAGAATACTGGCAAATGATCGGTCGGCGGCCAGTTTGTGAGATACCAGTTCCAGAAATAGACGCGCCCAGTCCTTTTCGACCAGGCATCGACGCCCTTCCAGAAGCTGTCGCGGGCTTTCCCGTTCGACATAAGCTTGCGAGCCTGGCAGATCATCACCGCCGTATTCGGCTCGAAGTCCAGATCTTCCGGCGGCAGCCAGTAGCTTTCGTAGGCCAGGCAGCCGATGAACCGGTCGGGATGGACCTTCGCAACTTCGCGTGCGACGGCGTTGACGAACTTCCACACATGATACGAGAACTTGCCTTTCGGCCCCGCCTCCGGCCGCACTTCCGCCTGGCAGGCCGCACATCCGCACACGCGTGTAAGGCCGTCGCCCGGCACGACGGGATACACCTCCATCGCAGGATGCCTGTCGAAGAACTCGCATATCTGCCGCGCCCACGCCTTTGCCACGTCAGGGTTCGTGAGGCAGAGATGCCCGCCGCCGCGCACCGCGCACTTGTCCGTGAAGTCGCGCTTTCCGTCCACTAGCGCAAAATATTCAGGATGGTCCTTCTTCATGTGGTTGACCATGTGGAAGCTGTCGATGATCACCGCAGGCGAATGTCCGCCAAAACCGACGCGGCGGAACCAGAGCGGGCATTCCTCGTCCCTGGAGAAGTTGCAGAACCACGAATAGCGGTAGTCGAACCGCGGCGCGCGCCTGATGGAGACGTCAGGCAGGCGCAGTCCGGTTTGATGCGGCAGAACCGTTCCGTCCTCGCCTGGCCAGTAGAACCTCACGCCGCACACGTCTTCGAGGAAGGCATAGACGCCGCAGAGCGTCCCCTGGTCAAGCAGGGCTGCCAGCTTCAGCTTCGGATTGTACAGCTCCACGAGGCGGAATGGATTCCGTCCGGGGAACTCGGAAAAGCGCCTGGCGTCGTCCTTCCCGGATATCACAAGCCTGCCGGGTTCCGTCCGTATGACGAATCCGTCTGACGGCATGCCGGCCGCCTCTTGGTCGCCGCCGACGAACACCGCCGCTTCGCCAGGCACCGCCTCATGCGCGACAGGCAGGTCCGCGATGCCGGTTTTCCCGAGAAACCGCTTCAGTTCGTCCGCCGCCAGCTTCACGGAATCCGGTGCGTTCGACGCAACGACGATCCTTGCGTAGTCTCGTCCGTCGGGTCCTGTTAGAGCGCCCGGCGAAACGGCGGCAGCAACCAGCGCCAAGACGAAGACGACCTTCCTCATGGCTTGACCTCCAACGTAAACCCGCCATTGGCAATCTCCGCGCCATGCGGCACGTGTTCGGGATTCCCTCGCCTTTCCGCCGTCTCGTCGCACACTCGCACGACAAGCTGAACATGCCCCGATGCGAGCAGGCCGTTCACCGCGGCGGTCACGTCAAGGCGGCGTCTCGCCGGGTTCCGTTCGCCGGCACGTATGGCGAAACGCGCGATTTCCTCGGCGTCTTCGCTCAGCGTATCCACGGAGCGGATCGCCTCGCGATTCCGCACGAGACGCTGGACGACGAATTCGTCCCTGTCTTTTATGCCGTAGCTGTTCAACGTCAGGCACAGCTCCGCCTTCGCCACGCGACCCGCCAGAAGGTATGGCGAGAGCTCGAAGCGCGCCGTCGTGCGGTCGCGGCGGTCCAAGGTGTTCGGGTGCCCCACTCGCAGCAGCTTTGTCTGCCACCAGTCGATACACGAACATGCGGCCGAGCCGGCCTCCACAGGCGGCAGCGAGTCTGCGGCGGCCGCAACGGCGGCGGCAAGGAAAACAGAAATTCCCTTCATTGCGTCACGGAAAAGATGAACCTTTTATGTAGGTGTAGTTCAGGATTACGTCGTCGGGCAGTCGGCCGTCCTCCAGATAGGACAGCACACACTGCGCCGCCGCCTCGCCGCCAGATGCGGGATCCACCTCGTACCGTGTGAGCGGGACTGGGAATACCGGCGCAAAGTCTTTGTTGACCAGAGTGGCCACATTCACATCCTGCGGCACGCGGATGCCAAGCGCGAGCAGGGCCACAAGCGCGCCGCGGGCCAGATAGTCGTCGGTGAAGACTAACAGGTCTGGAAGGTCGCGCGACGACTTCCCGTACCTGGCAAGCATCGAGTCGAACGCGCTCTGCGGATAGCTCTCCAGCACATTCAGGTCGTATGGCGCGACTATCCAGCTCTCGTATGCGACGCCGACGCGGGCCAGACCTTCCTCAAGCTCGGTCTGCGGGCGGAGGTTCATCGCCACGACCCGTTTCACGCCGGCCTGGCAGCAATGCAGGACAAACTCCCGCACTGCGCTCACGACCATTGACGGCGCGACGCCCCTACAGTTCGCAAAGCCGCCATCCAGGCCGTCGCGCTCCATCAGCGCAATCCATGGAACGCCGCAGCCGTCGATCGCGTGCGCGGCATAGCCGATGCAGCCGTGCACGAGCACCAGGTCCGCCTCGCGGCAGTGCGCCGCCACAAATGCATCAATCTGCGCCCGCGCGGCACATGGCGGCGTCCGCGTCATTGCGTCGTCGGGCAGCGGAACCGTGACGGACGCAAACAGCCAGTCGGCCTCGGAGATCACGCGCGCCAGAGACTCTTCAAACCGCGAGAAGTGGTAAGAGCCTATGTACGGCGAATGAAGGTATACGATGCGCCCCTTCCAGCGCATCTCCCTCCTGTGCAGCACGACGGTGCCGCGCCGTCCGCGCGACTTCACGAACCCCTCCTCGGCAAGCTGCGCCAGAGCCTCGCGCGTCACGCGCACACTCACGCCAAGAGCCTTCGACATCGCCTCCTGCGTGGGAAGGACTTCGCCAGCCGCATACCGGCCGTCGAGAATCGCCGCACGGACGCCGGCGGCGGTCAGCTCTACCAGACATTTGCCGGAAGCGCCGTCTATCATGAACGGCACATGCGGCCCGCCGTGCCCCAGCCTGTCATCTGCCATCTTTCACCTCCCGCTTCGGCACCAGCTCGTAGCCCGCTATGAAAATGCGGTTTGTCGCCGCGGAGCCTGGGATGTACTCGGGACCTTCGAACTTCGCCGCGACGCGCATGTCGAACCTCATGCCTATCAGCGACGGATAGCCGAACGGCGCCTGAACCTGCCATGCCCGCGTGAAGAACATCATCGCGTTCTCCGGAATCGCGACATCCTCGAGCGTATACCAGTGGTAGCCTGGCGAGGCGTCTATCTTCCCAAACTCGCGGCTCGCGACAACCTTCTTCGTCTGCGTGCTGTAAACGCCAAACGCAAACGGAAGCGACAGGAACCCATGCGCGTCTGGCTCAGTATCGAACGCCACGGCCTTGCCGGCGATAGGAGATTCAGGATCGTCGACGATTCCGCCGTTCCGTCCGCCGATGTAGCTGGTGTCAAGATGTGTGGCATCCGCCACATATGCGCCGTCCACACGGCGCTTCGGCATCTTTCTGCGGTATTCCGCAAGCCTGTCGGTGCCGAGCCTTGCGTTCCTCACGCGCCGCAGAAGCGTGGTGTCGTCCTTTGCGAGCCGCTCCGCCTCGTCCCAGAGCGCAGACATGGCAGCAAGGTCGTCATCGCTGATGAACGTGAACTCGTTTGCCCACATCACGACGGCCTTCGTGCGCTCGCGCGCCTCCTCAAGCCTGCGCCGCGCGGCGAACGCAGGCTTTGCCGCCGCGCCGAAATACCGCCGGAAGGCATCGCAAAGAAGCCCATCCTCGTCCAGGTACGGATCCTCGAACAGGCGCGACTCCAGATAGAACTTGATTTCCCAGAGATCGGAGACGAGCGGATACTCATGCTCCCAGAAGATGCCGGAGACGCCGTTCGCCAGATAGTGGCGGTATGCGTCGGCATAGTGGAACTCGCTCGCGTACGGGAAGCCGAGAGTACGTGAGTCGAATGTGACAGAATAGTCCCAGACGAACATGTGCGCAAAACGGCCCTGCCATCCCGCCAGCAGTTTCCTGAAGGCGTCGTTGCCGGGTTCGAGTATTGACGCCGCCGCGTTCGACTGCGTGTCGCACAGCTTCACTATCACGTTGTCCGCCGCGCGCACGCCGCCCTTCGGCGGCTCCTCCGTGAAATAGTATGCGAGCATCGTAAGAAATATCTCCGGGCGCTCCTTGCGCATCTCGGCCGCAAGCGCATTCACGAACCGCACATACTGTCCGCTTCTGCCCCACTTTTCGTACTCCGCCATGCATGCTCCGCACTCGCACGCCCATTTGTTGTCGTTCATCGAGACTTCGTAGAGGCGCGGCGGGACGCAGCCTTTCGCGCGCGCATCGGCATCCCCCTTCGCGACCATCCTGCGCAGCCCCTCGAGAAACGCGGCCTTGAGATCTGGGTTGGAAAGGCAGAGCTGCCCGTCCGACTGCCCGCCGATGCGTCTGCCACCGACGAGCGAATACCATTCCGGGTGGGCCTTGCCGTGGATGCGCCACGGCAGGTACATGTCGAACGTATGGGCATGGTCCGGCGGTCCGTACTCCACTCCGCCGCCCCACTCCGCCGGAATCGGCACGAGCCCGTTGGAGTTCAGGCGGCGGCGCACGGCAAGGCGCGGATCGGATTCGGCGCGTTCCCGGCTCCGGTGGATGCTGCGGTAGCTGAAGGCGGGTCTACCCGACGAATCAAGCGCCGGGAGATCCAGCGAATCGCGAACAGGCGCGTCCTCCTCCCTGTCGCTCCACCACCTCACGTCGCAGAAATCCTCCAGAAAATGCGAGACTGCGTACAGCGCACCGCGCGTTCCGCCGCCGACAAGCACGACATCCCTGCCAAACGAGCGGATAATCCAGCGATCCTCGTCGATCTGCTCCGCAGCCAGCCCTTTCGCCCTCGCAAGCGCCGTATCGCCTACGTGGAACACGGCCGTCCCGGCGGCGTCTCCGCGACAGCCGCCAACCCTCACCACCCCGGACGGCACGCACTTCTCGAGATACGCTCGCAGCTCCGCGGCCGCCGTCGTCTCGTACGGCTTGGGCGAGTCAGGCGAGACGATCGCGACTGCTGCGGCAAAAAGCGTCACTGTCATTGCAAGGCACCATTCAGAGTACCAAGATCACCAGACCGCCCGGAACCACGTTCAGCGATCCCATGCCGCCGATGAACTGCGGATGCGTTTCCGCGTTCACCACGCCTTTGGAAATCACCGTGTCGCCAAGCCTGACCCTGCCCACCTGGAGAGAGCCCGGATAGTTGAGCACGAGACGCGAGCCGCTTGCGACTGTTATCTTCATCTTGGACGGAGCTTTCGGCGCATCATGCAGTTCGTCCGTCACGCGGCGGATCGAGCAGCCGTCGATGAACGAGAACCTGTCCGCAGTCGTACTGGTGTCCTGAATCCCGTAGCCGCCAGTGCGCAGCGAATATCCGCCCTCGATGCCGAACTTGTAGTTGCCTGCCGCGGGGATGCCGAACAGGTATTCGCGCTCGAACCAGTTGAGACAGCGAGGTACGCGCATCACGTCGATCACGTTCGTCTCCGCAGAGCCTGCGGCATGGTACCAGAAGCGGAACGGGTTCTGTCCGTAGTCACCGTTGTCGATGCGGGTGTTGGCGTGGAGTCTGAATCTGTACAGGCCCGCCGCCGGGAAGCTGACGGTCTGGGTCATGAGGCTTTCATTCTTGAACGCCGCCCTGTTGTTGCCCTCGAACACGTTGTAACCGTATGCCGAGGTCGGCGACGCCGTATACGACAGCGCACTGCACGACGAATACTTGTAGTATGCGGTGTTTGCGGCCACCGTCCACGACGTCATCGACTCGAAGCCTCCGTCCTTCAGCAAGTTGCCGGGGTCGATACGGTCTTCCGAAACCAGCACCAGGTCGTCAATCGTCCCGCTGGCGCCCGTGTTGCTCTGCTCCAGGACGAGCGTCACCTCCGTCGGCTCCGCAAATGAGACCGCCGTAGGCCAGAGCATCTCGTACGGCATGACCTTGCCTGGAGTGATAGTGCCGAGGCTTACGGACGCGCCGCCCGCCTCGAGACGCGCGGCAATGTTCGGCTGGCCGCCGGCGTCAAGCTCCTGCCACGTGCCGTCGCTCTTCTGGCGCTGCGTGTTGACCGGCGTCCATGCCGCGTTGCAACGCAGACGATACGTGCCGGCTGGGACGGTGAACGTCGTGGACGCGCGTCCGTTCCCATGGACGAACGCCAGGCTTGCGCTGCCTTGCTTCCCCGACATGTACGCGTAGAGCGGCGGATGGCAATACGCCTTGAGGTGCTTCGACGGCGATGTTAGGCCCACTGCGTAGTTCGTGAGACAGCTTGCGTAGCTGGCGTTCGCGATCTCGAAAGTCCAGCCTTCCGCCCTGTCGAGCGTCGAGAAGAACCCGTAGCGGGTTGGGTGCGAAGTCCTCGGCGATAGCTTCTCGAAATCGCCGTTGGGAATCTTGAACACCTCGTTCTCCCCGCATTCGCCGACGTAGGCGATGCGGATGTCATCCACGCACACCAGCTCGTCAAACGAACGTCCGGGCGACGCCAGGCGCAGCTTGTAGTCCCCAGCCTCCACCGCTGGCAGCATGAAGCGGTGCTTGACGAATCTGCGCCCGTACGGAAGCACCGTACCGACCTGCACGAGCGACGAATCAGGCTTCACCAGACACAGGTTGATCTGGCTCACCCCGGAAGAGTCGTCGCCGCTCTGCTGCCCGTAGCGGTCGCAGGCCCAGATGGTCAGCTCATAGCGCCCCGCCCTGGGGAACGACACCGTCGTCTGCAAGCTTGAGCCGCCTCTCACCCCCATCACGTTTCTGCCGTCCGGCGGCGGTTCCGCGGCCCAGTAGGACCAGCCGGGATTGTCAACGCTTATATACGCGCCCTGGTCGGCGACAACCTCCCATCCGTTGAGCGAAGTCAAGAAAAACTTCCGTCCGTCGCTGGACGGGTCTGTGAACGGCATCTCGAAGCTTGCGTTCGGGACGGATGCCGTGATCACGGTCTCGCACGGCGCGAAGTGCGCGACCTTGCTCCTGGTCTCAAGCGTCACCACGCCTCCCTCGACGTTCAGCGCATTGACGCCGGCGTCGATCCCGGATACGCGGACTTCGCCTGCGCCAGTCTTGCGGAAAACGCCGATCACCCCGTCCGTCGCCCGCGTCAGCCGCATGCCGCTCTTTGCGATGTCGTCAGATGTTGAAGAGCCGTTGTGCTGGTAACGGGACGAATCGTACACGTCGCCGGACATCGCCTCCACAGCCGGCGGCCGTCCGCCGGCGGATATCACGGAGCCTTCCTCCAATGTGAACGTTCCGCTGAACGGCGTATCCGACGCCGGGCCGACAAGCATCGCACCTGCCCCGGTCTTCCTGACAGTCCCTTCGCCCGAGAATGTCAGCGGCGTAGTCTGCTCGCCGCTCGCCGCCGAGACTTCGACCGTCGCGTTGGACGCCACTCCGACCGTACCGCACGCCATCGGCAGCCTTAGCGAAGAAGTGGCGTGATACGGGAGGCTCCACTTCTTGAGCAGATAGCGCTCCACGTCCAGCCTGTCCTTTTCTGAGAGGAGCGTTCCCGTGAAGATGACGACCTCGCAGATGTAGTCGCCGCCCTGGTTTCCGGTGTACGTCTCGAATCCGGTGCGGAAAAAACGGCTTGCCTTGGAAGAACGGGCGAGAAAATCGCATTCAAGCAGCGAGACTCCGCGCTTGGGAGCGGTCGTGAACGGATCGAAAAGCTGGCCGTTGAGATAGAACCGCCCCGAATAGAAGTCGGACGAAAGATCGGAGCGCCGCACGAAATAGCACGGGCAGTTAGCGAGATCCACGATGTCCGTGCCCGTGCCAGGCACCATTCCGCCCTGGCGCGAGACGCTGGTGGCGGCGTCGTAGCCTACGGCGGTGCCCCAGCAGTTCGTGACGCCATGAACGAGAAACACATGGCGCACCGCACCTATGGCACTGTCCGTTCCGTTTGTGAAGAACTTCATGAACACGTTCGACTGCCGGCCGTAGAAATACACACCTTGGCGGCCGTGGAACGTGGCGAGCTTCGGCGGAACGTTCGCATATGTGGTCGCCTTGCTGCTCCACGCCGGAACCGCATAGTAGCACTTTGGCGACACCGGGGTGGTCTCGCGCACGTCGCACCATTTCGTGACGAGGCCGTTTTCGTCCGTCACGGCTGAATCGACGTTCACCCAGAAAGCAGCCCTGGAGAGTACGGCAGGGGGCTGCGAGACGTCAACCGTGGAATCGTCGCCTGCGGAGATTGTCATCTTCCCGTCAAGCGCCGCGAGCGAATAGTCGCGCTGCCTGTTCACGTTGGCAAGAGGCAGCACGAGTTCGCCGGCGCCGGTCTTGTAGAACTTGGCCTTGTCGCCAAGCACCACAGGGTCACTCTGCGTAACCGTGCCTGATTCCACATGGACGCCTCCCGTTTCGTGCAATCCAACCTTTACCGCATCCGCATGCGCTACAGACATCGCCGCCACGCACATCATGGCTGAAACTTTATTCATGGTCGTTTCTCCGTTCGTTTACCTTTTTATAGGTAGGAGCATTATATCAAAGTCATTCTGTGAATTGCAATGAGAATTTTGCTATATAAAATATGTTATCTATGTTAGCCATGTTTCGGCCCACAGATACTCCAAATCGAACGCGACTATGTGCAACGTCTCCCAAGACACGATGAAACCACCGTCGCCGCACGGCACGACATACCCCCATCTCGATCTAGGACATGGGCGCAAAATGGATTTTCCTGCAGGCGGATGCCCAACGGCCAACACCTCGTCGTGAGGATGGGCGTCGCGTCCGCCATTTCGTTCGAGCAGGACCTGGTCATCGTCGGGGAGGCCGGCGGGCTTGAGACGCGAGACGATGGACGAGAGCGTTTCGTATTTCCACGGATTGGCGAGGCCCGTCAGATCGGGATTCACCTTCACGATGACGTCCGTTATCCCCATCTGCGGACAAAGCTTCCACAGCGGATGCGGCGTCGGCGGAACGAATTCGACAAGTTTCATAGCTTCTCCACGGCTCCCGCAGGGGTCATCTGCAGTAATCAATCCAGTCCGGCTTCTTGACCGAAAGAGACCCTGGCGCACTGATGCTACAGAACACGCGGCCGTTCTCGTGCCACCATGCGACGCGAATCGGACCGCTGGGCGTCGGCACCTCGCCCGACGCGCTGTCGATCAGGTCCACTGCAATCGCATGTGCGCACGGACGCCTCCCACAGCTGCGAAAGCCTCGAGTCCGAGCACGTGAACGAGCCCTCCCTCTCGCCTTCCGAATGGACTTTGTCGTTCACAAGGCGGAAGTTCCGTATCGCGACGGCTCCGCGCTGCGAA
>JAFRBA010000157.1 GCA_017405115.1 Kiritimatiellia bacterium
CAGGCGCCATCGCTCGTGGACCGTGGCGCCGGGCAGCGCCGAGAAGTCCCACGTCCCGTTGGTCGAGACGGACGCGGAGCTGAACAGCGGCGCGGGAGCAGGCGTTGCGCCCATCATCAACATCGGCTGAGACGCACCCTGCGGCGGGGCGTTGGTGCCGTTCTTCGCGCCGCCGTAGATTGCTGCAACGGCGACGAAGACGAGGAACAGCGCAATGCGACGAAACGGAATCGCCGAGATCTCGTCCGCCGCGCGGGCGATGCGCCCTTTGTTCTTCAGTATCAGCCACGCGGCGAAGAGAACCGCCGCGCCGACAAGACAGAGTGTTGTAAGGAAGTTCATCATGCTGTAGGTGGTATTATATCAGATTGCCGCGTTTCGTGTGGGCTTGTCGGGAACTGCGCAGATCACCGTCGGGCGGAGATGCTGTAGGCCCGGGCGGCGAGACGCTTGGTCGCTATGAAGGCAAGCACGGCTTCGATGGACTTAGCGTCGTAATTGACTTCGAAGATCTTCGTGCCCGTGGCGCATTTACGCGGGGCAAACTCCGCCTCGTACTTCGCGGCAAGCGCCTTCGCCTTGCGCTCACCCTCGGCAATGCCGTTTACTAGCAGAACGCCCGTTATGCTGACTATCTTGCTTTCGGGCGACAGCACGAGCCACACCTCGTCGTATCCTTCCGTCGGCGCGGCGCTTTTGCAGCAGTAGCATGTCGCACCCTGCTTCTTGTCAATTACGACCTTCTTCGGCGCGGAGAACCCGCGCGCCTTGCACACTGCCGCGTCGACCTTGTCTCCCAACGCGAACCCCAGGAACCTGGGCGGAGGCAGGGCGTCGTCCGCAACTGCCGCGAACGCGGCAACCATTGCACAAGCAGCAACCAGCATCTTCTTCGTCTTCGTTTCTCCTTTGTTGTCAGCAGTGTTCAGAATATTATGGAAACATGGTCAGACCTCAAATCCAGAATATTCTGAACACTTGCGCCGCAGCCGACGCCTGCATGACGGCATACTCAAGCAAGGCGTCAAGTCGCTTGATCGCCTCTATCTTACCTGTCCGCCGTAGCCACCTGTCCTCCATAGCCTCGGCGAAGGATGATGGCGTAGGCGGATCGTCTCTCTGCGGTATCGCCATTTGCTGCCTCACCTCTTCAAGAATCCGTATTCGTAGAGCTTTGGCTCAATGCGACGAGCGAGTTGCTTCATCGCGGCGCGAAGGCTGGCAAGCAGTTCTGTATATCTCGCGTCTGACGATTCGTTATTCATCCGCTCCTTGCCTTTCGCATCCCTCGTTGAGCCTTGAAAGTGCAGACGGATATCGTAGAACGAGGCGTTTGGATTTGCGTTCGGCTGCGCGTGGTAGTACCTCCACAGCTCGCGCCCTGCATCCATAACGCCCTTCGCCTCATCTGAAAACACAATCGGCTTTCGTTCTGCCACCGTCGCGCCTACAAACAGTTCTCCTTGGCGAACTCTTTTCTTGTCATCACCCTTCCCTGCAAGAAAGTCACTCATGAAGTGGCTCTTGAACAAACCCTGCGCATTGACTTCCTTCTCCGTGAACTGTATCCAGTGGTTTATGCCATCAGCGGACTTCACACGGTTCTGGCTGTGAAACAGGGTGTAAACAAGGCAGTCAGCCTGAAACCCTTCGCCGGCCTTCCATTCATTGTTCGGGTATAGAAACTGATCTCTATCGTTCAACCATGTTGATTCCACCGATATGCGCACTGCAAAGGCCGTAGCAATATCGAAAAAGTTGTTGACGGTGATTTCGTGTGTGCGCCGTTGCAATATATCATTCGCAGAAGGTTTACTGGCAATAAAAGTTCCACCTTGGTTCTGGAAATCAGAGCACGTTGTCCGTAAGTGACCGAGAAGCGCACCTCTTTTATCGTGCATTGTCTTTAACCAATCCATCCATAACCCACCTTTGGCCGGGCAATCAAGTGTATGACCTCCGCAATACTCACCTTTACGATTGTACACATCAGCAACGACGAAGGAGAACCGTCCGTTTCCCTGTCGCCACAAGAAGAAACCGATTGGGAACTTGCCCTTTACATTGTCAAAAGTATCTGCGGGAACGATGAAGCACCTTACAAGGAGACCTCGAAAAGACCCTCGAAATATTGCGAAATTCGGGGACTGAAGGTGCTTAAGTTTTGAGAACTGGCCAATGACGCATCCAGGAATTTCATCATTTATACGCATAAGAAACAGAGCGAATATCTCGTTGGCCGCTGCCCCAATGCGCGATTTGTATTTATGGCTGATTGCATGCCCAACAGCTACGCCTGTTTTGTTCGTCCCCGTTCCTGTTTTCGCTTTTACAGTGCCTGCCTCCGCGTATGGCGGGTTGATGTAGATTACGAGGCGCTTGCGCTTCTCCACATCGTCCAGAACGTCGCGCAAATCCTCTGGTATCTTTTCGCTGTCGAGCGGGTCGTTCAAGAAGTCGAACTGAAACACGTGCGCGTCGAGAAGGTTCGCTCCGTTGGCTATGCGCTGCTTCATCACGGCCACGTCCTGCATGTCGAGCGTCGACGCCCAGACCCGGTGCTTGTTTGTGAGCCCGGCGAGCAGATTGCCCGTTCCCGCGCAGCAGTCCCAGACATAGTATTCGTCCTGCCAGTTCTCGCCCAGTTCAAGTTCAAGGTAGTGCTGCGAAAGCTCCACCCATTTCTTCGGCGTGAAGAACGAGCCCTTACGCTCGCGCACGTCCTGCGGAACGAGAAGGTCGCGGCGGTTGACGATGTACTCGCGGTACTCCTCGCGCGGCGGCCTCTTGTACCGGTTCCAGAACTGCCTGTGCGCCTTCTGGCCGTCCTTGAAGCGGATGTCCTGAAAAAGCGGAAGGCCGATTCTGCTGACGCCAAGTTCCTGCTTGTAGTGGTCCAGCTTGAGAAGAATGTTCAGCTTTCTCGAAAGCCCGATGTTGCCCTGGGACAGTATGTCGGCCAGAAAGAAGTCCGCGTCGATGATCCCGTTTTTCTTCGCGACATCCCAGTCCGGGATTTCGATCGTCGGCATCACGGCCTCGCGCCACTTGCTGTAGATGTGCGTAAAGTTGTTCTTCGTTATCTGAAGCCGCCTTATGCCGTCCTCGCCAATCTTGAAGTTGGCCTTTATGAACTTGCGCAGTTCGTCTTCGTCCGTCAGCCAGTTGAACTGCGTTGCGCAGCCGCTCAGCTTCTCGCCGATCAGCGCATCAAGTTCCTTGAACTCCTTCGTGTCGTGGTCGCTCGGCGTGACATTCCAGTTGAAATCGTTCTTTTCGAATATGTCCATTACCTCGTGATACGGTATGAACGCGATCTTCTCCGCGTCGAACGCGCCGAGGAACTTCGGCGGCAGATACTTGTCGAAGGTCTTTTCCTTGCCGATGGTGAGAATCAGCTGTATGAAGCTTTCGCGGATGTCGGCCTTGTTGCCTTTCTTCGCCTCCGCCCACAACACGCTTTCGGCTTCCAGCAACTTCATCTGTGTAGCCGGCACCGCCACGCAGAAATCGACGTTGCCGACAATCTGCGTCGTGTCGAAGTCCTTGAACCAGTCGGCGGAGACCTTGTTCTTCAGCTCCTCTTCGCGTATGCTGAGAGGATAGCGTATGGACGTCGACTTTGTCATCTTACTTGCCTTTCCTCTCGCGCATTGCCTTGCGGAAGTCGTAGGGATTGATTGGGTTCTTGTCTTGCCAAAGGCCGCAGCGGTTCTGCCGCGCTTCTGATTCCGCCTGCGCGTATTCGGGGGTAGAGTCGAAACGCTTGTAATGCCACGCCAAGCCGGCACGGAGCATTTCAAGGTTGATGTCGAGACCGTCAATGTAGATGGTGCCGAGGATGCGCCCGTACTTGTCACGGCTCTTGTATTTGACGCGGACGTCCTTGCCGAAGACGAGCGACGAAAGATGCTTCTTCGACTTCTGTCCGAATGCCTGATGTGATTCGGGCGCGTCAATTCCGTTGAGGCGGATTTTATGTTGGGTGGCGTATGTGGACGGCGGGTTCATCGAACCCGCCCTACCGGCGGCAGAGAGGATGGTGATAGTGTCGCCGTCGGCGACCTTTACGACGCGGCCGCGAATTTCCTCATCATCGGACACACCGCCAATACCGAGAAAAGCCGCGAGTGTCGCCGCCAAAATCAGCATTCCCCTTTGCACGTTCCCTCTCCACGTGACTGCACTTCCTGTCGTCGCGGAGACCGCCTCGCGTGCATGAAAAAAGAGCGCATATCCAATCCATGCACTCGTCTGAAGCCCTAGCACAGGCTTGAATAGGATGCACGAAGAGAAAATGCGCCCTATCGGGCGCATCTCCACTTACATGCCGTCCTATTCAACGTTTTTCTTACGTTTTGAAATGGTGCTAGTATTTCAGACGAACGACGTGTAGCGTTGATGCTACATTATTGAACGCCCGGCGGGAGCGGGAGAGTGTAAAGTTGAAAGTGTAAAGTTGAAGCGACGTCGCGGAGCGACTCCATCATTTTACACTTTGCATTTTACACTTTACATTCGCCCTCTCCGTTTTCCGGACTATGACCCCGCGCCGCGCCAACCGCCTCGCGGGATGTAGGTATTATATCAAATTATCTTGGCGAATGGGCGAACGCCGATTCTCGCCAAGGAACGGTGCTACAGCAAAATGTTAAGCATCTCGGCCAGGATCCGGCCGCTCTTGAGCAGGGACTCCTCCGAGATGTTCTCCATCGTGTCCTTCTCGGTGTGCCAGAACGAGTTGCCCGGCCCGTAGGAGAAGTCGATGAGGTCGATGGCGGGATAGCCCTTCTCCATGAACGGCACGTGGTCGTCCTTCACGATCTCATCGATGGTGCGCACGAGATCCGGCAGGCCTGCCCGCTTTGCGGCGTGGACCGCGATCTTGGTCAGGGCCGGGGAGCCGTTCGCCGGAATCGATATGGAGAGGTCCTTGTCGCCCAGCATGTCGAGGCATATGACAGCCTGCACCTTGCGGCTCTTGTCGGACAGATACTCCACGGCGCGCCGCGAGCCCCACAGCCCGTCGTCCGGGCCGTAGGACGTGACGCACTCCTCGCCGTCGGTCCACACCAGAAGCAGGTTGCCGCGGCGATCCTTCCAGTTGAGAAACGCGTTCGCGATCCCGACGAGCAGTCCCGAGGTCGACGCCCCGTCGTTGGCACCCGGGCAGTTCACGCCCGGCTTCGTGTCGTAGTGGGAGACCAGCACGACCCATTTCGCGTCGTCCCCGCCGGCGCGGAACTCCGCCAGGAGGTTGGTGAACTCCCTGTCGCCGCTCGGGGTCTTCGCGGTAAAGGAGTCGCGGCGGACGTTTGCGCCGACGGCGCTGGCGGCGTCGAGAATGTGGTTGGCCGCTATGCGGCCGCGGATGGTGCCCGCGTCCCTCGGCGTGCATTCCTCGACGAGATTGCGTGCCGTCTCGTAAGAGCGCCTTGCGTCAGCCTGGGTGAAGACGAGACCCGCGGAAAGCAGAAATGCGAAGACCATCAGTCGACCGTGACTCCGATCATCTTTATTAGGCGGTCGAGGTCGTCGTTGTTGAAGAAGTCGATCTCCACGACGCCCTTCGTGTGGCGGCCGTTCTGGTGTGTCATGCCAGGAGTGATCCTGACGGCGCAGCCGAGATGGCGCTTCATCTGCTCGGAGAGGTTGCGCACATAGGCGTCGGGTAGGTCCGGCGTACCCCTCGGCCTGGCCGCGGCCGGGGCGTGGAGACGCGCGACCTTGCGCTCGAGCGCCCTGACCGTCAGCTGGTCGTTGACGCAGTCGCGCGCCAGCAGGACGCGCTCCCTCTCGTCGTCGACGGAGAGAAGCACCGTGGCGTGCCCGACCGATATGGCCTGGCTCGCGACAAGGAGGCGCACCTCGTCGGGCAGTTCAAGAAGGCGAGTCGCGTTTGCGACCGACGCACGGCCCTTGCCGACTTTCTCGGCGACCTCGGCCTGGGTCATGCCGAACTTGTCCTGAAGCGTCTTGTACGAGACGGCCTCCTCGATCGGATTGAGGTCCTCGCGCTGGAGGTTCTCAGTTGTCGTCATCACCGCCGCAGTCTGGTCGTCGGCCTCGACGACCGACACGCGGATCTTGCGCCAGCCGGCCAGCTGCGCGGCGCGCAGGCGGCGCTCGCCGGCGATGAGCTCGTAGCGGCCGTTGGCGATCCGTCGGACCGTCGGCAGCTGGACGAGGCCGCTCTGGCGCAACGAGTCCGCCAGCTCGCGCAGGTCCTCCTCGCGGAAGTCGCGCCGCGGCTGGTACGGGCTTCGCTCGATGTCGAGGATCGGCAGCTCCATGACCACTCCGGCAGGGGCGACGGGGGCCAGGGCCTTGGGCACGGCGGGCGGCGCCCCGAGGAGGCCGTCTACGCCGTTGCCGAAGTCGATGCTGCGCCCGAGGCCGCGCTTCTTGCGGTCAGACGCCACGGAGGCCTTTGCGGCCCCCGTGGCCTTCTTCAGGTATGGACTGCCCTTCGCCACTGCGAAAGATCAGAAGTAGCCGTTGAGAATCGGCAGCACTTTGATGCGGTTGTCCATGATCAGGTTCACGAGGCCGATCTGGAAGCCCCACGGGCACTCGCGCGCATAGTTCACGAGGCCGATCTGGCAGCCGTGCAGTTCGTCGGTGAAGTTGAAGACTGGGGCGAGCTGGAGGCCGTACGCGACCTTGGCGTAGTTGCCGCCGATCGCGATGGACGCGCCGTAGCTCTGCTCGATCGCGATGTTGCAGATGCCCGCGCACTGGCAGCCCCACATGTAGTAGCCGTAGCTGCCGAGGAACTCGGAGTCCCAGCCCCAGAACTCGCCGGGACGGTAGCCGAAGAGGCCAGCTTCGAGACCCTTGGTCGTGCCGTAGGTGAAGTTGCCGCCGAGCGTGGCGCGCACGCCGAGGACGTCGGCCGACGCCCAGTTGCACAGCGCGGAGACCTGGACGCCGCCCATCGTGTCGCGCGTCGCCATCGCGATGCCGCCGATGCCGATGCCGTACATCTTCGGCGCGTCGGAATAGAGGATGTTGAAGTCGATGCCGAACACGTCCCAGACCGCGCGCCCCCACGGGAACTGCACGGGCGAGGCAATGCCCAGCGCGATCGGCGTCCAGCCGATGGCCTCGTATCCGGTCTCGGTCTCCTCCTCTTCGGCGGCGAACGCCGGCGCGACTGCTGCGACGGCAAGGGCCGCCACTCCGATTTTCAGCATCTTGTTCATTTTTTCTTCTGCTCCTTATGGATGGTGTTGTTGAAATTGCCTTTTCCTGCAACGGTGGTATTCTACACTTTCGGCGGCGCGGAGTCAAGGGCGTCGCCGCAGTTCCGCTCGTACCGCGCGCGGGTCCGGATGAACGCAGCCCAGGACACGGGGATGGTGAAGATGTAGCCCACGCCCATGACTCCGATCGTGAGCCAGAAGTTCGACACGAGGAACGCGACGAGCAGGAGAAGCCCCGCGAGCACGAACGGCAGGGCCTTTCTCCTGACATGCATCGACTTGAGCGATATCGTCGGCAGGCGGGAGGCCATGAGCGTGCCGACGAAGAGCAGCATGAAGACCCCGGTCCACGGATTCTGCAGGAACGTCGCGAACGCCGGAGACGCCCCCTTGGCGTCAAGCGCCAGCGAGAGAATGGCGGGCGTCAGGACCATCCAGCACCCCCCGGGCGCGGGGACGCCCGTGAAGAAGTGCTTCCAGTACGGAGCGGTCTCCTGCTCGAGCATCGTGTTGAACCTCGCCAGCCGGAAGCAGTCGCAGAGCGCGTAGTAGAGCGCGCATCCGAGGACGACGCGGATGAACGGCCTCGCCACAACCGTGCCGTCGGCAAGCGTGTGGCCGGGGCCGCCGGTCATCCAGAAGTACATGAACATCGCCGGCGCCACGCCGAAGTTCACGAAGTCGGCGAGGGAGTCGAGCTCCGCTCCGAGCTTCGAGCTGGCGTCCAGCAGCCGCGCGATCCTGCCGTCGATCCCGTCGCATATGCACGCAACGAGAAGCGCCCACAGCGCGGACAGAAAGCGCCCCTCGGACGAGAAGGATATCGACGTTATCCCGGCGCACGCCGCCATCGACGTGACAAGGTTCGGGACGATCGCCCTGAGCGGCACCCTGTCGGCCCTCGCCTCGCGCGGACGCCTGCGCCGCCCCCTCAGTCGGAATCGGCTCATGACCTGAAGCCTGATGGATGCATCCCGGGCATTTCAGTGGATCCCGCTCAGCTAACCGATATGCGGATGCCGCCGGGCTGGTTCGGCTGCGGCGCCGCAGCCTTGGGCCCCGTCTTGCGCGGCGGACCTATGAGGCAGAAGTGGATGCGCCCGTCGGTGCGGGGTGCCTGCTCCACGCTGCACTCGTCCTTTATCATCTCCAGCACCTCGGCGATCTTGTCCTCGCCGATGTCGCGGTGTGCGTTCTCGCGGCCGCGGAACTGCAGCGAAAGCCTTACCTTGTTGCCAGCCGCCAGGAACTCGCGGATCTGGCGGAGCTTGTGGTTGATGTCGCCCACGTCGGTTCCGGGGTGGAACTTTATCTCCTTGACCTGGGTGTTCTTCTGGGCCCTGCGCTGCTGCTTGGCCTTTATGGACTCCTCGTACTTGAACTTGCCGTAGTCCATTATCTTGCAGACCGGCGGGTTCGCGTTCGGCGTGATCTCGACCAGGTCGAGTCCGCGCGCCTCTGCCATGCGCTGCGCCTCTCGCGTAGCCATGACGCCGATCATCTGCCCCTGTGCGTCAAGAACGCGAACCTGCGGAACGCGTATCTTGTAGTTGACACGAGTGAACTGTCCGATAACTCACCTCTCGTTTTTTGTGTTGAAGATATTGTATTGTACCATATTCTGCGGACGGCGCGCAATCCCCGCGCATCACTGCTCCTCGGTGACGCGGAGGATCTCCTTGACAGACGTCACGCCGGCGAACACCTTGGCCCAACCGTCCTCGCGTAGCGTCTTCATGCCCTTCGACAGCGAGAGGTTGCGGATCTGCGTCGCGTTCTCGCGACGGACTATCGCGCCCTCGATTTCCTCGTCGACCTCCAGCACCTCGAAGAGCGCCCTGCGCCCGCGGTAGCCTGTCTTGGAGCACTTGTCGCACCCGTTGGGCTCGAACACCGTATCCTTCTCTGGCGGCTTGTCGAGGTTGTAGTACTTGCGGTCGAGCGGCACCTCGCGGCGACAGTCCGGGCACAGCCTGCGGCAAAGCCGCTGCCCCATGACGCCCGCCACCGCGGACGCGATCAGGAACGGCTCCACGCCCATGTCTATGAGGCGCGGGAACGCGCCCGCCGCGTCGTTCGTGTGTAGCGTCGAGAACACCATGTGGCCGGTCAGCGACGCGTTGATCGCGATCTCGGCGGTCTCGCGGTCGCGGATCTCGCCCACCATGATGATGTCGGGGTCCTGGCGCAGGAACGCGCGCAGCGCCCGCGCGAACGTCATGCCGATCTCGCTCTGCATCTGCACCTGGTTGATGCCGGCCATGTGGTACTCGATCGGGTCCTCCGCCGTCATGATGCGCACGTCTATCTTGTTCACCTCGCTCAGGAACGAGTACAGGGACGTCGACTTTCCGGAGCCGGTCGGCCCCGTGACGAGGAATATCCCGTTCGGCCTGTGTATGATCTTGTCGACGACGGCGAAGTCGCGGTCGTTGAACCCGAGGTCGGCCATCTTTACGAAGCTTCCGCTCTTCGCGAGAAGTCGCAGCGAAATCGACTCGCCGTATGCCGCGGGCATCGTCGAGACGCGGATGTCGATGTCCTGCCCGGCGATTCGTATCCCGATGCGGCCGTCCATCGGCAGCCGCTTCTCGGCGATGTCGAGGTTCGCCATGACCTTGATGCGGGAGATGATCGCGGACTTCAGGCGGTTGAGCTGCGGCGGCACGTCGACCTTGTGCAGCATGCCGTCGATGCGGTAGCGTATCCTCAGCTCCGTCTCCTGGGGCTCGATGTGGATGTCGGTCGCACCCTGACGGTCGGCCTCGGCGATGATCTGGTTGACGAAGCGCACGATCGACGCCTCCTCCCCCATCTCGCTGACGTCGATCTTCGTCATCGCGCCGAACTCCTCGCCGACGTCGTAGCGGTCGTCCTCGAGCATCTTCTCGATTGCCTCGGCGCCGACGCCGTAGAACTTCTTGACCGCCTTCTCCACGTCCTCCCTGGGCGCAAGGGCCGTCCGGACGCGGCAGTTGGCGACGAGCCTCAGCCCGTCGGCGGCCGACGTGTCGAACGGATCGGACGAGACCACCGTCAGCGAGTCCGCGTCCACCCGGAAGGGAAGCACGTTGAACTGGTAGACCGCAGACGCCGGCAGCTTCTGCAGCGCCTCGGGGCTCGGGCTCTGGCGCTCGAGGTCCACCGTCTCCATGCCCAGCACGCGCCCGACGGCCGCGAGGAACTCGCGTTCCTTCACGCCGCCGAACTTGACCGCCGCCTCCGCAAGGCCCATGCCCGCGTTGGCCGCACGCGACGCAACGATCCTGGAGACGGCCTCGTCCGAATAGACGCCGGCCGACTTCAGGATCATCGTCGCCAAAGAACCGCTCTCGTTCATCAGCGGCACATTATACCAAAAATCACTTCGCAGCGGGAGCCTGGCCCTGAGGGCCGGCCGCCTTGCCTGCGCGACGCGAGCTCGGAGGACGGGGCGAGAACGCCTTCTCTATCTCCTCCGTGAGCGACGGGATCTTGTCCTCGGCGACGCCGGCGCCCTTCAGCAGCTCGGCGACCTTCGCGCGGCGCTCGGCCTGGCGCTCCTTCATCCGCGCCTCGAACTTCGCGCGGTCGAACACCGGGCGCGCAGGGCGCTTGGCCGCCGCACCCTTGGGCGCCGCCGCCTCCACCTTCGCGGGAGCCTCCGCCTTCGCGGGAGCCTCCGCCTTGTCGGCGAAGACGCCGCCGGCCATCGCCGCCACCGCCACCGCAATCATCAGTTTCTTCATCTTGTCTCTCCTTTCGGCTGTTTGCCTTTGTTGTTGTTTCACAAATCGTCCCGCCCGCACGGCCTCACACCTCGCGCTCCGAGAACGAGAAGACCGTGACCCTCACGCCCGTCGGCTCGAGGACGCGCCGCACCACGCGCATCCACTCTTCCGTGACCTCGCACGCTATGACGACCGCGTCGGCGTTCAGGCTGTTGATGATCTCCGGCGCCTGGTTGATCGTGCCGAAGACCTTGATCCCGCCTATGTACCGCCCGCGCAGGCACAGGTCGTCGTCGAGCAGGCCGACTATGATGCGGTCGTTGGCGGACGCGCTGCGCACAAGCTCGCGGCGGAACGTGCGGTACCGCAGCCCCGCGCCGTAGACGAGCACGCGCGAGACGTCCCGCCTGTTTTTCAGCCGCGAGCAGTCTATGGCGTAGAAGAGGTCGCGCACCACGCTGCGCAGGACGCGCGCCGACGCCAGCGCGACGAACGAGACCGAGGCGTACGCAAGCGTCATCGCCTTCAGCCTCATGGTCGGCATCGACGGCCAGTAGTAGATGAACACGGACCCTCCCACGGCACCGGCCACGCAGGCGACGAGGAGCCTGACGAAGTTGGACACCATGGCCCGCGACCAGATCGTCCTGTACGCCCTGAAGTACACAAGCGCCGCAAACACCGCCATGACCCTCACCAGCAGCGTGGTGCGCATGATGCGCATGTCCACCGGCATCCGCAGCGCCCACGCGCAGAGGAAATACACGCACACCAGCGCCAGCATGTCGAAGCCGACGAAGAACGGCACCGTCAGGCCGGCGATCCTGCGCCTCACGCCGCGGTCTTCGGAATGCGCCAGGCCGCCAAGGAGCCGCCCGGCGTCGAAGAGCTCTATCGACGAGTCGTGGAAGACGATGAACGCGGCGACGGACATGGCCCCGAGCCATAGCCCCGCCGAGCGAGACTGAAGCGACAGCGCCACAAGCCCGACAGTCACCGCGGCCGCCGCGATGCCGTACAGCACCCATGTCGCCTTCCGCTGGTTTAGCCCGACCGCACGCAGGATGCGATGGTGCAGGTGGTCGGTGTCGGCCGACATCACCTTGTCGGCCGCGGCGCCCCCGCCCCCAGACAGCACCCTCCGCAGCAGCCTCCTCAGGATGGCCAGCGAAGTGTCGAATACCGGCACGCCCATCGCCAGCAGCGGAACTCCGACCGACACGAGAAACGAATTCGGCGCCTGCGACGCAAGCGGCAGAACGGCTATCACGAAACCAAGGAACATCGAACCGCAGTCGCCCAGGAACACCGACGCCGGATTGTAGTTGTAGCACAGGAAGCCAAGGAACCCGCCCATGAGGGCAAAGTAGAAGAGCGTTGTCTGCGGGTTCCGCGACAGGAACAGCGACCCGGCCATCCCGACGACGGCGATGAGCGCCAGGCCCGTCGCCAGCCCGTCAAGGCCGTCGATCAGGTTGAATGCGTTGATCGCGCCAGTCACCCACAGCACCGTCAGGAGGCAGTCGATCCACGCGGGCAGCGCCGGCCAGAGGACGCGGAATCCAAGCCCGGCCCACGCCCAGACGAGGACGGCTATCGCGAGCTGCAGCGCCAGCTTCACGCGGGGACGCAGCGAAATCACGTCGTCTACCAGCCCGACAAGGGCCGTCGCCACTGCAAGCGCCGCCACCTTGTAGGCCGAGGAATCCTCCATTCCCTGCAGCCACGGCCGCCCCGTGGCGAAGTGGAAGATCGCGTATGGCACCAGCACGCCGACGACGATGGCAAGCCCGCCGCCGCGCGGTATCGGTATCTTGTTGATCCGCCGCGGGTCCGGACGGTCCACGAGTCCGAACCGCCGGTTGGTCTCGCGCACCAGCGGAGTCAGCATAAGCGTCGTCAGCAGAGTCGCGAAGAACACTATCGCGTACGGGATGATGTCTTCTATCACCGCACCACCCCCTTCAGCAGGCCGAGGAAGACGGCCTGGCGCCTTTCGTCAGCCGTAGAGGAGTTCACCGTCACCATCGCCCAGCGGTCGATGCGGCGGCGCAGGCTCCTGTCCAACACGTCGCGCAGGATGCGGCGGACGTGCGACGACGTCCGGAATCCGTCCTGGTTGAAGAAGGTGTACGCGAAGCCGAGCGGCGCCGACGACTTCCTGCCCAGCGTGACAAGCCGCCAGTCGACGCCTCCGACGGCGACCCCGCGGGGATTCGACATCTGGAAGCCCTGCGTAGGAAGGCACATCTCCGGACGATGGATCGAGCTCTTGCTGCGCCCGCCGATTATGAGGGAGACGAGATGCCAGCTTCCGTCCGGCGCCGTATAGAGGCGCTTGTCTATGATCGTGTCGGACGGAAGAGTGTGCAGCTCTGCCTCGCTCGCCGGAACGACCTCCGAAGAATAGCCCGGCAATTCGCCAAGGCGAACCTCCGGCGCCTCGCAGAGCGCCGGCTCCATCATGAGCGCCTGGAGCGACATCACGCTCCCCACCAGCAGCGTCGCGACCGAGACGACGAGCCACCCGCCGACACCAGTGCCGGACGGCCGCGGAGACGCCTCCACGGGGACGGCCCCGGATGCGGCCCCGCCGCCCGCCGGAACCGCGCCGCGCCGCGACTCGGCGACTTTCGACACCAGCCCCCCGGCCGCCACCATCAGGGCGACCGCCACGAGGAAGACGACATACCCCGAGTAGTCGTGGTAGAACCCGGTCGCGAAGTCGGCGGAGCACGTTGCCGCGACGATCACTATCGAGAGAATCCGCACGACGTTGCCGACGATAGCGATCGGAACCGACAGCGCGATCAGCGCCCAGCGCCGGAGCCATGTGGGCTGTGTGAAGTACGCATAGCCGGTCGTGAGGGCGACCATCGCGAAAAGAGACCTAAGTCCGCTGCACGGCTCCGCCACGTCGATCGTGAACGAGCCGGACGACGACGCGAGCATCGTCCCCTGCCGGACAATGTCAACCCCGCAGCCGTGCAGCAGGCTGTATGCGACCGAGACGGCGAAAATGCGAAGATGGATCGTAATCAGGTCGAGGAAGGAATGGAGAGGCATGCAAAACAGCAGGAAGAGGATCGGGAAAAGCGCCCTCCGCGCAGTCGCCTTGCCGAAGAACGCAAGGGTCAGCGCGATCAGCAGCCCGACGAAGCCCAGGATCTCGAACCGTATCTGCACCCCGCCGACGCCAATGTACCCGATGAAGAGGAACGGCAGGGCAAGCAGCAAGCCCCAGACCGAAGGCTCGCCCACGGAGTCTATGAGCTCCCTGCGCTCACGCCAGAGGACGTAAAGGGAGAACAGGGGAACGTACCAGCCGTACGACAGGTCCTCCATGACGCCGCTGAACACGACCGGCGCATGCACCAGAAGCAGAAGACGGTATCCCCACAACGTCGCCAGAAGCGACGCCGCGAACAGCGCCGTGCGCACATGGATACTCCTAACCCGCATGTCTAGGTTATTATACCATATTTGCGGCAGCGGTGCGGCCTACGCGAGGGCACCGACAAGCGAGGAGACCGACGGAAAGCCATGCCTCTCGCAGTAGTCGACGATCCCGTCGTGGACGGCCGCGGCGACGCCGGGGTCCGCGAACGTCGCCGTCCCCACGGCCACGGCCGTCGCGCCAGCGAGCAGGAACTCGATCGCGTCCTTCGCCTCGTACACGCCGCCCATCGCGAGGATCGGCAGCTTCGACGCGGCGTGCGCGTCGTACACTAGCTTCACCGCCGCCGGGTGGATGCCGCGGCCGGAGAGCCCGCCCGTGCGGTTGCCGAGGACCGGCACCCGCTTTTCGATGTCGATGACCATCGCCGGCATGGTGTTGATCATCGAAAGCGCGTCCGCGCCGGCGTCTTCGCACGCCCGCACGTACGGAACTATCGACGGCACATTCGGCGCAAGCTTCACCAAGAGAGGGAGCTTCGTCGCCTTGCGAACCGCCGAGACGACCTCGCCCAGCACCTTCGGATCCTGTCCGAAGGTGTGACCCCCGGCCTTTACGTTCGGACAGCTCACGTTCATCTCAAGCGCGTCGACCGCGTCGCCGAGACGGTCGGCCACCTCCGCGTACTCGTCCACGCTGCGGCCCCAGATGTTGGCTATGAGCTTGACGTCGGCGCCCTCTTCCTTGCGCACCACCTGGTCGAAGAAAGGAACGGAGACGTCCAGGAACTGCGCGACGCCAGTGCCCTGCAGTCCGATTGCGTTGACGAGCCCGCCCGGAACCTCCGCGTGGCGCGGCATCGCGTTCCCCGGCCACGGTTCGAGGCAGATGCCCTTCGCCGTGACGGCTCCTATCTTCGAGTAGTCTACGGCGCCGCGGTACTCGAACCCGTACCCGAACGTGCCACTCGCCGTGGCTACCGGACTCGTCATCTCAAGTCCGCCTAGATTAACCTTCAAATCAACCATGCCATCTCCTTTCCCCCAAAAGGGTCAGACCCTTCCGTATATGCTTTACTGTATATGCTGAACCTCCGCTCACGCCAAAACCTCGCGTCCCTTGCGCAAAAGCCTGTAGCGCTGCAGCGGCGACTTCGGCTTCTGCGGCAATGTCTGTGCGATGTATCCCTGCTTCATCAGCGGATTCAGGTACGACGCCGAAAGCCAGGGCTGACTCGAGACCCCCAGCTCCGCCGCTATCTCGCTCCTGCTCCTCTCGCCCGACGCGAGCAGCGCCAGCAGCCTTTTCGCCGTCTCGCCATTCCCATCCTCAAGAGCAAGTTCGTACTTCTGCGGCATCGGATACTTCTCCGCAAGCTCCGAGGGGTCCTTCTGCATCTCCTTCTCCCGCTCCGCCTTCTTCCCCTTCCCGGACCCGAACATGCCGAACAGCCAGTCCACTATCCCTCCGTTCGCGGCCGCTTCGTCTATTTCCCCTATCCTCGCGCGGATCGCCGCCCTGTGCAGCTTGACGATCTCGCTCCACTCGTCCGCGACGCCTTCGTAGATGAACCTGTACATGTCCCTCGCATGCTCGTCGCCCGCCATGGCCGCAGCCCAGCTGCACCACTTGTATTCCGCCGGGTTGCGGCAGATCCCGGCCTCGGCAGGGTTGCAGTCCACGTACGCCGCCTGCGCGCTCATGTCCTTCGCGGTCGGGTCCGAACGCTTGTCGTAGAACCGCCCCTCCCAGATGGTCCCTGCGTGGTCGCGCCGCGCGTTGAACGACATCGTCATGTTCTGCTTGAGCGTCTTCATGAACTCGCTTGGGTGGAACATCCGGCGCGCGTATGCCGCAAGCAGCCTGCTGAAATCGGAGCCCATGCACGAGCCGCCGAACTGCGCCTTCGTCTCGTCGTCCGCCTTCTTCAGCGTCTTCCATTCGTCCAGCGCCTCGTCCAGCCTCGCCCCGCGGTAGAGCGCGTTCACCCTCGCGAGGATCTCGTCCTCGGACATCTCACGCCCCTCCTCGAGGAAGATGAAAACGTGGATGTGGTTCGACATGCAGCAATAGGCGAGGACCCTAACGCAGCAGAAGAACTCGACGCGCATCAGAAGGTCGACGAACCGGCCCTTCTCCTCGTCGTCGAAGAAGAACGCCTTGTGCGCCACCCTCGACACCAGGTGGTAGCACTTGCCGGCCTGAACGATCCTTTTCCTCCTCATGACGCAGCGTAGTCTACCACATCCGCCGCTCCAAAGTCAAGCATATACAGTAAAGCATATACGGAAGGGTCTGACCCTTTTCTTCCTTGACCCTTTTCTTCCTCTTTTCTTCCTAGTTCTTCGGTCTAAACACGGGATGACGGCGGACGGAAATCCCGCAATTTTCGCCCCATGCACGGAAATGCCTGCACGTTCCCGCTGCCGGATTTTCACTTATCGCAAAACGAAAATCGCCACTTCACCCTTTGTTTACAGGGGTGCGACCGTTTTCTTGCCCGAAAAATTGGGGAACCTCCAACAAGGGCGCATATCCCCCGACAGTAGGGGTGCAGACAATCAGTCTTGCACAGATGAAACTACCTTTGGATCGAGCCGGGCATAGCCGGAAACGGGAACGTGGATACGCGAAACCCCTGATTCGATCCGGATCGTTCCCGTCCTCTCACCAATGGTGTTGAACAGGTCAGCCGTGCGCGATGTCGATGTCTCGACTATGACCGAATCCGTACCTGTGGCATTGATTACATAAGAATACAACTTTCCCAATTGAGTAGGGTTATGCGCCCGTGCACACGCCCTGCCCTGCCATGACGGGATGTCCGCACCGACCACCCAGCCAATGCCATCCCATCGCGAGAACGAGAGAATGATACCATATTCTCCCAAACG
>JAFRBA010000158.1 GCA_017405115.1 Kiritimatiellia bacterium
GGAGTTCGCCTGATTCGAGAGGACAATGACGCCGTTCGTCTCTGGAATCCCGTCATACCACGAACCGTGGACACATAGCTCGCCGCCGCTCACGACGCCGGAGAGCTCGCCGCGGACGCCGTTCATCGCGTGGACGCGCGCGGATCCGCAGAGCTCGAACGCGCCGGAAAGGCGCCCGTCCGCCTCGAAGTTCACGGCCCCGCGCTCGGAGATGCCCCAGCCGGACGCCTTGACGGCGTTCGCCAGCTCGAGGCCGCTTACGGTCATCGCGAGTTCGCCGCCGGCCATTCTGCCTGCGCCAAGCGCGACTGTTCCCGACGAAAGCGCAAGGGGATTCTTCGGGGCGACGCGCGCACCGTTCACGAACGTGCCGCCGGTCCAGGTGTTTGTTCCGTACAGCTCGACCGATGCGCGGGAGAGATCCGAAGCGCTGGCGTCAGGGTTCATCGTTATCGGCTTCACGATCGACACGCCGCCCGAGCCCGCTATGCGGCAGTAGATCGCGGCGTCGAAGCCATTGCATTTCTCGTTGTAGGCGATCAGGCCCTCGTTCTCGCCGAAATCGAGCGCCCCGGCGCCGCGGATCGCCGCCGGACACCACCCCACACGGTTGTTGTTCAGCACGACCACGCCGGGATTGACCCCGTCCCCGACCGTCAGAGTCGCGCCGGAAGAAATCCAGAGCTGGGCGTCGCCGCCGGCAGGATAGGAATAGATGGAAGAGATCCCGTCCACGCGAAGCGCCGCGACTGCCGCGTTTGCGGACACGGTAGCCTTGGCCGTCGTCACCTTCGCGACCTTGGACGCTCCGCCTCCAACGCCCTCTGTTTCGCCGTCGAAGGCCTTGAGCCCGACGTCAGAGAAATATGACGCGAAGCGAATGTGGCCGCCGGAGTAGTTCTGCGGGCGCGCAACGGCGAACACCGGCGCCTTGACGCGGCCGTCTGCGTCCGTCGCCGGCGCGACGGTCGTCGTCAGGTTCGCGCCGCCGTCGTTGTACTCCGCGTTGGCCGTCTGGTCGAGGAAGAACATCGCCGCGCCCGCGCCTTCGCGCGCCAGCTCGCCAAGCTGGATCGTCTGGACCGGCTTCGCGGAGGATTCACGCACGCGGAACGTCGACGCCCCCGCGTACCTGAACCTCCCGCCGGTGCCGATGCGCGTCGTGAACACGCTCGAAATGCCGCCGTCGAAGTCGATCTTGGAATTGCCGAGGACGAAGTCGCCAGAGCCGAAGAGCGGCAGCGTCGCGGTCGTGACGGCAGACTTGTTCGGAATGAGGATTCGTCCGTCAAGAGATGCGAAGGGACCGGAGAACAAATGGGGCGCATATGAGATCAGGACGCCTGCCCCGGTGCGCACCAAGCCGCCGTCGCCACCGTCCGCGCCATAGAACGGCTTCCGGAGATGGAACTGGTTGCAGCTGGCATACCAGGTATAGATGTTGGCATCGAGGTTGAGCGTCATTCCCCGTTCTCCGACGACCACCTTGACGCCGTCGCTTTCAGGCGTCAGATACAGGTTGTACGCGGCGATCGCGCTGTTCGCCTCGAGGGCCCCTCCGTCGAACGTCCAGACGCCAGGGCTTTCGGCCGTCCCGGTCGCCTCCGGATTGCTGGATATCCTCAGCACGCCGCCGTCATGCACGCGCGTGGCGTGAGGCACGCTGCCTGCCGTGTCGAACACGCCACCCGCCGACACGTCCAACGCGCCGTTTGCGGCTTGCGTCTTGGGAACCGGCGCGCCATACGGATGCCGCAGCATGCTCCTGTAGCTGGAGTCCGGCGTGATGTCACGCCCGCCCACGTACGCGCCATTCGTCACGCTGAGCTTCGAGTTCGCATACATGTAGATTCCCCAGCTGGCAATCTGCGCATATCCGCCGGCGATCGTCAAGTCGGCGTTGTCACGCACCTGGAGCCACGAGCCGACCGGGTTGAACGCCAGAAGCGTCGCCTTCCCGTAGAACATGTACGTTCCGGTTCCGGCCACCTCGCCCGTGATGACCGTTCCCTCGCCAGACGGCTTCAGGCTGAACGCGCCGGAGCCGACGTTTTCGATTCTCATGGCAGGGTTCAGAGTCGGCCAGTCCGCCGCAGTTCCGTTGCCGAGCGCGATGTCGCCATAAGCCTGGGCGAGCGTCCCCGAAAAGGAGGATATGTCCACCGTCGATCCGTAGGACGAGTAGCTGGGATAGTAGTTGCGAAGCGTTCCCGAGCCCTTGAGCCTCAGCTTCAGCAGATTCGAGTATCTTGCGTTCACGGTGACGGGCTGCCCGTCCTCGTCTTCGAGGACGAGATGCGTCTTGTCGTTGCCCTGTATGTCCTTGATGTTGAACGTGCCGATTCCTGCCGCAAAGCCTAGCGGGCACCCGCCCGTCGCCGACGTCGGGAACTTGAACTGCACGTTGGCGAACGCGTCGGATGAGCAGATGTATTGCTTCCACTCCTCCTCCGTCGCCGAGCTGTCCGCACGGGGCGCTATGGAGAACACCGCCTGTCCGTTCGCCTGCTTGGGGTATATCTTCCCGGAGAACCTGTGGGGGCCTCCTACAAGCCTGACATTCGAGATCGTGCTCGCGTTCGTGACTACGCCCGCGCCATTGAGCCCGGCCATGTAGACTGTGCCTGCGCCGTCGAGGTCAAGCACACCACCCTCCTCGATCGTGATCGGCGTGTTACTGGAATGGAAAGCATAGTCCCTCGGACTCTTTACCGTCGCACCCGAGCAGATCGTCATAGGGCAGGGAATCTGCGTATTGCCGGCGCACCTGAGTTCCGTCACGCCTTCTGCGAACACGACCCCAGACATCGAGCCCCATCCGTTACCCCAAGTCTCGCCGTCCTTCGCACATATGACGAGCGTGCCGGCGCCCGTCTTGCGCGGCGTCGCGTGCGGATTGCTGCCCTTCGAAACAACGGCATTCGACACGCACGCAGTGACGCCTGGCGCGACATAGATGTCGTTCGTGCCGGTGTTGAGGTAGATCCTGTTCGCGCTGGAATAAAGCAGCACGCTCCCGCTCTCGAAGCGCATGCCGTTGCACGTGGAGACCGTCTTGTTCTCGACGATCATCTCCCCGGCGGGGCGGAACACCACCACGTCCGTGTAGCTCGGAACGCCAGAAGGGTCCCAGTTGGACGCCTCGCCCCAGAGGCCGCCCGACTCTCCTACCCAGACTTTCGTGCCCGCAGCCGCGCAGAGCGAAAGCGAGACGACCGCCACCTGCAATGCTACATTTTTCATCGACATGCACGCCCCCCGTTTTTTCTGAAAGTATTATACCATAATTATGCCGTCAATTCAGCGGAAACTTGGTGATGAAATGACGATCGATCAACCCGCCCGCCTCGACGACGATCTCGTTAAGCCCGGGATCCAGCTCCAGGCCCTTCCATTCAACCGTCTTGACGGCGTCGGGATCCCTTGACCCGACAACACGCCCGTTTACCGACAATGTGACCCTGCCTACGTTCGAAAAGGCGACAACGTCTATCTTGTCGTCTATCTTCTCGTCAGGCTTCCCCTTGCGCAAGACGCGCGGGACCTTCTTCAGCATTCTCTTGCCGCAGAGATGCAGCATCGGCGACGGGTTCCAGTTCGCCTTGTAGAAGTAGAAGGCGTCCTTGCGCGTCTGACGGTCACGCGTCACAAGCCCCTTGTCGTTGACGCCGGGCTGGTCGCCCTCGTCACGCTGGTCGGCCGCCGCATCAAACATCATCCACATGTAGACGCCCCAGCACTCCGGCAGCTCCCTGAGAATGGCGTACTGGATTCTGTGGTGCTGCGTCTCGTACTCCTCCGGATGCCATGGCGAGGCCGGAACCGGCTGCGCCATGACTGGGTTTTCGTGCTGGTAGATCGAGCCGCTGCAGCCATATTCGCTCATGCTCATGGAAGTCCGCCCGACTGCGTGCAGGCATTGGAGGAAACGGTCCCCTATCATGTCGCTGCTGTTGCCGTACCAGCCCGGATAGTCGTTCAGCCCCAAGGCATCGGTGATGTCGTTTAGGCGCATCTTCTCCCTCTTGCAGGTCGCCGCCACGGTCGGGCGGGTCGGGTCCAGCTTCTTGAAAAGCGCGTTCGCCTCTTCCAGCAGCGGCTCCGCCGTGTTGTCGGGCTTTTTGCCAAGGTACATCTCATTGAAGAGCGACCACATCACGATCGAGGGGTGTTCGCCCAGCTGGGCCACCATCTCGCGGACGCAGGACATCAGGTTCTCGCGATATCGCGCGCTCGTGCCGACTTCGTCCGTCGCAGGAAGCTCCGTCCAGACGAGGAGCCCCGCCTTGTCGGCCTTCTCGAAGAAATCGCGCGAATGCGGGTAGTGCGTCGTCCGAACGCCGTCCGCTCCCATCTCGCGGATGAGCGCGATGTCTTCGTCGATGTCCGCCGGGGCGATCGCCCAGCCCTTCCCCGCCCGTTCCTGATGGTAGTTCACGCCGCGGACAAAGCGCTTCCGGCCGTTCAGGTAGAAGCCGTCCGCCCGCAGCTCGGCTGTGCGGAAGCCGACGCTCTTGGTCACGGCGTCCGAATAGCCGGGCCCGGAGATCTTCACGGTCACGGGGTAGAGCCTTGGATTCTCGGGCGACCAGCGCTCGACCTTCCCGAGGTCAAATGTCTGTGTCTCGTCCTCCGCGCCAAGCACCTTGACGCGCGCGACGACATTGCCGGACTCGGGGTCGGCCTCGAGGCGCACGCCGTCCGCGCCGTCCGCTATTGGGTCGATGCAGACCCGGTAGGTCTCAATGAGCCAGACGGGCCGATACAGCCCGCCGCAAACCGTATAGTCGGCGCAGATAGGCGGGATGTCTGCGTCCCAGAAGTTGTCGACCGTGATCTCGAGGACATTGTCGTGGTTGACGACATGCGGCGTCAGCTCGGCGCCAAAGGCCGTGAACGCCCCCTGGTGCTTTCCGACGCACATGCCGTTGAAGACGATCTTCGCCGAGACGCTTGCTCCCTCGCACCGCACGAACCAGCGGCGACCGGGCTTCGGCCGTTCGCCGAGTTCGCAGCGGTAGGTCACGGCCCTGCGCGAATAGCCGACGCCCTTTACAGAATTATGCCCCCAGAGCCAGTCGTCTTCGACATGCGAAGACATCTTTCCCGGGCCATCGCAGCCATCCTTGGCGTTCCACGTATGCGGTATTGTCACAGGACGGCCGTCAACCGTCCAATCGACAAGGCCGCGCACAATGCGCCCCTCTCCGCAACGGGGCTGGTCGGCCCGAACCGCTCCTGGCACGAGCAAGACGGCCGCCAAGCACAGCCAGGAGGCCAACGCCGCTTATGTGTTTTTCATGTCTGATTGCATAATCCGCGTCATGTCCCCAGCCGAAAGGCTATTGCGTTCTAAGGCTTTTCGCAGAAGCGCAGCCTTCCGAACATCTGGATGTTGTGGTTGTTGTGGAAAGTCATGCAGTTGCCGCGGACAATGCGCGGCTTGACGCCGCTTGCCGTGAAGACGAGATTCGCGGGCCAGACGTCGCCAGGCTTCACCTTCACGTCGCCAAGCGAGGAGAACGGGACGAAGAACTCGGCGAACAGGCCCTCCCCCGTCACCTGCGGCCGCCAATAGTGGCCATCGGCCTTCCAGGTGAGGTCCGGAGGCTGGATGATCGGCAGGTACCTCTGCTTCTTGCTGAAAAGCTGCCCGACCGAATCCCAGACGAGCTGGTATACGACATCGCTGTCGGGATAAGGGCTGAAGATGAATTCAAGGGAGTCGTTGGCGAACACGTCCTTGCGCTTGTCGGCAAGCGGCTTGATCTTCGACTCAAACCGCCCGTGGAGGCCCTTCTCGTCCCAGGCAAACTTGATGAAAATCGGCTCGGGCGGCGTCTTGATCCCGTACGTCTCGATGAGAGGAATCGGCTTCAGCGAAGCCCAGTCCATCCAGCTGTAGTTGTAGGAGACGTCATAGACGGGGGTCTTGTAGGCGGCCAGGGCGCGCTGCGTCTCGAACGGCTTCTCCCAGTAGTCGGCGACAAGGCGCACGCGACGCCCCTCTGCGGAGGACGGCTCCGTCGCGTCGACGGCGGCCTTCAGCTCGCGTTCCATCGCTTCGACGCGGTCCATAGGATATTGCGGCTGCGAAGAGTCGGACGGCACGGCATACTTGACATAGAGGTCGAGGAGTATCTTCCTGAACGCCTTCAAGTGCGGCCCCGCCTTGGGCCCGAAGAACGGAATCCAATGTTCCTCCATGGCCGCGTCGACGTCGAAATCGGGGTTCCACTGCGCCTTCTCAAGCGCATAGGCCGACTGGAAGTTGTGCCAGAGGTCGTTTGCGCCGGAACCCCAGTCGAAGAACATCCCGCGCCGCCCGAAATACTTGCCGAAGGCCTTCGGCACCCCTCCCGCCAGCGATGGAATGACCGCCCTCTGGAACGGATCGCGGTCGGAGTTGTAGAGCCACATGATCTCCGCCGGACGGCCGCCCAGGGCCTCGTACCATTCCTTCGCCAGGTTGAGGCTCCTGGTCGTTCGCGAGGCCGAAGGCAGCTTGCGGGGCATGTCTCCGAGGCAAAGCCAGATGTTTATGTTCGGCGGCAGCTTCCACCGCGGGTCGTTTGTCGCGTAAAGCGAGTTGTAGTAGATGAGCAGCCACAGCTCCTTGCCGGGAAGCTCCCTCTCGAGGGAATTCCCGAGATACTGGAAGAACCGGCCGAACACGTTGCGCATCGCCGCCCGCTCGGGGCCTTTCCTCTCTGAATCGCGGATGAGGTTCAGCTCCCTTACGGTCGGGTTGTCGATGATGTCGCCAAGCGGCATGTACGTGTCGCAGACCCCGAACGACACTCCCGTGTCGGTCATGTATTCGTGGAGCTTGCCGGGCCTGTACTTGCCGCCGGTGGCGTACATCTTCTTCCAGTCCTCGACCAGCAAGTCTGCGAGCTTCAGGTTCGTGACGTCGTAGAAGTTGCCGACGTGCCCGCCGGGATTGTACCAGAACTTGCCCGAAGGAGACGTGTAGAAGATGTCCTTCAGGCGATCCGGATGCGCGGCCGCATAGGAAATCGGCTCGGGTGAATGCGAACCCTGCAGGGCTTTCGACGAACCCTGCCGCCAGTAGCGGAGAAACGAGGTGTCGCGGAGCCTCACCCCGTCGCCCATGTACTTCCGCCACTTGGCCATCTGCGCTTCGGACGAGAAGGTGACCCAATAATGCCAGCTGTTGCCGTGGGAGGCGAAATACGGCGCGTCGGCGTAGTGCACGGGGCTGATCGTCAGCTCGCTGCACTTCGGCCAAAGAGACCCGTACTCGCCCGGGAAGTAATGACGGACGCCTAGGAAGCGCTCGCAGAAGTCGAGCGCGCCGTACTGCGTGCCCGTCGAGCTGAGCTCGTGCTGGAACGGCTTCGTATGCCAGCCGTCGACAAGCGACGAGTCGAATCCGACGATGGCTATGCCTCGCGAAAACGTCTTGATTTCGTAGCCGTGCTCGGGCATCTTCGACCAGTCAAGCCCGGCGAAGTCTCGCGCATACTTCGAGTCGCCCACGAGCAGCCAGTACTTCGCCGCCTCGATCTTTGCGGTCTCAGAGGCGTCCAGGACGACGGGCTTTTTCCCTGTCGTCTTCTCGAACGCCTCGACAAGGAATTCCGCGGCGGGCGCAATGGATTTCTTCGAACGCGTGTTCCGCGTGCGCTCCGAGCCGAAATCGCCGACGATGACGAAGTCAAGGCTGCCGCCGTCGACGAACTTCATTGGAGCGCCGGCGGGGACTGCCTTCTCCGTGACAGGAGTCAACGCCTTTGTATGGATGTCATAGCCGAACGCAGCCGTTCCGAAGAGAACCGCCACTGCAAACGCCGCCCTAATCATCATCTTTCTCCCTCCAAACGCCGTAAACGCAACCAAGCTCAGTGCATGCGAGAGGCACGACCGTGGATGCGCTCATCGGTATTCCATCTTCTTGAAAGCGGCGAAGATCTTCGCCGCCGCCGAATCCACCCTGCGGCGGCAAAACTCGCCGAAGAGGGGAAGCTTAAGAGGGGCGTTTCGGACGACTTCGGCGGTCTCCTCCCTGTTGGCGGCCCAGGCCTGGCTGAGGCCGTCGTCGGAGCCGACGGCGATCCTGTGGCGGTACTCCACCGCAAAGATGTCGTCCACCCTGCCGGAAAGACCTCCCCGCATGAAGCGCGTGGCGACGCGCATCGTGACATGGACCAGGAAGAGCCCGCACAGCGCGGTGAGCACGCCCGCGGCGACGGCCAGGAATTTGCCTTCGCCAAGCCTGAGCGCCGCCACGTGATACACCAGAACCGAAGCCGCAGCGGCAATCGCCACGCCGAACAGCCCATAGAGCAAGCGGAACAGGGCAAGCCTCCGCGAGGCGTGGTTGACGACGCACATGCGTATGGACAGCCCGTGGAAATCGTCGGTCGCCTGCGAAAACACGTTGTCCCGCCTGCGTGCGGCGGCATTGCGGAACACGGAGAGGAACTCATCGCGGTGGCGGTTGAAGTCGGCGAGGTCAAGCCCATTGCCACCCTCGCGCGCCTCTCCGGAGTAGATCGTCCATATCTTCGGCAGGTCCTTCGTGTGGAGCACGCGGGCGAGGTTCCAGCACACGGTCCCGTAGGTGCGCGCGAAGTCGTACATGCTTGAGAACGCGTCGCACTTGTTCAGCAGCACGCGCAGCTTGAACTCGACGCCGGCGAGGCACTTGGCGAAGACGTTAACCGTCTCGCCGGTCGTGCCCGGCTTGTCGGGGTCGAGCAGGAAGAACACCATGTCGCAGAGCTCGGCGAGCGTGCGCACCACGCCCTCGAAGTTGTAGGCGCGGTCGACCGTCTGCTCGGCGGAGTCTATCATGCCGGGAGTGTCTATGAGCGTGACGTTCTTCAGGAGCTCGCGGTTGCGGACCTTGACGCGAAGCCGCTGCAGGAAGTTGTCGCCGAAGAGCCTGAGGTCGGCGAATTCGGCCGGGAGCCTTGCAAGCGCGCCCGGGCCGCATATGTCCTCCTCATTCTCGCCGTAGGCGATCACCGTGAAGCCGTCGTCGGTGGGCGCGAGCCCGACGTCCTGCACCGGGGAGCCTCCAAGGACCCAGTTGATCAGGGACGACTTCCCCGACGAATGGTTGCCCAGGAAGATCATGCACGGCGACCCGCCGACCGTCACCGTAGGACGGGCGAACCGGTAGTAGTAGCGCTTTGCAAGTGAGCCGAACCGCTCGTAGCTGTTCCTTACAAGCCCCTCGAAGTCGTTTTCTTTTCTTTCCATGTCGGCTGTATTATAGCAAATCCGCCCCTTGGTGTCTCCGGCTCCAGTTCAGCCGACCTTCTCGCAGTCGGACGGCGAGATGGTGACGGCCACCGCCTGTCCGAGGATGTCGACGTTCAGGACGACCGACGTTCCGCCGGTGTCGCGCCGGATGTAGCCCTCCACTCCGTAGAACGGGCCCTGCGTGACGCGTACGAGGTCGCCCTCCTTGAAGATCGGCACGCGACGCACCTCCGTCGCCCTGCGCCCGGCGTGCACAACCTGCCGCAGCTGGTGGATGAGCATACGCTCGTTCTGAACCTGGATCACGCGGACTATCAGGTTCGTCTTCAGCATGGCGACGCGGGATGCCGAGTCGAGGCGGGCGAAGACATAGCCCGGGAACACCGGCACCTCGGTGCGCACCTTGCGCCTCTGCACGCGGCGCACCTTTGTCCAGAGCGGGAGATAGTGCCAGAGCCGGTCGTGCGAGAGGAAGAGCACCATCTTCTTCTCGGTGCGCGGCTTCACGTGCAGCACGCACCACCGGCTGCGGTCTGGAGTCTCCTCCTCCACTGCGGGACGCCGCGGCTAGGCGGCGGATATCGCCTCCCTGAGGCGCTTGGCGAGACGGTCGGGCTCGCAGGCGTCGAGATGCCGAAGCGTGCACGCCCAGCGGTATGCGCCGGAGCCGTTGGTGTCGTACGGGCGGTCCGCGAAAAGTCCGTCGAACGCCTTTTTGCGCCTGCGGTACGCGGCCTGCGCCTCCTGGACGCGCCGCCTGAAGCCGGCGACGTAGGCGTCAGCAAACGCGTCGAAGTCGGAGACGAACCCGCGGCGGCGGACGGCCGCGGCGGCGTAGCCGTCCACCCGGTCGGCGAAGTCGCTCTCGTACTCCGTGAAGCTGCCCGCGTGGTCCGTGACCAGTATCTCCGCGGGAAGCCCGTCGTCGCCGAGGCGCACCATCTCGTAGTACTGGTCGAACAGCAGTTCGCGGGTGGAGGAGCTGCGGCGCCCTACGACCATGTCGAGCGCGGCGGCCTCGCCCATCAGCTCGGCGAACCGCAGGGCAAAGGCCGGGTTGCGGAACTTCGCCGGCGGAACCTTGTCCGAGGCGATGCCGGGCACGTATGCGCGGATGAAGTACGCGGTGCGCACCGCGACGCCGTTGTAGCCGTTGTTTCCCCGGTACTTCTCGGTGAAGTGCCCGTAGCCGAGGCGATGCGGCAGGTTCATCCCGAGCTGGCGGCACATCAGCCTGCGGTCGAGGATGTAGTCGGAGTACTCGTCCGTCTCGATGATCGACTGCAGCAGGTCCTTGCCCTCGTCGAGCCGCTCCGCCACGCCCCACTTCTGGAGGCGGATCATCATCACCTTCGGCTCGGCCGCGCCGGTCTCCCGGTACTGCATGATGTAGACGTTGCCCCGGCGGCTGCCCGCCACCGGATGGCGCGCGAGCGAACGGACGATGCGCCCGATGTTGATGTAGTCGAGGCGGCCGAACAGGCGCGTCGTGTTGAAGAGGAAGCTCTTGACGCGGTTGTCGCACATCGACAGGAGCTCCGGGTCCTGCGTGCGCGCCGCCTCGTCGTAGACCGCGTCGAATATCACCTCGCCGTCGTCGATCCGCGCGCCGGGGAGCCACTCGATCTGGCGGTAGAACTCCGGCGCGATGCCGGCGACCAGCTCCTGCTCCTCCGCGGCAGTCTCGTTCGGCCCGCGCGTCAGCGCGTGGCACATCGTGTTGCGCCACTCGAAGTTCTCGACCGTCTCCTCGCGCAGGCCGGCCGGCTGCGACATGCGCCAGTCGAGCGACAGGCGGCGGCAGAACTCCTTGAGCTCGTCGTCGCCCAGCGATTCGGTCTTAAGCGTCTTGAACGCCGTCCTGATCTCGATGGGCGTCGTGGACGGGAACAGGTCCACCTCGGGGTGGCCGGCGCGGTTGCGCTTGTTGAGCCCTCGCACGACCTCCGAGATCTGGCGGCGAAACGCGTCCGGCGGCAGCTGCGCTATCTCCTCGTAGGTGCCGGCCGTGATGTACCTGGTGCCCGTGAGGTGGTTGTAGTAGTAGATCGGACGCTCCCCGACGGGGACGCGCGAGTTGAGGATCAGCTCGGCCATGTCCTCCTGGGATATGGGCTGGCGCGCCATGCGCCAGTTCTCGCCGCGCTCGCGAAGGGCCGCGCGCACCTTCGCGGAATTCGTGTTCAGGAAGCGTATGACCCGCTTCGAGACGATCTGCTGGAGCGCCTCGTCGGCGCGGAGCGCAAGGTCCATCCTGTCCGGGTTGGGCCGGATGAGCACCAGGTCGTCGGTGAAGATGAGGTCCACCGACTCGGCTATCTCGGCCTCCTCCTCCGCCATCGTAAGCTCGGGCTTGCCCTCTGCCGCGCGGTCCGCGTTGATCGCCTCTATCCACATCAGGCGCTGCATGGCGTGCACGCCCTTCTTGGTCACAAGTCCGGGCGTCCGGAAGAACAATGTGCCTATGCGGCTCAAGAGCCGCCCCTCCGCGTCTCGCGCGAATATCGAATCTCCTATAACTCTCATGGCGTGTATTATACCATATTGGCCCGGGCCCGAATAAACGCAGAAGGCGCCGCGGATTGTCCGCGGCGCCCTTCACTTGCTGGAAAGACAACGGCCCTCTTACCAGGCGTAGTGCGCGAACGCCTTGTTGGCCTGGGCCATCTTGTGCACGTCGTCGCGCTTCTTGATCACGTTTCCGTGGCCCTGGAAAGCGTCGACGAGCTCCGCCGCGACCGCCGCGGGCATGCCCTGGCCGTGGCGCGCGGACGCGAACTGGGTTGTCCAGCGCAGCGCGAGCGAGAGCTGGCGCTTCGGGTTGATCGGCACCGGCACCGGATAAGTCGTGCCGCCGACGCGCCGCGTCTTCACCTCGACCTGCGGCTTCATCGCGTCTATCGCGGCGGATATGACCTCGAGCGGGTCCTCAAACGTCTTCTCGTCCTTGACGAACTTGGACGGGTCTTCCTTCATCATCGCGGCGACCTTGTCGATCGCGCCGTAGACGATGCGCTCGGCGACGGTCTTCTTGCCGTCCTTCATGACGACGCGGATCATGTGCGCGACAAGCTCCGAGTTGTACTTCGGATCGAGCGTGACGCGCTTCTCAATCTTCGTGGCTCTGCGGCTCATGACTTACTTCTCTTCCTTCTTCTGGCGCTTCATGCCGTACTTCGAACGGCTACGGTTGCGGCCCGCGACGCCGAGGGAGTCGAGCTTGCCGCGGACGATGTGGTAGCGCACGCCAGGAAGGTCCTTCACACGACCGCCGCGCACCAGCACCACGCTGTGCTCCTGCAGGTTGTGGCCTTCGCCAGGGATGTAGGCCGTGACCTCGTAGCCCGACGTGAGGCGCACACGGGCAACCTTGCGCAGGGCGGAGTTCGGCTTCTTGGGGGTCATCGTCTTGACGACGAGACAGACGCCGCGGCGCTGGGGACACATCTTCAGCGCGGGCGACTTCGAACGCTTCGCAAGCGGGCTGCGCCCCTTGCGGATCAGCTGATTGATAGTCGGCATTTAGTAGTTATCCTTATCTTTCACAACAAGTTCGTGAATTATACCACTATTGCCCCGCTCCTGACAAGGGGGTATTTTGAAAAAATTTGCCAAGCGCGTCACTTGTATTCCTTGAGAACGTCCACCACGCACGGAATGCCGTCCGGGAGCTCTGCGGCGAACTCAAAGTCGGTCGTGCCGTCCAGAACCGGCAGCGGCTCCGCAAGCGAGCCTTCCTTCACCGTGGCGCCGTCCCTGAGCCTCTCGACGCGCCATGCGCGGCCGTCGCGGCAGAGGAGGCGCTCGCCGGCCTTGATCTCGGCGTCAAAGACGCACTCGGTCTTGCTGAACCCGAAGAAGCGCCTGAAGGTGAAGGTCGGCCTGGTCGCCGGCCCGTAGACATCCAGCGACATGGCGGCCTTCTCGCCGGGGCGCACAGGTATCGCCTTTGGCGGAAGGAGCCCCTTCGCGGGGGCATACTCGAACGGCATCATCCCCTCGTAGCGCATCGTGCCCCGCATCTCCGGCGTAAGCTCGTCGACGAACGCGGGGAGCGTGCGGCCGAACGCAAACGCCGTAACCTCCGCACGGCCGCGCTCTCCGCCGTCGAAAGAGAAGTCGTTCCGTCCGGCCTTGATCGCGGGCGCCCCCCCTCCGGGCACGCGCTCGATGGCGTCGCCCATCGCCGAATAATGGGTCCAGAAGCCCTCGTCCAGTTCGGCGTACTCACCGGACTTCAACGCGAACGGCACCTTGAAAGTCTCGCCGTTGACTGCGACCACGGCGTTCTCCATCCTGTTCGACGCCATGGCAAGCGCCCTTACCTCCCCGATCTCCACGGCGGCGCTCCCTCCCTTCTGTATGTCGTTTAGGTATGCCGTAAACGCGCCGAGGTGGCGCGGGTTGACCATGCTGCGGTATATGTTCGCATATCCGCCGTACGGCCATGTGTATTCGCAAAAGTGCTCCGCGTCGCGCTCGCGCAGCAGCACGGTTATGTAGCGCCAGCCCGTGAAGTCAAGCCGTACAAGGTGGTCGGACAGCCCACCCGTGTACGCACCCGGGGTCGAGAACTGGAGGTTGAGGAGCGCACCCGAGCCGTCGCCTTTGACCCACATCCCGAACGCGATCCTGTCCTCGCCCAGGTCGGCGCCGCTGAAGCCGAACGTCTTCTTCGCCATCGCCCACGCGCCGCGCCGCGCCGCCCCGCGGTTTGAGGCGGACAGGCGGAATGCCTTGCCCTTCTCCCCGCCCACCTCTGGCGCAAGGGCGACGTCCACGCCCGCCGCCGAACCAGACGTCATCGACTTGAAGTCGTCTGCGGCCAGAAGCACCGTGCCGTCGCTTTCGTCGCCCGCCGCATAGAGCGCCTCCACGCGCAGGGCGGCCGGGCCGGACGTGGCGCTCTCGGCAGACCACGACCTGAGCCACGGAGAGCCCGCGCGGTGGACGAACGTCTCGACCTCGGCAAGCCTCCACTCTCCGTCGTCGCCCTGCCTGAGCCTGGCCTCTGCACGCGGCTTCGCGAGATATGCCTGCACTTCCGGCCGGAAGGCCCGGGCGAGGCGCGGCCACTCGTACCATCCCAGGACGGTCAGCTGCCGCCTCACCCCCGTCACGCCCTGGCGCGGCGACACGCCCTGCACGGACATCGCCGCGTCGTGGCCGGCGTTCTTGCCTGCGAAATACTCCATCTCGTCCAGCATGTGCCCGCGCGCGCGGCACGTCGGTGCGCGGCATCCACCAGCCCATCTGAGGCTCGAGGAAATTCGCCATGCGCCCGTTGTCGATCGCCCACGTGATGTGCCAGTCGTGGAATCTCTTCACGCCGTATACGCCGTGGTCGACGGTCGCCATGCGAGTCTGGAACCACCAGTTGTTCGCCCCCTCGCAGCTTGCCTCAATGGACGGCGAATGGCCGTTGTTGGACTTGAGCTTCGAGAATATCATGTGGCGCATGGAGTCGATCCCGTAGCGCGTGCCCATCCCCTCGGAGCCGTCGAAGTAGAACTCGTCGAGGTTGCACTCGTTGTAGACCTCGGCAAGACGGGATGCGAGTTCGTCGGCGAGCCGCGAGCTGGGCTTCGGATAGAACGCGATGTAGCGCTGGTGGAGGTAGTCCGCCTTCGTGCCGGCCGGATAAGTTCCGCCGCGCTTCGTGCCGAACGCGCCGCGCTTCAAGCCCGTGAAGGCGTACGGAGGCTTGTCGCCGCGGATGCCCGAATACTGGATCAGCTCTCCGCCGATCCTGAAGACGTTGCCGTTCGAGGAGTACGTGAAGACCGTCACGTGCTTGGCGATCGGCTTCTCCTCCACAACCATCTCAGAGGCGCCGTCCTCCAGCGGAGCGGCGAGGGTGTACGTCGCGTCCGCCACGAGGTCCTCGCTGCAGACGGGCGTTATCCACGGGTCGCTTGGGTTTATGCACGCCGTTAGCGTGTGCATCCCCGCATGGAGCCCGGCGGCGTGGATCTTCTTTGCGCAGGCCTTCATCTCGTCCAGCCCGCCTGGGAACGCAGTCTTGCTCACCGGACAGTGTCCAAGGCAGCTCGTCCAGCTGGAGTTTATGTGGAGGTTGGAGAATCCCGACCGCTTGACGAAGTCTATCCAGGCGTCGATGTCGCCGTTCCGAACGGACGTGAACACGTAGCTCCAGCGCGCCACCTCGCTGTCCATCGACCATGCCCCGCCGGAGTCGCTGCGCGGAACGCCGGCTGCGATTGTCATGGCCTTTAGCTGATCGCGGAACCCGGATCGGGGACCCGCCGCCAGCGCGGCGGACCTACCCTTCGGCGAGAACGGGGCCTTGACGACGACGCGCAGCACGCCGCTCCCACTTGGACTTCCCATGATGTCGCAGGACCTCACGCACACCGCGCTCTTCTCGTCGCTCCAGGCGTTTGCAAAAGATCCAATCCATTTTGCGCACACGGGCCGCAGCCGGCAGAACTCAAACGAGCCGACGTCGCGGAGGCTGCAGTCTTCAACCGAGAAAATCCATCCGCCGCTGAACGGCCTCGCGGAGACAACGACTTCGCCGGCCTTACCGAAGAGAAGCGCGAAGCGCCCCTCGCCGCGCTTCTCGGCGCGGCGCACCGACAGGCGACGGCCTCCGGCGAGAACGGCCTCGGCGAACGGAACGGCGTTTGTGACCAGCTCACGTCCCGTGGACTTCTCCCTCAGCGACGACACCCGCCCGAAGACGTCCATGACCAGCGAAGCCACGTCGCATTCCAACGTCGCCAGGGGCGCACCGCCCTGGTCGAGGAGAACAGTCTTCCGCACGCCTCCAGTGCCGTCGTCCTGGTAGCCTTCGATTTCGTCGTATCGCGAGTCGCCGGCGAGGTCGGCGATGTCGGACTCGGCGAGCGCGCGGCGCCACACTCGGAAGTCGTCGATGAATCCGCCAAACGAGTCGGACTCACAACCACCCAGCTGAATCGTTCCGCCGACCGCCAGCGGATGGTCCCATTTTCCGCTGGACACCGCCTTGCCGTTGGCGTACACAGTCACGTCGGGACGGCGGAAGACGAAGGCGACGGAGCTCCACTTTCCCTGCGGAATGCTTTTGAACGCCTGGTACTGCGCCTCCGGGCCGTTTGCGCCAGCACGGAGCCTCAGCGCGAGCGACTTCGACTTGCCGCCGCTCGAGAAGAACATCAAGCCGCCCTTTGCCCCCCAGTCCTGGGACGTCAGAAGGTTCTGGTACATGCCGAAGCCGGCGTCGGTCTTGCGGAATCTAACGAACACCGTGCAGGCGTCCGCCCCCTCGAGGGACTGCAACCCGTCCACGTGCGCACAGGCGCCGCACCACCCCGTGGCGAGGGCTCCGCCGAACGAGCCGGAAGCCCATCTCGCGGAGGGCGACAGCATGGCCTCCAGCCCTGTCGCGGAGTCCATTGCGCACGAGCCGGCGCATTCCTCGAACGAGAAGTTCGCGACTTCCCCGGCGTTCTGCGCCGTGGCGGCTGGCGCAGGCGATGCGGCAACCACAGCCAGCAACACAAGAACCCGCTCACAAAGAGTCATATTCCCCACTGTATCCTCCTCACTCACTTTTCACGGCAGGGACAACCCCGCCGACCTTGTTGCCGTGTATTATATCAAAACAGGCTCACCCGTGAACCGGACAACCACCACGACAGAGATTCCCCCCAGATGAGGGATCTCTGGGGCCTAGGCGCGCGGCATGCACGCCGTGGGGCAAAATGGTATAATAGGCGCGACGGTCCTGACAAGAAAGAAACCTCCGTGCATTCGAAAGACGACATACGACGCGAGATGCGGGCGCGCAGGAAGGCCCTGACGCGCGAAGAGCGCGAACGCGCCTCGGAAGCTATCTGCGGCAAGCTGGCGTCGGTCATCGAAGCGCCAGAACCATCCGGAGGGCTTGGCACCATCGCCGTATATCTCGCCTCTCCCGACGAGATCGACCTTGCGGACTTCATACGCGAAGCGCTTGGGCGCGGCGTGGCGGTCGCATCGCCGCGCTGGAACGGCGTTACATACGAGATGGCGAGGATCAGGAGCCTTTCGGAAGAACACCTTCGGCGCGGGCCGATGGGCATCCTCGAACCTGCGGAAGGAGAAATCGTAGAGCCTGGGAGAATCGGAACATGGATCATCCCGGGGCTAGCCTTCACAAGGGAAGGCGTCCGACTCGGCTACGGCGGCGGATGGTACGACCGACTACTCGCGGCGTCAAGCGCAGGCTCCATCAAGATCGGCGTCGCCCACGACTTCCAGCTCGTCGACGACATCCCGTCCGAGCCGCACGACATCCGCCTCGACCGCGTCGTCACCGACGCGCCGGCGCGCCAGGCCGGCTAGCGGATGGACTCGAAGATCCTGCCAAGGCCGGACTTCGCGAGCTTCAGCATAGCCGCAAGGTGGCGGTCGGAGAACGGCTTGTGCTCGGCGCAGCCCTGGAGCTCCACGAACCGTCCGTCGTCCGTCATCACGACGTTGAGGTCCACTTCCGCAGCCGAATCGTGGACATAGTCGAGGTCGAGCGTGGGGATCCCGCCGCAGACGCCGACGGACACAGCGGCCACGCGGCAGACCAGCGGGTTCTCGCCTATCACCCGCTCCTTCAGGAGCTTCTTCACCGCAAGCTCCAGCGCAACCATCCCGCCGGTTATGGCCGCGCAGCGCGTTCCTCCGTCCGCCTGCAGGACGTCGCAGTCGATGGTTATCTGGCGCTCGCCGAGCTTCTCCATGTCGACAGCCGCCCTGAGGGCGCGTCCGACGAGCCTCTGTATCTCCGTGGAGCGCGCGTCTAGCTTGAGCTTCTTTATGTCCCGCTCCTTGCGCCCCCCGCCTGTCGACGACGGAAGCATCGAATACTCGGCCGTCACCCATCCCCTGCCGGTGTCGCGCAGGAAAGGCGGAACCTTGTCCTCGACGGACGCCGTACAGAGAACCCACGTATCGCCCCACTTTATGAGCACGCTGCCGGCGGCGTGCTTGGTGAAGTTGCGCTCGATGCGTATCGGCCTGAGTTGGTCGGGCCTTCTTTCTGATTTCTTCTTCATGCCGTCAGTAGCCGCAGTTCATCACCGACTCCTCGAATCCGAACGTCGCCGCGATGAGCGCCGCCCTTATCCACATGCCGTTGCGCATCTGGCGCCAGTACATGGCGCGCGGGTCGTGGTCGCAGCAGGTCGCGATCTCGTCGCGGCGCGGAAGCGGGTGCATGATCACGCCGTCGGGCTTGAGGATCGCCAGCTCTTCGGCCCCGAACTTGAAGTGCGACGTGTCGATGCGGGCGGAAGCGCCCTTCGACGAGTCCCACTCGTCCTGGATGCGCGTCATGTAAACAGCGTCCGCCTCGCGGACGGCTTCGCGCAGGTTCCCGGAGACCGAATACGAGACCCCTTTCGCCGTCAGGATGCCCGTCACGTCTTCGGGCACCTGCAGCTCCTTCGGCGCGACGAACACCTGGCGCACGTCGCGGAAGTTCGTGAGCAGGTATGAGAGGGACCTCACCGTGCGGCCGCGCAGCAGGTCGCCGCAGAACACGACCGTGCGGCCGTCCAGCCCGCCCTTGTTCTCGAAGGATCGCACGAGGGTGTATATGTCCAGCAGGGCCTGCGTGGGATGCTGGTCCTTGCCGGAGCCTGCGTTCAGGATCGGTATGGGGCGGGAGGAGTTGGACAGCTCCCACGCCATCTTCTCCGCCAGGCCCTGCTCCGGCGAGCGCATGATTATCATGTCGAAGTAGCTCGAGAACGTGCGTATCGAGTCCTCCTTCGACTCCCCCTTGAACTCGGACGAAGTCGCGGCGTCGCGCACGGACCCGGTAGTGATGCCGAGTATCTGGCATGCCGCCAGGTGCGACAGGAACGTGCGCGAACTGGGCTGCGAGAAGTAGAGCATCGCCCGCTTGTGGGCGAGGACGCTCTTCAGGTAGAGGGCGCCCTCCTTCGACTTGTTGATGAAGCGGATGCGGTTCGCAAGGGCGCACAGCCTCACGAGCAGCGCCCTGTCGAACTGCTGCGCGAACAGCGTGTGGTAGGGCATTCCGTCGCCCTCCTGCCGCGCCAGATAGGGGCGCTTCGCCTCGAGCGAAAGCGCCGCGAACTCGTTCCATCCGATGTCGGTGAGTCTGGCCATGTGTCCTCCCCTGCCGACGGCGTCCGGCCGCCGGACCTCGCTACAGCAGACCGGCGTACAGCCTCTCTATGTCCTTGACCGCGATGTCGCGCGGATTGCCCGGGCGGCATGCGTCCGCATAAGCCGACTTCGCGAGGAACGGTATGTCCTCCTTCTTCAGGACGCCCTTGAGGTTCGGCGGTATGCCTACGTCCTTCGCCAGATTCTCGACAGCGGCGACAGCGGCCTTGCGCGCCTTCGCCAGCGGCATCTTCTCTGCGCCCTTCACGCCCATCGCAACGGCGATCCTGCGGTACTTGTCGCCCGTCTTGGGCGCGTTGAACTTCATCGCGGTCGGCAGCAGGATCGCGCACGCCTTTCCGTGCGGCATGTCGTAGAGGGCGGAGAGCCCATGGGCCATCGAGTGGTCGATGCCGAGGCCTACGTTGGAGAAGCCCATGCCGGCGATGTACTGTCCGAGGGCCATGCCTGCGCGGCCGGAAGGCTTGTTGGCGACCGCGTCGCGGAGCGAAAGCGAGATGAGGCGGATCGCCTCGAGGTGCATCATGTCCGTCATCGGGCACGCGGCCTTGGTGATGTAGCCCTCTATCGCGTGCGTGAGGGCGTCCATGCCCGTGAAGGCGGTGAGGCCCCTGGGCATGGTGGACATCATCTCCGGGTCCACGAACGCGACGACCGGTATGTCGTGCGGGTCCACGCAGACGAACTTGCGCTTCTTCTCGACGTCGGTGATGACGTAGTTGATCGTCACCTCGGCGGCAGTGCCGGCGGTCGTCGGCACGGCGAGGATCGGCCTGGACGGGTTCTCCGTCGGCGCGACGCCCTCGAGGGAGCGGACGTCGGCGAACTTCGGGTTCGCGATGATGATGCCGACGGCCTTCGCCGTGTCCATGGAGCTTCCGCCGCCGATGGCGATTATGCAGTCCGCCTTGGCGGCCTTGAACGCTTTGACGCCGTTCTTGACGTTGGCAATCGTCGGGTTCGGCTTTATTTCGCTGTAGACGGCGTACTTGACCTTCGCCTTGTCGAGGATGTCGGTCACCTTCTTCGTGACGCCGAACTTGATGAGGTCCGGGTCGGAGAAGACAATCGGCTTCTTGAGTCCGCGGGCGGAGAGCTCGGACGTGATCGCCTTCACGGCGCCTGCGCCGTGGTAGGAGGTTTCGTTGAGGATGATGCGGTTGATCATGACGTTTTTCCTTTCGTTGTTACTTGGACGAGACGCCCATTTTGTAGCCGTTGAACCTGTGGGTGTTGTAGAGCGGTGCCTTGTCGTCGACGGGGAGCCCCATCGACCTGCGGATCTCGAGGAAGGCCCTTACGCCCTCCGGGCCGACCTGCTTGAGCTTCGCGCCGTGCCCCGCGGCCAGCAGCAGCACCTGGCAGTACGCGTCCGCGTTCTCGGCGAACCACTCGGCCTCCTCTATGTCGCGCGCCCCGCAGACGATTCCGTGGTTCTCCATGAAGACCACGTTGGACTTCTTCGCGGCGGCGGCGACGGTCGCCGCGACCTCGTCGGAGCCCGGCGTCGCGTACGGCGCGAGCGGGATCTGGTTGAAGAAGATGTCCGCCTCGGGGTTGATGCCGCTCGGCGGCACCTGGCCGGCGAACAGGAACGCGTTGCAGTGCGGCGGATGGCAGTGTATGCACGCGCTCCACCCCGCGGCCTTCATCATCGCGATGTGGACCTTCACCTCGGACGTCCTCGGCCTGTATCCGCAGAGCTGCCCGGCGTCCATGTCGACGAGGCAGATGTCGCGCTCCTCCATGAAGCCCTTGCAGCAGAGCGTCGGGCTGCACAGCACGAGGTCCTCTCCGACACGCACCGAAAGGTTCCCCCCGTTGCCGTCGGTGTAGCCGCGCGCGTAGATGCGACGGCCCATCTCGCACATCGCCTGCTTCACGCGGCGGATCTGCGGGGACCTGAAGAACGCGTCGAGCGCGCGGCGCGTCTTGGGCTGGGGGCCGTTGCGCCAGTCGTAGCTGCGGTCCACAAGCGGCGGTTTGATGTACAGTTTCTTGTCCATGTGCTTGTACTTCCTTTCTCTCACTTCAAAATGCATTCGATGACGGGTATCTCGACGTCCGGCTTGACGACCGGCAGGTGGAACGACGGCGGCTCGCCCTTTCGCACGGAGCCGGAGACGTTCCGCGGCAGGCGAACCTTCACCTCCGAGGCGTCGTGCAGGAACTGCGCGTACCGCACCTTCTCGGCGAAGGAGAATGGCAGGACCTTGATCGGATAGTCCAGCAGGTGCACGTAGAGGCGGCGCGTCTCCGGATTGTACGTGAGCTTCGTGCCCTCCGGCGCCGCGAACTCGCGCGGGGCCTCGGTGCAGCCGTATATGGAGCGCCCGTTGACGCGCATCCACTCGCCGATGCCTGCCAGCCGGTCGAGGGCCCGGCGGTCGAACGTGCCGCGCCCGGTAGGGCCGACGTTCAGGATCACGTTGCCGCCCTTGGAGCATGTGTCGACGAGCAGCTCGAGCAGCTGCCGCACGCTCTTCCACGTCATCTCGTCGCGGTTGTAGCCCCACGACCCGGAGAAGGTCTGGCACGTCTCCCAGCAGTCCACCCGGCGGCCACCCTTCTCAGGCCACTTCGACTCCTTCACCTGCTCCGGCGTGTAGACGTCGCCGCGGACGCCGTCCCCGAGCCTGTCGTTCACCACGATGCCGGGCTGCAGCTCGCGGGTCATGCGCATGAGCCTGGCCCCGTCCCAGTCCTCGGTCACCTTGAACATCGGGCGGAACCACGAGTCCTTGTTGGCGGTGAAGTCGAACCACATGATATCCACCTTGCCGTATCCGGTGAGCAGCTCGCGCACCTGGCCGTGCATGTAGGCGATGTACTTCGAGAAGTCCTTGCCGCGGTTGAGCTCGGCGTACTTCTCGGGGGTAAGGCCCTTGTGGCGCGGGTAGCAGTAGTCGTAGGTGTAGTCCGGGTGGTGCCAGTCTACGAGGGAGTAGTAGAAGCCGACCCTGAGTCCCTCCGCGCGGCACGCGTCCACGAACTCGCGCACGATGTCGCGACCGAACCGCGTGTTGGTGGACTTGTAGTCGGTGAGCTTCGAGTCGAAGAGGCAGAACCCCTCGTGGTGCTTGGTGGTCAGCACGATGTACTTCATGCCCGCGTCCCTCGCCGCGCGGGCCCATGCCCGCGCGTCCAGGAGGTCGGGGTCGAAGTTGTCCACGTAGCGCTGATACTCGTCGTCGGGGATGTCCTCGTAGTTCTTCACCCACTCGTGGCGCCCCGCCAGCGAATACGCTCCGAAGTGGATGAACATGCCGAAGCGCGCGTCGGTGAACCACTTCATCCGCACGGCGCGCTCGGCCTCGCCCTCCTCCTCGGCGGCAGCGGGCCGGGCGGCGCAGCACGCAAGCGCCGCCGCAATCGCGAAAGCCATGTTCCTCATGCCGGAGCTCCTCATCTCGGACAGGGCTGCGTCAGCCACGGACTATCGCCTTCCGGGCCTCCGCCAGGTCGGCGAACTCGCCCGCCGCGATCATCTGCACGATGAGGTTGCCTATCGCCGTGCCCTCGGTCGGGCCGGCGAAGACCTCCAGCCCCGTGGACTCCGCAGTGAGCGCGTTGAGGTAGAGGTCCTTGGATCCGCCGCCCACGATGTTCACGGAGGTGTAGGCCTTGCCCGTAAGCTCCGAGAGGATGCGTATCGCGTCCGCATAGCACTCGGCCAGCGACTTGTACACGCACTGCATGAGCTCGCCGACGGTCTCCGGCGGCCTGCCCTCGGCGGACGCCGCGTCGATTACCGCGGCGGTCATCGACGACGGGTTGAGGAACCTGTTCTCGTTGACGTCGATCGTGACCTGGTAGTCCGACGCGCCGCGGGCGGACATCTCGAGGTCGGCGAAGGAGTACTTGCGGCCCTTCTCGTAGTCGCGGATGCGCGCCAGGGCCTCGCGTGTCTCGCCGGAGTCGCGGCCCTCGACGTAGCTGACGCCGTTGAGCTCGCGTCGGATCGACTGTATCATCCAGAGGCCCATTATGTTCTTCAGGAAGCGGTAGCGGCCCCATGCCCCGCCCTCGTTCGAGAAGTTCGCGAGAAGCGCCGCCTGGTCCGTGATCGGGTGGTCGTTCTCGACGCCGAGAAGCGACCAGGTCCCGCTCGATATGTAGACGGCGCGGTCGTCGCGCGCAGGCACCGCCAGGTAGGCGCTGCCGGTGTCGTGCATGGCCGGCAGCACCACGGGTATGCCCTCGTACGTACCGACGGTCGCGCCGGGCATCTCCAGCTTGCCGAAGAGCCGCGCCGGCAGGCCGAGCTTCCCGATGAGCTCGAAGTCCCAGTCCTTGCGCGCCGCGTCGAGGAGCGCCGAGGTCGACGAGTGCGTGTACTCGTGGACGATCCGCCCCGTGAGCGCGTAGTTGAGGTACTCGGGGAACATCAGCAGCTTGTCGGCCCTCTCCAGCTGCTCGGGATGCTCGCGCTTGAGCGCCATCAGCTGGTACACTGTGTTGAATATGGCCTTCTGGATGCCGGTCCGGCGGTAGTGCTCCGCGAACGGGACGATCTTCTCGACCTCTGCGTCGATCCCCTCCGTGCGCCTGTCGCGGTACGCCACCGGATCGCAGCAGAGCTTGCCATCCTTGTCCAGCAGGACGAAGTCCACGCCCCATGTGTCGATTCCGATGGAGTCGATCGGGCCCTTCTCGCGCGCAGCGGCTATGCCGGCCTTCAGGCTGGCCACGAGCCCCTCCACGTCCCAGCAGTCGTGGCCGTCGCGAACCACCTGCTTGTTCTCGAAGCGGTAGACCTCTTCGAGAACTATCTTCCCGCCTTCGACGCGGCCCAGCATGTGCCGTCCGCTCGAGGCCCCGATGTCAATCGCCAGATAAGTTCCCATGGCAGTATTATAGCATATTTGGAGTTTCAGTTTTGGGGTTTCAGTTCAGTCCAGTCCCATCGCGATCTCGCGCATCAGCTTCGCCTCGTCCTCCGTCACGAAGTCCGGCCGGTATTCCAGCTCCGCAAGGTCGACGCCGTCGAAGAGAGACGCCGCCCACACGAGCGCCTGGAAGTACTCCCCGCCGTCGCCGAGGTGGAAGACGTCGCAGTTGGGCACCCACTTGTTGTCGACGGTGCGCTTGAACATGTCCTCGGGACGCTGCTTGCGCCCGCCGACCACGTCGCCCCCGAACGAGCTCTCCGTGTACTTGACCGGCAGCCTGCGCCTCCACGCCTGGATAGCCGTGCCGAACGGGATGACCTGCAGGCCGTGTCGCTTCGCGAACGCCCCGTACGCCGCGTGCAGCCTCTCGTACATCTGGTTCTGGTCGATGCCCCACTTCGCGAGGCGCTTGTCCCACGGCGTGTAGCTCCATGTCTCCTGCACGACGATCTTCGCCCCGGGGACTTGCTCGCGGATGTAGGCGACGAGGTTGTCCCCGTACGGATGGTAGGTCTCCTCGCGCCAGCTGTCGTGGCTGGCCTGCTGGATAACCACGACGTCCCATTTCGCGATCCCGAGCGCGTCGGGTATGTTGCGCGCCGCGCCATCGACGGTCTTCTTGCCTTTCACGATCCGGTCGAAGCGGTACGGACGGAAAGAGGAGTCCTTGCGGCTCTTCTCGACGTTCTCCCAGTGCCGCTTGAGCGAGCATCCGCCGATGTAGAGCGAGGCTAGGTCCAGGTCGACACCGCGGTCCTGCGCGACCTGCGGCAGATGCCGCAGGCATGATATGGAGAAGCTGTTGCCGATCATCAGCACCTTCAGCGTCCCCGGTTCGTCGCCTTTCGGCGAACTGCACCCCGGCGAGGACGCCAGCGCGGCGGCGACGGCCACGATCTTCAGCATGGTGTTCATCCCATCCTCCTCAGTATAACGCCCTTCAGATACTCCCCCTCCGGAAAGGACAGCGCCACCGGATGGTCCGCGCCCGGGTGCGTTCGGGCGACGATCTGGAAGTCCGCCCCGGCGTCCTGCGCCGACTCGGAAAGTATCTTCTCGAAGAACTCGGCGGACACGGCGCCGGAGCAGCTGAACGTGGCGAGCACCCCGTCCGGGCGCAGGAGCTTCATCGCGAGGAGGTTTATGTCCTTGTAGCCCCTGGCGGCCTTCATGAGCTGCGACTTGGACGCCGCGAACTTGGGCGGGTCAAGCACCACCATGTCGAACTGCCGCCCCTCGTCCCGGCACGCCCGCAGATAGCGGAACACGTCCGCCTCGACGTAGCGCATCTCGGTGCCGCAGAGGTGCCGCAGGGCCTCGTTCTTCTTCGCCAGCGCAAGCGCGTCGGCCGAGGCGTCGACCTGCGTGACGGACAGCGCCCCGCAGGCGCGCGCGCAGAGGCCGAACCCGCCCGTGTAGGAAAAGCAGTTCAGCACGTCCGCCCCGTTGGCGAGCCTCCCGACCGCGGCGCGCGCGTCGCGCTGGTCGAGGTAGAAGCCCGTCTTGTGCCCGCGCCTGACGTCCACGAGGTACGGAACATCCCCCTCCGCGATCTCCACGAGCTCCGGCGGCTCCTCGCCCGAGAGCACCGCGAAGGCCGACGACCCGTCGCCGACCAGAAGCCCCTCCTTCGCGCGCACGTCGACGTCCGTGCGCTCCGAAACGCCGCGGCATCCCGGCGCGAACGCCATAAGCGCCGCGGCCACCTCGCGCTTGAAGAACTCCGCCCCGGCGCTGGTGAACTGGCACACGACCCAGCCGGCGTAGTAGTCGGCGACGACGCCGGGAAGCTGGTCCGCCTCGGCGTTCACGAGCCGCACGGCGTTCGTCGCGGCGTCCGCGAAGAACCCGGCGCGCCGGCCGATGGCCGCGGCGACCAGCTCGGACACTGGGCGCTCCGGCATCATGCGCACCCTGATCTGGCTCGCCGGAGAGTGGAAGCCGACGCCCAGCCTCTCGCCGGACGCGTCAAAGACCTCCACCTGCTCGGCGCCCGCGTCGGTGGGCTCCAGCGCCCCAGAGAATATCCAGGGGTGGCCTCGCCTGACGCTGAAGTCGCGTTTCTTCTTTAGCACAACCTTCTTCACTTTTCTGTCATCTCCGAGTAGTCATGCGGTATCTTTAGGCATTGAACCCCGGTGCATTTCGTGACCCTACCGGCGGCTGTTTCATCAGAAACCGCCCCACCTGCGTCAGATGGTAGGGCGGCATCGATGATGCCGCCGTCTGTACGGCTGAATGCAATTGAATATGACCATTCTTCCGGCGTGGCACACAAGCCCTTGCGCACGGGGTTGCCGAGGATGTAATCGAACTTCTCGGCGAAATGCGCATCGTCGCGCAGGCGGGTGTCGAAGAAATCGCGCTGGAATCGGAGACCATGTTTTGTCGAAAGCCAACGTTTAAAATCGGCAATGGCATGTTCCATCCCACGGTAGGGCGGTGTCGATGACACCGCCGCATTCGATGTAATAGCCGGGAAATGTGCAATCAGATGTATATGGTCGGGCATGATCAAGAACAAGGCCAATCGCCATGCCCCACGCATATGGCGAAAACGTGCGGCATCCAATATGGCGGATGCGTGAACCATGAATGGCGTGGGCGGCGGTTTCATCGAATCCGCCCTACCATAATCGCAACGTTCCGCCGCGCATATCGTGATGAAATACCATGCCGACAACACGTCGATCAATGACGGCCCGCGATGGTTCAACCGCTTCCGCGCCGGTAGGGCGGCGTCGATGACGCCGCCGTTGGTCGACGGCGGTTTCGTCGAAACCGCCCTACCAATTGGTATCATCATGACTCAATCCCCTCCATGCCATGCTTGAGCGCAATGAGGTTGTACACAACTCAATCGCGCCGGCAGCGAACAGAACGGCCGCTCTCATGCCGTCTCCATGCCAAACTCACAGCATTGCGCATATTCCGACGGGCTCCGTCACCTTATGCGGCAGATGGCGCCGAACTTGCAGACCTGGCCGCACTGCTTGCAGCCAGCGCAGAGGTTCGCGTCGATGGTCATCTTGAAGCGACCGGGAGCCACTTCCTCGCCGCGCGTAATCGCGGGGCAGCCCAGCTTGAAGCACGCTCCGCAGGCCTTGCACTTGCCGGCGTCGACCGCACAAAGCCCTTCCTTCGTGAGCTTCGCGGCGATGCGGCATGGCGCGTATGCGATTATAAGCGCGCCCTCGTCGCCGTCCATCGCGTCCTTGAGTACCCTCTCCAGCTCCGCGAGGTCGTCGGCGGAAACGGTGACGACCTTCTTGTATCCGCAGGCCCTGGCTATGGCGTCGATCTCCGTCACGGGCGCGGGCGAACCGTCGAGAGTCTTGCCGCTGCCGGGGTTGTCCTGGTGCCCGGTCATGCCGGTTATGCGGTTGTCGAGGACGACCGTCGTCACCGGAGTGCCGTTGTAGTGCGCGGAAAGGATGCCGGTCATGCCGCTGTGGAAGAATGTGGAGTCGCCGAGGACGGCGCATATCCTGCCCTTGAGGCCGGCTTTCTTCATGCCGGCGGCGTTGCCGATCGAAGCGCCCATGCAGATCGTCGAATCCATCGCGTCAAGCGGGGGAAACGCCCCCAGCGTGTAGCAGCCGATGTCGCCGGTGACGACCGCGCCGAGCTTGTGCAGCACGTAGAAGACCCCGCGGTGGCCGCATCCCGCGCAGAGCACGGGCGGACGCGTTGGAAGTTGAGAGTTGAGAGTTGAGAGTTGAGAGTTTTTCGCCTCCGGCACGTCGCCGACGAGCTCGTGCCGCAGGTTCTGCAGGCGGTCCGCGTTGAGCTCCAGCATGTTGAGCTCCGTCTCGTGGTCGACGACGGCGATGCCCATCGCACGAATCTGCTCCTCGAGGAACGGATCGAGCTCCTCCACGACCACAAGTTTCTCCACCGAGTCGGCGAACTTCCTAACAAGAGCCTTTGGCAGCGGATTCGTCCAGCCGAGCTTCAGGATGGAATACTCGGAGAATATCTCCTTTACATACTGGTAGGCCACCGCCGACGTCACGAAGCCGAGCGAAGTCTTGCCGTTCTCTATGCGGTTGAACGCCGACTCGCACGAGGCGGCCTCCATCGCCGCGGTGCGCTTCTGTGCTGCGAGGCGCTGCCCGCGCGCGAACATCGGCACGGGTATGTTCCTCCTGATGTCGCGCCTGTAGGGCAGGAGCGGATGCGGCGCGGGACGGAAGTCCCCGAGCTCCACGAGGGATGCGCTGTGGCTCGTGCGCGTCGTGAGGCGAAGGATGACGGGAACCGAGAACTGCTCCGAGAGCTCGAATGCCTTAACCGTGAAGTCATACGCCTCCTGGCTGTCGGACGGCTCCAGCAACAGGGCTCTTGCGAACTTGGCGAGGTTGCGGTTGTCCTGCTCGTTCTGCGACGAGTGCATGCCGGGGTCGTCCGCCGAGACGACCACCATGCCGCCGAGAGGCCCCACGAAGGTGAACGTCATGAGCGGGTCCATCGCGACGTTGAGCCCCACGTGCTTCATCGCTGTCAGCGCCCGGGCGCCGGCCATCGAGGCGCCGATCGCCGTCTCCATCGCCACCTTCTCGTTCACCGCCCATTCGCACTTCACGGTGTCCTTGAACTTCGCAATGTTCTCGAGTATATCGGTTGACGGCGTGCCCGGATACGCCGACGCCACCACACACCCAGCCTGCGCCGCCGCGTGGGCGACGGCTTCGTTTGCGCTCAGAAACTTCTTCATCGTCTTGGATCCTCCCTTGAGAACCTTGCTATTATACCATAAACCGAACCCGACGCCGGCCTCAGCGAGCCCCGAGCAGCTTGTCCATCTCCTCCGCGAAGACCTCGTAGCCCTTCGGGTTCGGATGGAGTCCGTCGTTGAAAAGGCCTGCGTCTATCAGCTTGCCGTCCTTGAGGAACCGCCCGCCGATGTCCGCGAAGACGACGTTGCCGCCGGCGATCTTCGACAGGCGCTCGTTATATTCCCTGACCCACGCCTCGCGGGAGCGGGCGGGCAGGGCGCCGAACAGCACGATCCTGGACTCGGGATGCCGCGACTTCAGCGACGACACTATGCGCGCCGCCCCGGCGGCCGGCGCAGCCGGATCGGAACTGGAGTTGTTTATGCCGATCATGACGAATATCACCTTGGCCGTCCACCCGTCCGCCTGGCCGTCCTTCTCGATGCGCCATATGAGGTGCTCGGTGCGATCGCCGGACATCCCGAAGTTCGCCGTCTTCATCTTGCCGAAGTGCCTGTCCCAGACCTCCTTACCGCCGGGATAGCGGTATGCCGCGGGATACGTCCAGCCCATCGTTATGGAGTCGCCGAAGAATGCGAAGTCGAGCGACTGCCCCTTCAGGTCCTTGGCGGACTTGTTCATCCTCTCGCGCCACGGGCCGCCAGCCCAGTCCGTTCGCAGCACCGGCTCGTCGGCGCGCGGCGCGGGCTTCTTCGCGCACAGGTCCCCGAGAGCGTACTGCAGGCCCGCGAACATGTGGTAAAGCCGCTCGGGATCAAGAAACGCCGCCCTGTCGTGGCCGAAGGAAGTGTAGAACACGCGGCCCTTGCCAACGTTCTTCGTCCAGGACACCGCGTAGTCGTGGTCGGGACGCGTCGCCCCCGGGCCGAACCGTTTCTCCCACCACTGCTCCGCCGCCTTCGTGGCCGGGTCGGAGAGATCCACCGAAAGCAGCACGGTGCAGCTGGACCTGTCGAAGAAGGCCGGGAACTGGTATATCTCGTCGACCTTGAAGAAGCTTGCGCCATTGGTGCGGAACGAGGCGTTGACAGGGTCGGCCGGGCGCTCGTTGAGTATCTTCCAGTTGCCGTTCGAATGCCATGGATGCCCCCGGAAACACCCCCCGAACATGCTGAGGAGCTCGTCAGAGTCCTTGAACGCGTCAAGCCCGGAGTGGATGAGCGCGATGCCCTTCCCGCCCTTGACGAACGCAGTGAGCGCGGCCGTGAGCCCGGGGGCCAGCTTCTCGGAGACGCATGTGGAGTTGCAGAAGCATATCGCGTCGAACCCGGAAAGGTACGCCTGGTCCGCGAGCTTTTTCACGTCCTTTTCCTGGACTACGCTCCAGGCGCCGGACACCTCTCCGGCGCGGCGGAAGGTCCAGTCTCCGTAGCAGCGCCCGCCGTGGTGGTTGTATCCGAAGCACTCCGAGAACAGCAGGACCTTTCGCGGGGCCGACGGCGGAGCCGCCTTCCATCCGGCGACGATCGCCTCAAGCGGGTCGATGTCCACGACGTCAACCTTGTCATACTCCCAGGCGAACGCGCACGAAGCAGCAAGCGCCGCGACGAACGCACCAACGGCATGTGTCTTTCTCATGGGGCGCAATGATATCACTATGGGGCGATCAAGTCAACCGCGCGTCAGGCGCCGGACGCCTCCGCCGCGGGCAGGGTCCATCCGTTGTAGGCGTTCATCGCCCTCTCGGGCCCATCGCGCACCACGGCCTCGACGGCCGCGGCGGCCGCGGCGACGACAAGGTCCATGACGCCGCGAGTCGCAGGGTCGAACTTGCCGAGGACGTGTCCGATCACGTTCCGTCCGTCCTTGCCGACGCCGATCTTGACGCGCGCGAACGCGCCGGTGCCGAGTCGCTCGATTATGTTGCGCACGCCGTTGTGCCCCCCGCAGCTGCCGCCGACTCGGATGCGGAGCCTTCCGACGGGCAGGTCGATGTCGTCCTGCACGACGACGAGATCCCCCGGCGTTGCGTTGTGGTACTTCACGACCGGCGCGACGGACTCGCCGGACAAGTTCATGAACGTCTGCGGCTTCACGAGCAGCACGGGCTGCCCGCCAAGCATGCAGCGCGCCATGAGGCAGTTGAAGGCCCGCTTTGCCTCCCATGACGCGCCCGCCGACGCGGCAATCGCGTCCACCGCCTCGAAGCCCACCGAATGCGGGGTGTCGGCGTACTGCGGCCCCGGGTTCCCAAGCCCTGCTATGATCTTCACTTCTGCTCCCTTCCCATGCTGCCAACGCGAATTCGTCACCTGCAGAGCGACAGCACGATCACCGCAAACGACGTGCAGAGCACGGGGTCGGCCTCCCAGAAGCGGTTGTTGTCGTTGCTCCAGCTGCCGTCGCCCTTCTGCAGCGAGACGACCTTGGCGGCGAGCTCCGTCCGCCACTTGTGCCCGCCCACCTCGTCGACCTGCGCGGCGGAAAGCGCGCGCGCCATAATGTCGTAGAAGTAGTAGAGCCCCTGCCTGCCCATCCCGGGGTTCTCGTCCACCGTCCAGTTGGTCGCCAGGTACTCGAGCGACTGCCTGACGCGCGGGTCGCCGCGGTCGAGCTTCGCCGCGCACATCGACAAGACCGCGGCGTACGTCATCGAGCCGTATGCGCGAAGATGCACCCGCCCCTGCGCGTTGGTGGCGGTGCCGGCCTGCGGAGTCCTGTCGTTGTAGGCCGCGCCACCGGCGTCCGGGCCCTCCCTCTCCACGAGGTTCTGCACGAACGCAAGGGCCTTGTCCCAGTCTATGTCGACACGCCTGCCGTCGGCGCGGAACTCCTCGAGGGACGCCGTCTTCGCCATCGCGCTCATCGCGTAGGACGTGTTGGAGAGGTCCGCATAGCGGCGCCTGGATATGCGGTCGTAGCCGAAGCCGCCCGCCATCGTGTCGTCGCCAGTAAGCTGGGAAGAGGCTATGTACTCTCGCGCGCGCAGCATCGCGGACTTCGGGGCCATGCCCGAGTCGTAGAGCGCGGCGAGGCAGACCGAAGTGTTGTAGTTCCCGAGCCCCGACCCTCCGCGTCCCGGCTTCGGCACGTAGAAGCCGCCGTCCGGACGCTGCGTGGAGAGCACGAACGCAGCGGCCTTCCGGCGCGCCGCCTCCGTGCCCTTGGCGTCCGCGCCCGTAAGCGCCCAGAGCGGCAACGCCGTCAGCGCAGGGATCTGCGGATCGCTCCAGTGCCCGTCCTCCGCCTGTCTGGACAGGAGAAAGGCCACCCCGTTTGTCATTGCCGCCTCGACCGCGACTGCCGTCGCAAGGATCACTCCAGTCATGCCGTCATTTCCTTTCTTGCATTGCTACTTCAACTTGAACTCGAGCTTCAGCCGCGCACGGGAGGCGACAGGCCGCCCGCCCGAACTGGCAGGAACGAAGCGCGCCCGGCGCACCGCCCTCTCCGCCGCGTCGTCGAGCTCGGCGAAACCGCTGGACGACACGACCGCGACGCCGTCGACCTCGCCTTCCGCGTCTACGGAAATCTCCAGCTCGACGTCCCCCTGCTCGCCGCGCGCGCGAGCGGCCCTCGGATAGTCGGGACGTATGTCCGCGCGCGGACGCGGCGGCGCGTCGTCCGGCGACATCCACTTCACGCGGGCCATCAGGCCCTCGACCTGGAATCCCAGGGCCTCTAGCACCCGCTTCAGGAGGCCATTCTGCTGGCGGAGAAGTGCAGGGAAGTCATCATGCTGCAGGATATGCCTTTCTTTACCGGCGAAGCGAGACTGCAGGAAGTTCTGTTTTCAAAGCCCAATGTAAAAGGGCTCACACAGATTAAAATCAC